>JAOPVX010000214.1 GCA_025965975.1 Mycobacterium sp. | reverse complement strand
TCCTCGGCCACCGGCATCCCGCGGTGATCGACGCCGTCACGCGCCAGCTGAACACACTGGGACACACGTCCAATCTGTACGCCACCGAGCCGTGCATCGCGCTCGCCGAAGCCCTTGTCGCCCACCTCGGCGTCGACGTGCCCGCGCGGGCGTTCTTCTGCAATTCGGGTACCGAAGCCAACGAGGTGGCCTTCAAGATCAGCCGCCTCACCGGGCGCACCAAGCTCGTTGCCGCAGAAGGTGCCTTCCACGGCCGCACCATGGGATCGCTCGCGCTGACGGGTCAGCCTGCCAAGCGGGCGCCGTTCGAGCCGCTGCCGGGCGACGTCACGTTCGTGCCCTACGGCGACGCCGACGCACTCGCGCGCGTCGTCGACGCGGACACCGCCGCGGTGTTTCTCGAGCCGATCATGGGGGAGGGCGGGGTGGTCGTCCCGCCCGCCGGCTACCTGGTGGCCGCACGCGAGATCACCGCCAAGCACGGCGCGCTGCTCGTACTCGACGAGGTGCAGACCGGGGTGGGCCGCACCGGAGCGTTTTTCGCACACCAGCACGACGGGATCACGCCCGACATCGTCACCCTGGCCAAGGGGCTGGGCGGCGGCTTGCCGATCGGCGCGTGCCTTGCGGTCGGCGCGACGGCCGATCTGCTGACCCCCGGCCTGCACGGAAGCACGTTCGGCGGCAACCCGGTCTGCACGGCCGCTGCACTCGCGGTGCTCAAGGTGCTCGCCGACGACGATCTGATCGGCCGCGCCGAGGTGCTCGGCAAGACGCTCAGCCATGGCATCGAGTCGCTGGGGCACCCGCTCGTCGACCACGTCCGTGGCCGGGGACTGCTGCGGGGCGTCGTGCTGCGCGCACCGGCAGCCAAGCCCGTCGAGGCCGCGGCCCGCGACGCCGGATTCCTGGTCAACGCGCCCGCGCCCGATGTGATCCGGCTGGCCCCGCCCCTGGTCATCACCGAGGGGCAGATCGACGACTTCCTCAAGGCCCTTCCTGGCGTGCTGGACAAGAGCGACGCGTCATGACGGCGATGAGCCGCTCGCGCGAAGAGCATCAAGTCAGGCATTTCCTGCGCGACGATGATCTGGCGCCCGACGAGCAGGCCGAGGTGCTGGCGCTGGCCGCCGAGCTGAAGGAGGACCCGTTCAGCAGGCGCCCGCTCGAGGGCCCGCGCGCGGTGGCCGTCATCTTCGACAAGAACTCCACCCGCACCCGGTTCTCGTTCGAGATCGGCATCGCCCAGCTCGGTGGGCACGCGGTGGTGGTGGACGGCCGCAGCACTCAGCTGGGTCGTGAGGAGACGCTGGAGGACACCGGAAAGGTGTTGTCCCGCTACGTCGATGCGATCGTGTGGCGGACATTCGCCCAGGACCGCCTGACCGCCATGGCGTCCGCCGCAGCGGTGCCGGTTGTCAATGCGCTCTCCGACCAGTTCCACCCCTGCCAGGTGCTCGCCGACCTGCAGACACTCGACGAACGCCGGGGCACGTTGAACGGCCTGAGGCTGTCGTACTTCGGCGACGGCGCCAACAACATGGCCCACTCGCTCATGCTCGGCGGGGTTACCGCCGGCATACATGTGACCGTCGCCGCCCCCGCCGGTTTCGAGCCCGACCCACAGTTCGTCTCGGCCGCCGAGCACCGTGCTGCCGACACCGGCGCCACGGTGACCGTGACGGCGGACCCACAAGCCGCCGCCGACGGTGCCGACGTGCTGGTCACCGACACGTGGACGTCGATGGGGCAGGAGAACGATGGGCTGGACCGGGTGGGACCGTTCCGACCGTTCCGGGTCGACGAAGTGCTGCTGGCGCGGGCCCAATCGAATGCCGTTGTGTTGCATTGCCTTCCGGCGCATCGCGGGCAAGAGATCACCGACGAGGTGATCGACGGAGCGCAGAGCGCGGTGTGGGACGAGGCAGAGAACCGGCTGCACGCCCAGAAGGCGCTGCTGGTGTGGCTGCTGGAGCGATCAGGATGACCGCGGGCAAGGCGCCGGAGATCAGCGCCACCCGGGCAGGCCGGCAGGCCCGCATCGTCGCGCTGCTGTCGTCGAAATCCGTGCACAGCCAGACCGAACTGGCCGCGATGCTTGCCGACGAAGGCATCGACGCCACCCAGGCCACGCTGTCACGCGACCTTGAGGAACTCGGTGCGGTCAAGCTGCGCGGCGCCGACGGCGGTGTCGGCGTGTACATCGTGCCCGAGGACGGCAGCCCGGTGCGCGGGGTTTCCGGTGGCACCGAACGCATGTCGCGGCTGCTGAGTGAGTTGCTGGTATCGACAGACGCCAGCGGCAACCTCGCGGTGCTGCGCAC
Organism: Mycobacterium sp.; assembly: GCA_025965975.1. Classification (GTDB taxonomy): domain Bacteria; phylum Actinomycetota; class Actinomycetes; order Mycobacteriales; family Mycobacteriaceae; genus Mycobacterium. The sequence continues at coordinate 14,929 of JAOPVX010000214.1, read as the reverse complement.
TCCGCCCGGCGCGGCGCACTATCTGGCCAGCGCGATCGACCGCGCTGCGCTGTCGTATGTGGTTGGCACCGTCGCCGGCGATGACACCATCCTGGTGGTGGCGCGCGATCCGATGACGGGTGCCGAGCTGGCCACCACGATCGAGAACCTGCAACACGGGCCCAACTGAAGGAGATTGGTCAATGTCCGAACGCGTCATCTTGGCGTATTCCGGTGGTCTTGACACCTCGGTGGCGATCAGCTGGATCGGCAAGGAGACCGGTCATGAGGTCGTCGCCGTTGCCATTGACCTCGGTCAGGGCGGCGAGGACATGGAGGTCGTGCGGAAGCGGGCACTGGACTGCGGCGCGGTGGAGGCCGTCGTGGTCGACGCCAAGGACGAGTTCGCCGACGAGTACTGCCTGCCCGCCATCCAGTTCAACGCGCTCTACATGGACCGCTACCCGTTGGTGTCGGCGCTGAGCCGACCGCTCATCGTCAAGCATCTGGTGGCCGCGGCGCGCGAGCACGGCGGCGGCATCGTCGCCCACGGCTGCACCGGCAAGGGCAACGATCAGGTCCGCTTCGAGGTCGGGTTCGCGTCGCTGGCACCGGATCTCGAGGTGCTGGCCCCTGTCCGCGACTACGCGTGGACGCGGGAAAAGGCCATCGCGTTCGCCGAGGAGAACGCCATCCCGATCAACGTCACCAAGCGCTCACCGTTCTCGGTCGACCAGAACGTGTGGGGCCGGGCGGTGGAAACCGGGTTCCTCGAACACCTGTGGAACGCGCCGACCAAGGACGTCTACGACTACACCGAGGACCCGACCGTCAACTGGAGCAGCCCCGATGAGGTCATCGTCGGATTCGAACGCGGAGTGCCGGTTTCGATCGACGGCAGGCCGGTGACCGTGCTGCAGGCCATCGAGGAGCTCAACGAGCGTGCCGGCGCGCAGGGTGTGGGCCGGCTGGACGTCGTCGAGGACCGGCTGGTCGGCATCAAGAGCCGCGAAATCTACGAGGCGCCCGGCGCGATGGTGCTCATCACCGCGCATACCGAGCTGGAGCACGTCACGCTTGAGCGCGAACTCGGCCGGTTCAAGCGGACGACCGACCAGCGGTGGGGCGAGCTGGTGTACGACGGCTTGTGGTACTCGCCACTGAAGACCGCGCTGGAGTCGTTCGTCGTCAAGACGCAGGAGCATGTGTCGGGCGAGATCCGGATGGTCTTGCACGGCGGGCACATTGCGGTCAACGGCAGGCGCAGCGCCGAGTCGCTCTACGACTTCAACCTGGCGACCTACGACGAGGGCGACACCTTTGACCAGTCCGCGGCGAAGGGCTTCGTGCACGTGCACGGCCTGTCGTCGAAGATTTCTGCGCGCAGGGATCTCGCCGGCCAGTGAGCACCAACGAGGGATCGCTGTGGGGCGGTCGGTTCGCCGATGGCCCGTCGGACGCGTTGGCCGCGCTAAGCAAGTCGACGCACTTCGACTGGGTGCTGGCGCCGTACGACATCACCGCGTCGAAGGCCCACGCGCGGGTGCTGTTTCGGGCCGGGCTGTTGACGGAGGAGCAACGAGACGGGCTGCTCGTCGGGCTGGACAGCCTGGTCGAGGATGTCGGCGACGGGAGTTTCGGACCGTTGGTCACCGACGAGGACGTGCACGGCGCGCTGGAGCGCGGCCTGATCGATCGCGTCGGTGAGGAGCTCGGCGGACGGCTGCGCGCGGGCCGGTCGCGAAACGATCAGGTGGCCACGCTGCTTCGGCTGTGGCTGCGCGACGCGGTGCGCCGGGTCGCCGACGGTGTGCTCGATTTGGTTGGTGCGCTGTCCACCCAGGCGGCCGCACACCCGACGGCGATCATGCCGGGCAAGACGCACCTGCAGTCTGCGCAACCGATCCTGCTGGCTCATCATCTGCTGGCACACGCACACCCGCTGCTGCGCGATGTGGATCGGCTCGCTGACTTCGACAAGCGAGCCGCGGTGTCGCCGTACGGATCCGGGGCGCTGGCTGGGTCGTCGCTGGGCCTTGACCCCGACGCGATCGCCGACGAACTGGGCTTCGAGGCCGCGGCCGATAATTCGATCGATGCCACCGCGGCCCGCGATTTCGCCGCGGAGGCGGCATTCGTGCTGTCGATGATCGCCGTCAACCTGTCCCGGCTCGCCGAGGACATCATCCTTTGGAGCACAACCGAATTCGGCTATGCGACGCTGCACGACTCGTGGTCGACGGGCAGCTCGATCATGCCGCAGAAGAAGAACCCCGACATTGCAGAGCTGGCCCGAGGTAAGTCCGGCCGGCTGATCGGCAATCTCACCGGACTGCTTGCCACGCTGAAGGCGCAGCCGCTGGCGTACAACCGCGACCTGCAAGAGGACAAGGAGCCGGTGTTCGACTCGGTCGCACAGCTCGAGCTGCTGCTGCCCGCGATGGCGGGCCTTGTCGGCACGCTGCGCTTCGACGTCGACCGGATGGCCGAGCTGGCGCCGCTTGGGTACACACTGGCCACCGATGTCGCGGAATGGCTGGTGCGACGGGGAGTTCCGTTCCGGGTCGCGCACGAGGCGGCCGGCGCTGCGGTGCGTGCTGCCGAGGCCCGCGGCGTCGGGCTTGAGGACCTCGAAGATGCCGAGCTCGCCGAGATCCACCCGGAGCTGACGGCGCAGGTGCGCGAGGTGCTCACCGTCGACGGATCGGTCAACTCCCGCGACGCCAGGGGCGGCACGGCCCCCATCCAGGTCGCCAAGCAGCTCGGTGTCGTCCGCGACACCGCCGACCGCCTGCGCGCCCGGCTGAAACGCCACTAGTACGGCTACTGGCTGGGATAATTCGCCGATGCCGGAGACACCGCTCGCCATCAAAGAACGTGCCACCGTGCGCAGTCCCGAGCGTGCGGGCGAAGGCCGCTCGGCGCGCAAAGTCGTGCCGCGCCGCGCCCTTGCGGACTGGAATCAGGCCGGGCGCGGCCACGACGCACTGGCGACCATCTTGGCGCAGAACGAGTTCCGTGCTCCCGACCTGATACCCATCCGGCACGGCCGGATGGCCGCGTCGCCGTGGACATATTTTCGCGGTGCCGCCGCGGTGATGGCGGCCGACCTTGCCTCAACCCCGAACACGGGAATCACCGTGCAGTTGTGCGGGGACGCGCACGTGCTCAACTTCGGTTTGTGGAAAACGCCCGAACGCAACCTGTCGTTCGACCTCCGGGATTTCGACGAGACGCTGCCGGGCCCGTTCGATTGGGATGTGAAGCGACTCGTCGCCTCCCTGGTGGTACTCGCCCGCGACCACGGGGTGTCTGAGAGGGTGGCGCGGCAGTCGGTCCGCGCGGCCTTCGGTGGCTACGCCGACGCGATGCGCACGTACGCAACGGTGCCGGAGATCGACATCTGGTACGACCGTGTCGACGTCGACGAGCTGATCGGCCAGCTGGCGCGATACGACGCCGATGAGATCGGCGGTCAGATCGATTCGCAAGCTCGCAAACGCACGAGTCGCGGGGCGTCTAAAAAGCTGACGACGTTGATCGACGATCGCCGAAGGATCATCGAAGATCCGCCGTTCCGCACGCACATCTTGGGCGACGACGATGTCGACCCCGACTTGATCGATGCGACGTATCGGAACTCGGTCCCCGACCACATCTGGAGTCTGCTGTCGCGGTTCGACCTTGCCGACGCGGTTCGGCAGGTCGTCGGTGTCGGCAGCGTCGGGATGCTCGTCTACCTGGTGCTGCTGGAAGAGCGTCGTACCCGCGACCCGCTGTTCCTACAGCTGAAGCAGGCGGGGCCGTCGGTGTACGAGAAGTTCCTCGGGCCCAGTCATTACCAGAATCACGGTCAGCGAGTGATCAACGGGCAGCGCATGATTCAGAGTGCCACCGACATGTTCGTGGGCTGGACGACGAACGCCGGCAAGGACTTCTACGTGCGTCAGTTCCGGGACGGCAAGGTCATCCCGACGGGCGAGACGATCGCAGATCGGTTGGCGAACTTCGCCGGTGCCTGCGGACGGGTGATGGCCCGCGCGCACGCCCGCAGCGGCGACGCCGCCGCGATCGCCGACTATCTGGGTACCGGCGCCAAGGTCGCGAACGCAGTCACAGCGTTCGCCTTCGCATACGCCGACCAGAACCAGCGCGACCACGCGCAGCTTGCGGGCGCCGTCGCTGACGGGTCGATCCCCGGCGCCAGTGACTAATCCCCGGCTTAATCCTCGGCAGCGGCCAGCCAGGCTTCTTCGAGAGATTCCTTGCGAGCCAGCAGCTTGTTGAAGTCGGTATTGAGCTCGCCGAGCCGAACGTGATCCGAAGCCGCATCCGCCATCGACTCGTGCAATGCGGCGATCTGCTCGTCGAGCCTGGCCAGCTGGCCCTCGATGCGGGCCATCTCCTTGCCTGCCCGACGTTCTCGCGCCGACGCTGACTGTCCCCGCGAAGGCTCAGGACGGGCAGGCCCATCCGGTGACGCTGCCGCTCTGTGCGCCAGGTACTGCTCGATGCCGCCGGGCAGCAGGTCGCATCGGCCGTCGCCGGTGAGCGCATAGGTGAGGTCGCAAACCCGCTCGAGGAAGTACCGGTCGTGCGTGACGACGATCAGCGTCCCCGGCCAGCCGTCCAGGTAGTCCTCGATCACGGTCAGCGTGTCGATGTCCAGGTCGTTGGTCGGCTCATCGAGCAACAGCACGTTCGGCTCGTCGAGCAGCAGCCGCAGGAACTGCAGCCGTCGCCGCTCACCGCCGGACAGGTCGGCCACCCGAGCGGTCAGCTTGTCGCCGGTGAACCCGAAATCCTTCAGCAGGGTGTCCGCGCTGATCTCGCCGCCCCCTGCCAGTTGCGTCACCCGCCGCCGGCTTTCGACGGCATCAAGGACACGGTCGGTGCCGTCCACTTCGGCCAGCGCCTGACTCAGGTGGCCGATCCTCAGCGTGGTGCCGCGCTTGATCGTGCCGGCGGCCGGGTGCAGGTCACCGTCCAGCAGCCGCAACACCGAGGTCTTGCCGGTGCCGTTCACGCCGACCAGCCCGAACCGTGCGCCTGGCCCGATGGACCAGTCGACGCGATCCAAGATCACCCGATCGGCCACCTCCAGCCGCACCCGATGCAGGTCGAACACGTCCTTACCCAGCCGGCTGGTGGCAAAGCGTTGCAGCACAAGCGAATCGCGCGGCGGCGGCTCGTTGGCGATCAGCTCGTTGGCGGCCTGGATCCGGAACTTGGGTTTCGAGGTGCGTGCCGGCGGGCCCCGCCGAAGCCACGCCAGCTCCTTGCGCATCAGGTTGCGCCTGCGCGCCTCGGTCCCTGCCGCCAGCCGCATCCGCTCGGCGCGGGCCAGGACGTAGGCCGCGTACCCGCCGTCGTATGCGTCGACCCCGCCGCCGTGTACCTCCCACGTGCGCGTGCACACCGCGTCAAGGAACCAGCGATCATGGCTGACCACCACCAGCGCCTTGGCCGGTCGGCCGGTGAGGTGGCCGGCCAGCCACCCGATCACTTCGACATCGAGATGGTTGGTGGGCTCGTCGAGCACCAGCACGTCGTGACCGGCCAGCAGCACCTCGGCCAGCGCCACCCTGCGACGTTCACCCCCCGAGAGCCGGCCCACATCGGAGGCGAGCTCGACACCGGACAACAGATGCGAGACGACCGCGCGGGTGTCGGGTTCGGCCGCCCAGATGTGGTCCGGCCTGCCGCCGACGATCACCTCCCGCACGGTGGCCCCTTCCGCGAAGTCGTCGGCCTGCCGCAGGTAGCCCACCGAAAGGCCCGAGGTGTGGGTGACCCGGCCGGAATCGGGCTGCCGGGTCCCGGTCACCACCTGCAGCAGCGTGGTCTTGCCGTCGCCGTTGCGCCCGACGACGCCGATCGCGTCGCCGTCGTCGACGCCCAGGCTGACCGCGTCGAGCAGCGTGCGGGTGCCGTAGCCGACGGTCGCCCGCTCAACGTTGATTAAATTCGCCATCTCAGCCGCCGATGATAGGTCGCCTGCAGGGCCAAACGCGCAGGCCCGCCCAGGGCGCTGTGCCATGATGGGCGGCGGCAGTCGGGGGACTGGCAGCGCATAAGGGGAGTGGGTCGTGGTGGACCTTTCGGCAATAACCAGGCCAGTGGGGCGGCTGGTGGCCACCGCGCAGAACGGGCTGGAAGTGCTGCGTTACGGCGGCCTGGAAACCGGCGCCGTGCCATCGCCGTTCCAGATCATCCAGAGCGTTCCGATGTACCGGCTGCGGCGCTACTTCCCGCCCGACGCCCGGCCGGGGGCCAACCGGCCAGGACCTCCGGTTCTGATGGTGCACCCGATGATGATGTCGGCCGACATGTGGGATGTCACCCGCGACGCCGGCGCGGTCGGCATCCTGCACAAGGCGGGCATCGATCCCTGGGTGATCGACTTCGGCTCGCCCGACAAGGTCGAGGGCGGCATGGACCGCGACCTTGCCGACCACGTCGTCGCGCTCAGCGACGCCATCGACACCGTCAAGGAGGTCACCGGCCGCGACGTCCACCTGGCCGGCTACTCGCAGGGCGGGATGTTCGCCTACCAGGTCGCGGCCTACCGGCGGTCGAAGGACCTGGCCAGCATCGTCGCGTTCGGCTCGCCGGTCGACACGCTGGCCGCCCTGCCGATGAACATGCCTGCCAGCCTGGCGCCTGCGGCCGCGGACTTCATGGCGGACCACGTGTTCAGTCGCATCGACATCCCCGGCTGGCTGGCGCGCGCCGGGTTCCAGATGCTCGATCCGATCAAGACCGCGCAGTCGCGGCTGGACTTCCTGCGCCAGCTGCACGACCGCGAGGCGCTGCTGCCCAGGGAGCAACAGCGACGCTTCCTGCAGTCGGAGGGCTGGATCGCGTGGTCGGGGCCGGCGATCTCCGAGCTGCTCAAGCAGTTCATCGCCCACAACAGGATGATGACCGGCGGCTTTTCGATCCACGGCGACCTGGTCACGCTGTCCGACATCGACTGCCCGGTGCTGGCGATCATCGGTGAGGTCGACGACATCGGTCAGCCGGCCTCCGTGCGCGGCATCAAGCGCGCCGCCCCGCAGGCCGATGTCTACGAATACCTCATCCGCACAGGCCATTTCGGCCTCGTCGTCGGGTCCAAGGCCGCGACGCAGGCCTGGCCGACGGTCGCGCAGTGGGTCAGCTGGATCGACGGGGCCGGGGAACTGCCCGATGGCGTTACGCCGATGGCGCTGCAGCCCGCCAAGCACAGTGAAAGCGGCGTCTCGCTCAGCTCGCGTGTCGCTCACGGCACCGCCGCGGCCACCGAGATGATCTTCAGCCTGGCCCGGTCGGCGGCCGACGCGCTGGTCGCAGCCAACAAGTCCGCGCGGACGCTGGCGATCGAGACTTACCGCACGCTGCCAAGGCTGGCGCGCCTCGGCCAGATCAATGACCACACCCGCATCTCGCTCGGCCGCATCATGTCCGAGCAGGCACGCGACCTCCCCGGCGGCGAGTGCCTGCTGTTCGACGGCCGAGTACACACCTTCGAGGCCGTGGATCGGCGCATCAACAACGTCGTACGCGGTCTCATCGAGGTCGGCGTGCGCCAGGGCGCCCATGTCGGGGTGCTGATGGAGACCCGACCCAGCGCGCTCGTCGCAATCGCCGCCCTTTCGCGGTTGGGCGCCGTTGCGGTGGTGATGCCGCCCGACGTCGACCTGGCCACCGCGGCGCGGCTCGGTGGGGTGTCGGAGGTCATCGCCGACCCGAGCAACCTTGAGGCAGCCCGCCGGCTCGACGTGAGAGTGCTGGTGCTCGGCGGCGGCGAATCGCGCGAGCTGCACCTGTCGGACGATGCCGACGTCACCGACATGGAGAAGATCGACCCCGACGTCGTCGACCTGCCCGGCTGGTACCGGCCGAATCCGGGCCTGGCCCGTGACCTGGCGTTCGTCGCGTTCAGCTCGATCGGCGGTGAGCTGGTCGCCCGCCAGATCACCAACTACCGCTGGGCCTTGTCCGCATTCGGCACGGCTTCGGCCGCCAATCTCGGCCGCGGTGACACCGTCTACTGCCTGACCCCGCTGCACCATCAGTCGGGGTTGTTGGTGAGCCTGGGCGGCGCCGTGGTGGGCGGTTCGCGCATCGCGCTGTCGCGTGGCCTACAGCCCGACCGGTTCGTTCAGGAGATCCGCCAGTACGGCGTCACCGTGGTGTCCTACACCTGGGCGATGCTGCGGGACGTCATCGACGATCCGTCGTTCTCGATGACCGGCAGCCACCCGGTGCGGTTGTTCATCGGTTCCGGCATGCCGACCGGCCTGTGGAAGCGCGTCATCGACGTGTTCGCACCTGCGCATGTGGTGGAGTTCTTCGCCACCACCGACGGGCAGGCGGTACTGGCCAACGTTTCCGGCGCCAAGATGGGCAGCAAGGGCAGGGCGCTACCCGGCGGCGGCGAGGTCGAACTGGCCGCCTATGACCCCGAGGACGACCTGATCCTCGAGGACGACCGCGGATTCGTGCGCAGAGCCGATGCGAACGAGGTCGGCGTGCTGCTGGCCCACCCGCACGGGCCCGTCGACCCGACGGCATCGGTCAAGCGCGGCGTGTTCGCGCCAGCCGACACCTGGGTGTCGACCGAATACCTGTTCCGCCGCGACGAGGACGGCGACTATTGGCTCGTCGACGACCGTGGCATGGTGATCCACACGCCGCGCGGTCCGGTCTATGCCTCACCCATCAACGACGCCGTCGGCAGGCTCGGGGCGGTGGATCTGGCCGCGACGTACGGGGTGGACGTGGGTGGCCACCAGCTGGCCATCACCGCGCTTGCGTTGCGCCCAGGCGGCAGCATTCCCTCGGCGGATCTGTCCGAAGCACTGGCCGACCTGCCCGTCGGCAACCCGCCCGACATTGTGCACGTGGTGCAGGAGATGAAGCTCAGCGCGTCCTATCGCCCGCTGCTCAGCCCGATGCGGGCCGATGGCGTCCCCAAGCCGTCGCGTAACGCCTGGTATCTGGATCCCGATACGAATCGGTACAAGCGGTTGACCGTCGCGGTACGCATCGAGATCGCCGGCGCTGCGCAGTGAGCTGGTGCCTCGCGCCCGACTCGCTGTTAGGCTCCCGCTGGCGGCAGGAGGATTGATGACAGTGCAGACTGGGCAGACTGGTAAGCAGACCGGTAATCTGCGGCGTGCAGTAACGGGCGCCGTGGCCAGCAGCGCCATGGTTGTCGGGCTGCTGATGGGCATCGGATCGGCGACCGCGAATGCCGATGTCCTCGACGACGTCGGCGCCAAGTACATGGAGGGCGCAGGCGGCGGCCAGATCTCCAATTTCGTCAAGGAGGCGCTGACGCTGCGTGGGCTGGGCTTCAAACCGTCGAAGTCCAATCTCGATGCGCTGCAGGCAGGCTGGGACTACCTCCCCAACCAGAGCCGCCTCGTTGATGCGCTCAAGGAGACGCTCGCCCACCAGCGCAAAATGCAGGCGCTTCAGCAGAACGCGAAAAACCCGGCGCAGCCCGGATCCGGCCTCGGCATGGGCCCGACCCAGCCGCCGGGGGTGCCGCCAAATCCCGGCGACCCCAATGGCGGCGTCTCCGTCGGCGTCCCCGGCAACACGATCAACCAGCCCATCGGCTAGCCCGCGTGGTGCTTGACGAAAAGATGCTGAGCATCCTCGTCTGCCCGGAGGACCGCGGGCCCCTGCTGTTGGTCGACGACGAGTTCCTCTACAACCCGCGGCTTCGCCGCGCGTACCGCATCGAGGACGGCATCCCGGTGCTGCTCGTCGACGAGGCCGTCGCGGTGACCGACGACGCAGAGCATCAGCGGATGCTCGCGGTGGCGAAGTCGACGTCAGGTGAGTCCGGGTAGTTCACCGGTGAGGTAACGCTGCAGGTTGGGCGCGATGGTTTCGGCGATCTGCTCGACCGGTAGCGACTTGAACGGGTCCAATTCCAGGATGTAGCGGGCCATCACGACGCCCACCAACTGCGACGCGACGAACTGCACGCGGATTGGTCCGCTGCCAGGGGGATTGTCGACGCGCGAGCCAACCTCTTTCGCGATGACTTCTTGAAGGAAGGAACGAACAAGTGAGACTTCGCTGCCCGCCAGGATGGACCGCAGGGTTGCGATGAATCCCTTGCCCAGCTCGGAGTCCCACAGCGGCAACAGGATCGACGGCAGCGTGTAGCCGATCTGTTCGACCGGGACTTCCCGCAGCGGACCGATGACTGCCATGGGGTCGATCGGAATGTGGATGGCCGCGGCGAACAGCCGGGTCTTGGTGCCGAAGTAGTGGTGTACGAGCGCGGGATCCACACCCGCGTCGGCCGCGATTGCCCGGATCGATGTCTTATCGACGCCGTTGCGGGCGAACAGGTCTCGGGCGCTGGTGAGGATACGCTCTCGGGTGTCCGACGTCCCTGGCGGGCGCCCGGGACGCTTGCGTTCGATGTTGGTCGTCAAGTCGGTCAGGGTGTCCTTCGTCGAAGCGTCGCCGCGGCCAGACACAGCGCGATAACCGCGAAGCCGATCACGACGGCGATGTCGCGCACGGCGATGGCCGTCGGCTCCGAGTACGCGCCGACCTGTTGCAGCGCCTCCAGAGCGTAGCTGGCCGGCAACACATTGCTGATCCAATGCAGCCAGTCGGGCAGCACCTCACGCGGCACGATGATGCCGCAGAGCAGCAACTGCGGGGCGATGACCACCGGCATGAACTGCACGGCCTGAAACTCGGTGCGGGCGAACGCACTACACAGCAGGCCCAGCCCCACGCCGAGCACGGCGTTGATGATCGCGATGGTGAACACCAGAATCGGGCTGCCCTTGGTGTCCAATCCGAGGAACCAGAACGATACGACGCACGCCAGCGTGGCCTGTGCCGCGGCCGCGATCGAGAACGCGGTGCCGTACGCCGCCAGCAGGTCGAGCCGGCGCAGGGGAGTGGTCAGAATGCGCTCCAAGGTTCCCGAAACCCGTTCTCGCTGCATCGTTATCGACGTGATCAAGAACATCACGATGAGCGGGAACACGCCCAGCATGATCAGGCACGCGTTGTTGAACGGCGGCGGGCTGCCTGGCCGATGCGGTGCATTCTGGAACATGAAGTACATCAGCGTGATGATCAGGCTTGGCACCACCAGGATCATCGCGACGCTGCGATGATCGGCGGCGAGCTGGCGCAGGATCCGCGCGGTGGTGGCAAGGTATGCCTGCGGGCTCAGCCGGCCGCGGTTGCGGTGCTGTGCCGAATGACGGACAGAAACGCTTCCTCCAGTGACTGACATCCTGTGTCCTCTCGTAGCTTGGTCGGGGTGGTGTGGGCGAGCAGGTGGCCTTCGCGCATGAGCAGCAGGTCGCCGCAGTGGTCGGCCTCGTCCATGACGTGGCTGGAAACGAGCAGAGTCGTTCCGCTTCTGGCGAGTTGATCGAACTGCTCCCACAGGTCGACGCGCAGCACGGGGTCCAGGCCGACGGTGGGTTCGTCGAGCACCAACAGATCGGGATGGGCCACCAGTGCACAGGCCAGCGACGCCCGAGTGCGCTGACCGCCGGACAGGTTGCCGCACAAGGCGGTTCGGTGGTCCTGAAGGCCGACGGCCGATATCGCTTGATCGGCGGCGTTCGAGTCCGTGCCGTAGAGCGCGGCGAAGTAGCGCACGTTGTCGACGATCCGCAGGTCGTTGTAAATCGTTGGGTCCTGCGTGACGTAGCCGACGCGGTGGCGCAGCTCGGCGGAACCGGCCGGGCGGCCCAGCACCGTCACCGTGCCCTCGGCGATGATCTGGGTGCCAACGATGCTGCGCATCAGCGTCGTCTTGCCGCATCCCGACGGCCCAAGCAGTCCGGTGATCGTGCCCCGCGCGATCTGCACCGAGATGTTCTCCAGCGCGACCCGTTTACCGCGGATGACCCGCAGATTCCGGACGTCGATGACGGGCTCGACCCCATTGCGCAGTAATTCATCGCTCGATGAACTCATCATGCGATGAATAATCCTCCCCGCTGGTAGGCGTGTCAAGGGCCACGGGCAGAATCGCTCGGGTGAGTGCCGAGCTGCTGTCTGTGGACCCGCTGACCGCGGCCCGGCGGCTGCTCGGCGCCGCCCTCACCGGGCGCGGCGTGAGCGCTGCGATCGTGGAGGTAGAGGCCTACGGCGGCCCGCTCGACGGGCCCTGGCCCGACGCCGCGTCACACTCGTTTCGCGGGCCGCGGATGCGCAGTTCGGTGATGTTCGGCCCCGCCGGGCGGCTCTACACGTATCGCAGTCACGGCATTCACGTGTGCGCGAACGTCGTGTGCGCCGCGGACGGGGTGGCGGGGGCGGTGTTGCTGCGGGCGGCCACGGTGCAGGCAGGCATCGACGTGGCCCAGGCTCGACGCGCAGACTCGACACGACCGGCGGCGTTGGCGCGCGGACCCGGCAATCTGTGTTCGGCCCTCGGAATCACCATGGACGACAACGGAATTGACCTATTCGACGCCAAAAGTCCGGTTCGGTTGACGCTCGGTGATGAGCACGTCGGTATCGATGGCCCGCGGGTCGGTGTCAGCAAGGCCGCCGACCGTCCATGGCGATTCTGGCTGCCCGGCCGCCAGGAGGTGTCGCTGTATCGGCGTAGTCCGCGGGCACCGGCTCCCGGCGAAAGCGATTGACCGTCGCGTCAGTCGACGGCCCTCTCGAGGCGCAATGCGGGCGGCGAGCATGAGTTTGGCCCGGCGGAACATCGCGAAGGAGCCGTTCTCGCCGACATCGCCCCAGGTGAGGTACACAAATCGGGCACCAGCTCGCGTGGCTGTTTGCCGACCTGAATGCCGACGTGCACGTTGTCATGGTGCTCGTCGCGCGACCGCCATGTCCGGCCGGGCAGTTGGCAACCGCGGATCTGCAACAACATCGGTATCGACCGTGGGGGAAGATCACCGTGGGGGAGATCACCGTGGGGGAAGATCACCGTAGGGGAAGATCGAAGTCATGGGTACGTCGATTCTCGACGAGTTGGAATGGCGTGGACTGATTGCGCAGTCCACCGACCGGGATGTGCTGGCGGCCGAGTTGGAATCCGGACCCATCACCGTCTATTCGGGCTTCGACCCCACCGCACCGAGCCTGCACGCCGGGCACCTCATCCCGCTGCTGACCCTGCGGCGCTTTCAACGGGGCGGGCACCGGCCGATCGTGTTGGCCGGCGGTGCCACCGGCATGATCGGTGACCCCCGTGACACCGGCGAGCGGACCCTCAACACCGCCGACACCGTCGCGGAGTGGGCTGATCGCATTCGCGGGCAGCTGGAGCGGTTCGTCGATTTCGACGATTCGCCGACGGGCGCCGTCGTGCAGAACAACCTCTCGTGGACGAGCGAGCTGTCGGCGATCGAGTTCCTCCGCGACATCGGTAAGTACTTCTCGGTCAACGTCATGCTCGATCGCGATACGGTCCGCCGCCGCTTGGAGGGCGACGGCATTTCCTACACGGAGTTCAGCTACATGCTGTTGCAGGCCAACGACTACGTGGAGCTGCACCAGCGGTACGGATGCATGCTGCAGATCGGCGGCTCGGATCAGTGGGGCAACATCATCGCCGGGGTCCGGCTGGTGCGCCAGAAGGTCGGCGCGACAGTGCACGCGCTGACCACGCCGCTGGTGACGGATTCGGAAGGCAAGAAGTTCGGCAAGTCGACCGGCGGTGGCAGCCTGTGGCTCGACCCGGACATGACGAGCCCGTACGCCTGGTACCAGTACTTCATCAACACAGCCGATGCCGACGTCGTCCGGTATCTGCAGTGGTTCACCTTCCTGTCGCACGACGAGCTGGCCGAACTGGAGCAGGTGACGGCGGAGCGGCCCCACGAGCGAGCGGCGCAGCGTCGGTTGGCCCGCGAGCTGACCACGCTGGTGCACGGGGAGGCTGTGACGGCCGCGGTCGAACTTGCCAGCCAGGCGCTGTTCGGCCGGGGGGAGTTGTCCCAGCTCGACGAGCCGACGCTGGCCGCGGCGCTGCGAGAGGCATCGGTGGCCGGGCTGAAGCCGGGCGGCCCTGACAGCATCACCGACTTATTGGTGGCCAGCGGGTTGTCGGGCAGCAAGGGCGCAGCGCGGCGGACGATCGGGGAGGGCGGCGCGTACGTCAACAACGTGCGGATCGACAGCGAGGAGTGGGTGCCACAGGTTTCGGACTTCCTTCACGGCCGCTGGCTGGTCCTGCGTCGCGGGAAGCGGAATATTGCCGGAGTGGAACGCGTTGACTGAGGTGTCGGAGCCGACGCACCTTTGGTGCGCGCGATGAAAGCGGAATCGAAAGACACGCCCAATCAGCCCATTTGACTCCGAGTTTTCCCTCACGTAACTTGTTGACGTCGTCGCGACGCGGTCAGGCCGCTGAACGCGACGGCGTCCCAGAGGGAAGTCCCACTTCGGTGGGTTCCTGACCGTCCGCACTACCGACCAGTGGCCAAAAGCCGCGGGGTTGGTCGCGCGGCCGGGCGGGTGTGTTGTTTGAGAACTCAATAGTGTGTTTGGTGGTTTTTGTTTGTTGTTGTTTTTTGTCATGCTTCTTTTTCCCGTTTAGGGGTGTGACTGTTTTTTGCCAGTTTGTTACTGGTTGCTGTGGTCAAATGTTTCTCTGATTGGCCTTTTTTGAGGGTTTTGTTTGGAGAGTTTGATCCTGGCTCAGGACGAACGCTGGCGGCGTGCTTAACACATGCAAGTCGAACGGAAAGTGCCCTTTGGGGTGACTCGAGTGGCGAACGGGTGAGTAACACGTGGGTGATCTGCCCTGCACTCTGGGATAAGCCTGGGAAACTGGGTCTAATACCGGATATGACCGCGCGCTGCATGGCGTGTGGTGGAAAGCTTTTGCGGTGTGGGATGGGCCCGCGGCCTATCAGCTTGTTGGTGGGGTGATGGCCTACCAAGGCGACGACGGGTAGCCGGCCTGAGAGGGTGTCCGGCCACACTGGGACTGAGA
>JAOPVX010000186.1 GCA_025965975.1 Mycobacterium sp. | reverse complement strand
TTCGATGTGAAGATCGACCGCTTCGGGAGCGCACCGCTTGAGGATTGCGTGGTCACCAATGTGCGAAATCCAAGGGAGCGAACCGAACTCGTCCCTGTGATCGGCGGGAGTGGCCGCGGTCGCGACTTCGTTCCCGTCACCGTGGACCGCACGGTCACTGTGACGCTGGACTGCTCTCGTCGCTGACACACCGCAAGGGCCCGCCCAGGGCGGGCCTTTCGCTATTCGGCGATGCCGCCAAAACGGTTGTCCACCAACGCGTCAGTGTGAGCAGTTAAGCGTCACCGAAATCGATTGGCTGGTGACCACCTGCACGAGCACGCGGTTGCCATCCCTGCCCGGCCCGTTGTACGGCACCCACTGCGTGACCTGCTGCGGGTTCCTGACGTTGGTCACCACGCACTGGTCGAGCGGCGCGCTGCCTACACGGTCGATGTTGACCGTGTAGCCCTCGCCCTGGAGCCGGCTGATCAACTGCCCCGGCGATTCCTCGGCAGACGCGAGGCCGGCGGGCGCGGCGATCGCTCCGCACACACCCGCAATTACAGCGGCAAGCATCCACTTTGTCCGCATGGCCGCACCTCCCGTCATCGTGTACGTCAATAGTCTTCCACATCAACCGCCGCGACACCGAATTCGTTCCCGGATTCCGCCGAGAACACGCAAATCGCACGATTTCGGCAAATATCGCACGATTTCGCGTCTTTAAACGGTGAGAGGTGACTAGCGCTCGGCGCGCTGGTACGCCGTGACAACAGCGGCCCCGCCGAGCCCGATGTTGTGCTGCAGCGCGGCGCTGACGTTATCCACCTGTCGCTTGTCGGCGGTGCCGCGCAGCTGCCACGTCAGCTCGGCGCACTGCGCCAGGCCCGTTGCACCCAGCGGATGGCCCTTGGAGATCAGCCCGCCGGACGGGTTGACCACCCACCGGCCTCCGTAGGTGGTGTCATTGTTGTCGATCAGCTTCGGGGCCTCGCCCTCCCCGCACAGCCCGAGCGCCTCATACAACAGCAGCTCGTTGGCGGAGAAGCAGTCATGCAGCTCGATCACCTGGAAGTCGGTCGGCCCGAGCCCGGACTGGTCGTAAACCTTTTGTGCGGCTTGGACATTCATGTCGTATCCGATGAGGTTCTTGGCGCTCCCGTCGAAGGTGCTGTCGAAGTCTGTGGTCATCGCCTGCCCGACGATCTCCACCGCCTGGCCGGCCAGCCCGTGCTTGTCGACGAACGCCTCGCTGGCCACGATCGCCGCGCCGGAGCCGTCCGATGTCGGCGAGCACTGCAGCTTGGTCAGCGGGTCGGAGATCATCTTTGCCGCCAGGATGTCGTCGAGCGTGTACTCCTCCTGGAACTGTGCAAACGGGTTGTTCACCGAATGCTTGTGGTTCTTGTACCCGATCTTCGCGAAATGTTCTGCGGTGGTGCCGTATTGCTTCATGTGCTCACGGCCGGCCGCCCCGAACATCCATGGCGCGACCGGGAATGCGAACTCGTCGATCTCAGCCAACGCCTTGACGTGTTTGCCCAGCGGGGATTCGCGGTCCTCGGCGCCGCCTTGGAGGGGGCCTGGCTGCATCTTCTCGAAACCGAGCGCGATCGCGCAGTCGGCCAGCCCGCCGCGGATCGTCTGCGCCGCAAGGAACAACGCCGTCGAACCCGTCGAGCAGTTGTTGTTCACATTGGCGATCGGGATACCGGTCATGCCGAGCTCGTAGAGCGCCCGGTTACCTGATGTCGAGTCACCTGCCACATATCCGACGAAGCCCTGCTCCACCTCGGAGAAGTCGATGCCCGCGTCCGTCAACGCATTGGTCCCGGATTCGCGCGCCATGTCCGGGTAGTCCCAGCCCTCGCGGCGGCCCGGCTTCTCGAACTTCGTCATCCCCACACCGACGACGAATACTTTGTTCGGCATCCCACTGTCCCTTCGCTGTTCCTGTGATCGACAGAAACACACAGCGAGCGAACTGTCTAGATGCCCTAACGCGTGGTGGCCCTGCGATGCCAGGCGTTGTACCCGCCGGCCAGGTAGTGCACACGGTCGTAGCCGAGCCTGCTGAGCTGCTCGGCGGCCGGGATCGCGCGATGCGACGAGACGCTGCAGAGCACGATCTCGCGATGGCGGTCGGTGATCTGGTCGGCGATGGCCGCAGGGTCGATGAGCAGTGCGCCGGTGATGCTGCCCTGATGGCGGGCGACCTGGGGACGGATGTCGAGGAGAAGCGCGCCCGCCCCGTGACGGCGATGCGCGGTCGCCGCCGAGATCGGCTGCGCAACCGGGAGTGCTTGGGTGGGGTCGTTGTGCGAAGTGTTCATGATGGTCGTTCTCTTAGGTGGCGCTTGTTTCTTGGTGTTTCCGGGCTGACATCAGCGTCCGATAGGGGCCTTGACGCATTCTTGGAAGATTCTTGGCGGCGACGGGTTCTGTGGGGCGCGTCAGCCGTACTTCAGCCACCATTTGTGCAGGTCATCCATGTTGGGTCCCTGCGCGTCCGCGAGCAGCAGATCCGCGTTCTTGCTCCACACCAGGTCTGGCCCGTTGTTGTAGGTGCCGCATGCGATGCGGCCCTCGACATTGGCGGGTGTATCGGTGTAGTGCCAGGTGGTCGGCGAGTCGATGCCGCTGCCCGGGCACTGGAAAAGCTCGGAGTTCTCCTTGATGGCGCCGTCGAAGTGGGCGTCAAGGGTCTCCTGATCGGCAAACAACGAGTACCGCGCGTTGGCCGGCCCACCCGGTGTGGATGTCTGGCCGCAGTCCACCGTCGCCAAGGCGCCCGTGGCCGGCGGGTGGGCGGCACGGCAGGCGGCGTTGTCGTAGCCGGCAGGGAGCAGCGCCGTCAGCTTGGAATCGAGCGACTGCGGGTTCGCGTTGGTGGTCGTGGTTCTGGGGGTCCTCGTCGTGGTTTCCGTGCGCTCGGTTGTCTCCGAGCTGGTGGTGGTCGTCGGCCCCGATGACGACGTGTCGTCGGCCTTGACCAGCCACCAGATGCCCAGCGCGCCGATGACGAGGACGAAGACGCCTGCGGCGGCGGCGATCGGTATCCACGGCACCGTGTTACCGGGGCGCGGCGGCCCGGGTGGTGGCGGGGCGGCCGTCCACATCGGCCCGCTCGGCGGCCCACTCGCGGGCGGGGGTGGGGTGTGGAAGGCGAACGGTGCCGGCATGGGCGGTGGTGTCTGGTGAATGGGTCGTCTCGGCGGCATGGCGGGTATCGGCGTGCCAGGCATGGTGGCGTCTTGGCCGCGCTGCAGGATCGTCGCGGCCTGGTCCTGGTCCCGTTCGCTCAGCGCGTCGTTGGCGGCGATCGCCAGGTCCCCGGCACTGGCGTACCGATCCTCGGGCTTCTTGCCCATGCCTTTGGCGATCACCGTGTCGAAGGCGGCAGGAATGCCGGGGCGCTGCTCGCTCGGTTTCGGGATCGGCTGCATCAGATGCGCGGTGATGACCACGCTGACGCTGTCGCCCTGGTACGGCTGGGCCCCGGTCAGGCATTCGTGCAGGACACACGTCAGCGCGTACACGTCGGCGCGGTAGGTGACCTCGTCGTTGGTGAACCGTTCGGGCGCCATGTAGGCGTAGGTGCCCACCGCCGTGCCGAGTTCGGTGAGCTTTTCGTCGGTGGCCGCGTTGGCGATGCCGAAGTCAACGAGATACGCGAAGTCGTCGCGGGTGATGATGACGTTTTCTGGCTTGACGTCTCGGTGCATAACGCCGCTTTCGTGGGCGGCGTCAAGTGCCGAGGCGATCTGTCGCACGATCGCCACCGCCCGAGCGGGGGTCATCGGCCCAAAGCGCTTCAACACCTTGCGCAGATCGGTGCCGTCGATCATGCGCATATCGACGTAGAGCAGCCCGTCGACCTCGCCGTAGTCGTGGATCGGCACCACGTGCGGCTCCTGCAGCCGGCCTGCGGAATGCGCCTCGCGCTGTAGCCGCTTGCGGAACACTGGATCGTGAGACGCCCACTCGGGCAACAGTTTCAGCGCGACGATGCGATCCTTGACGGTGTCTTCGGCCTCATAGACCTCGCCCATGCCGCCCTTGCCGAGCAACCGCCTCAAGCGATAAGGGCCGATCTGGGAACCCACGCGTGATTCCAGCGAAGGGTCGCTCATCGGTTGCTCCTCGGATGCGTGTGCCAGCGAACACACCCTAATGCCGGGTTACCCCTCGCGTGGCGCGATCTCGAACGTGAACTCGTGATCACAGATGCGGATCCGGTCGCCGTCGGCCAGTGTCGCGGTGCCGCGAATGCGTTCGTTACCCACGTCGACTCCGTTCGCCGAGCGCAGGTCGGTAATGACGAAACTTGTGCCGGTGTCGATGATGACGGCGTGGTGGCGGCTGACGTTGGCGTCGTCGAGCACGATGTCGTTGTCCGAGAGTCGCCCGATCCGGGTGGCGGCGGCCCGCAGTGGATAGACCAGTCCCGATGTCGCGCGCAAACTCGCCAGCGCCGACGACGGATTGACCGAGGTGCGCAGGTCGATGTTGTGGCTGGTGTGCACCGCAGTGGTTCTGGCGGCTCTCTTCACGTCGAGGGGTTCCTGGCGCAGGATCCGCTCGTGTAACGCACGCGCCGTCGGGCCTGGGTCGATACCGAGGTCATCGGCGAGCGTGGTCTTCAGCCGCTGGTAGGCGTCGAGCGCCTCCGACTGACGTTCGGCCAGGTAATAGGCGATGATCAGTTGCGCCCACAGCGGCTCGCGGTAGGGGTGTTCGACCGTCAAGGATTCGAGCTCACCGATGACGGCGTAGCCACGCCCGCAAGCGATTTCGGCCTCCGCCCGCGCGGTGTGCGCTACCACCTTGTCCTCAGTCAGCGCGGTGGCGAACGCGTCGACGAACTGAAAGTCGCGCAGGTCCTCCAGAACCGGTCCGCGCCATTCGGCCAGCGCGGTCGTCAGGTGGTCGCTGGCCTGCTCGAAGCGTCCCGCGGCGGCGGCCTGCACGCCCGCGGTCTTCTCGAGGACGAACCGGCCGATGTCGCAGGTGGTGTCGCCGACAGTGAGCCGATACCCCGGTGGCGCGTTGGTCAACATCGGTCGCGCGTCGTCAAGCAGCCTGCGCAAGTTCGAGATGTATGAGTGCAGGCTGGCCCGTGCTTCCGGCGGCGGCCACTGTTCCCACGCCGCGGTGATCAGCGCGTCGATCCCGACCGGCCGGTTGCGGTTCATCACCAGCACGGCCAGCACGGCGCGCTGTTTCGGGGTGCCGAGCGCTACAGGCGCGCCGTCGACCGTCATCAGCAGCGGCCCAAGTACGCCGAACCCGATCTTGTTCTCGGTCATCACGGGCAATTGTGACCCGCTCGTCGCAGGACTGGTGTAGAACGTGTTCTAGTTTTGCTCTCCAGAAAGGGGACGAGATGCGGCTGCGGGTCGTGCAGTGGGCGACGGGAGGCGTCGGCGTCGCCGCCATCAAGGGCGTGCTGGAACACCCCGACCTCGAGCTCGTCGGCTGCTGGGTGCATTCGGAGGACAAGGCGGGAAAGGACGTCGGCGAGATCATCGGCACCGAACCGCTGGGCGTCACAGCAACCACCAGCGTCGAGGAGATTCTCGCGCTCGATGCCGACGCGGTGGTGTATTCGCCGTTGCTGCCCAATCCCGACGAGGTGGCCGCCCTGCTGCGGTCAGGCAAGAACGTGGTAACCCCCGTCGGCTGGTTCTATCCTGGCGAATCGGAGGGCGCACCACTGCGCGAGGCGGCGCGCAACGGCGGGGTGACGCTGCACGGCACCGGCATCGCCCCTGGCGGCATCAGCGACAAGTTCCCGCTGATGATGTCGATCATGTCGACCGGTGTGACATTCGTTCGGGCCGAGGAGTTCTCCGACCTGCGCACCTACGACGCTCCCGACGTGCTGCGCTACGTGATGGGGTTCGGCGACACCCCCGAGAAGGCGCTCACCGGGCCGATGCAGAAACTCCTCGACGGCGGTTTCATCCAGTCCGTGAAGATGATCGTCGACAAGATGGGCTTCAACGCCGACCCGCAGATCCGCGCCACCCAGGAGATCGCGGTGGCCACGGCGCCGATCGACTCGCCGATGGGTGCCATCCAGCCCGGCCAGGTCGCGGGCCGCAAGTTCCACTGGCAGGCGCTCGTTGGTGCCGAGGTCGTCGTCCGCATCACCGTCAACTGGTTCATGGGTCAGGAAAACCTCGATCCCCCTTGGACATTCGGCCCGGCCGGGGAGCGCTATGAGATGGAGGCCAAGGGTAACCCCGACTTCACCGTCACCATCAAGGGCTTCCAGCCGGAAAGCGTCGAGGAAGGCCTTGAGTGCAACAACGGCATCGTCGCGACCGCCGCGCACTGCGTCAACTCCATCCCTGCGGTGTGCGCAGCCGACCCGGGCATCGTCACCTATCTCGACCTGCCACTGATCAGCGGCAAGGCCGCACCGCGGCTCGGCTAGTCAGCGCGGCAGTATGCCGCCGTCCAGTGTGACCACCTTGTTGGTCAGATATCCGTTGCGCAGCATGGCAATCGCCATGTCTGCTACCTCGTCGGGCCGGCCTGCGCGTCCGACAGGGATGGGAACCGGGGTCGTCGCCGTCTCCGGATCGACGGGGAACATTTTAGTGTCGCCGATCAGCGCCGGTGCCAGCGCGTTGACCGTGACGCCATCAGCGGCCAGCCGCGGCGCCAGATGATGCATCAAACCGTGCAACCCGGCCTTGCTTGCGGCGTAATGGGCTCCGACGACGCCGCCGTTGAGCCCGGCGATCGACGAGATGAACAGCACGCGCCCGAACCGCTTGTCCACCATGGCGGGCAGCACCTGCTGGGCGAGCAGGAACGGTGCGGTCAGGTTGACGGCCAGCGTGGCGTTCCACGCCTCGAGATCGATGTCCTGCCAACCCTTTATGTCCGCGGTTCCGGCGTTGGCAACCAGGATATCAACGCCGCCCAGTTCGCCGTTGGCCTGCTCGACCAAGCGGGCCGGTGCGGTCGGGTCG
Source organism: Mycobacterium sp. (assembly GCA_025965975.1). Taxonomy (GTDB): domain Bacteria; phylum Actinomycetota; class Actinomycetes; order Mycobacteriales; family Mycobacteriaceae; genus Mycobacterium. The sequence continues at coordinate 5,941 of JAOPVX010000186.1, read as the reverse complement.
GCCAGGTCCGCCGGTGCGACGACGGCGCGCCTGCCCTCGCCGCGGGCGTACGTGGCGGCCTCCTCGGCGTCGTCGCCATGTCGCCCGTAGGTCAGGAACAGATCGACGCCCTCGTCGGCGAGTGCACGGGCGACGGCCTTGCCGATGCCACCGGACGCACCGGTCAGCATGGCTACCCGTCCAGCCAACGCGGTCACGGCTTGACCAGGATCCGGATCGGGTTGCCCTCCTGGCGGTCCAGCTTGTCGACGCCCAGCCTGACGTCCTCGAGCGAAACGACCTCACTGATCGAGCGGGAAAGGTCCAACCGCCCGCGGGAGACCAGCATGGCGAGCATCTCGATGTCGACGTTCTGGTAGCCGAGGTGGCCAAGCACGTGCTTCTGCGACAAGCCGAACATGGCCGTCGGTCCCACCGTTGGCGACTGGTCGCTCATTCCGACGGCGACCATGCGCCCGCCGACACGCACCGAATCGAGCGCCTGCTCGAACGTCGACTTGAGGCCAACCGCGTCGAACGCGACATCGAGTTTGCGGCCGCCGCTGAGGTCAGCGATCTTGTCGCTCAGCTGGTCGTCACGGGCGTCGAATGCGTAATCGGCACCGAGTTCGACGGCGCGATCGAGGACCTCGGGCTTGATGTCGACGGCGATCACCGGCACCGCGCCGACCAACCGCGCCAGCTGCACGATATGGGTGCCGACGCCGCCGACGCCCCACACGCCGACCGACTCCCCAATGCCCACCTGCCCGGTGCGCACCACCGCGCCGAACGGCGTCGACACCGCGTCGGCCAGGATGGCGGCCTGTTCGAGCGGGACATTGTCGGGGACCCGGGTCAGGCCGACGGCCTGCGCGACGGTGTACTCCGCCCATGCGCCGTCGTACGCGAACGCCATCAACTGCATGCGAAGGCAATTCGTCAGGTCGCCACGCCGGCAGTTCGGGCACGTCATGCAGGGTCGGCCGGCAGGCACGATCACCCGGTCACCTTCGGCCCAGCCGGTGACGCCTGCGCCAAGCCTGGCGATCGTGCCCGACGCCTCGTGGCCCTGCGTCACCACCGGCCGCTGCGCCGGGAAGGTACCGTTGATCAGGCTCAGGTCGGAATGGCAGATCCCGCAGAACGCGACCTTGACGAGCACCTCACCAGAGTCCGGTTCGGGTATCGGAATATCTTCCACCACAATGGTTTTGGAGTCAGCATAGAAACGCTCGGCCCGCATGGTGTCAACCATTTCGCTCCCTTCGCCGCCACGCTACCATCGCCTTATGTGCCGACTGTTCGGTCTGCACGCCGCAGGCGGGTGGTGACCCGCCAGCTGACCTCCGACGCCTCGGTGTTGTTCGCCAGCGAGCCGATGGACGACGACGACTGGCCGCGGCGTCCCAGCATGCTTCGGTGGCCTGATCAGGGAATCCGGTAAAACGGGTCGGGCAACAGGTAGGTCTGCTCGGCGAATCCGCCGTCGAGGTCGGACGGCTGATCGCCGACGTTGGCGATGATGGTGTAGCCGCGCTGCTGGATTTGTTCCCGCTGCGGCGCCTTGAATTCCGCAGCCGAACCATAACGGGCGCCAGGCGGTTCCATGATCAGCTGCGTATAGCCGGTGTAGCCGACGGCTCGCAGGTTGCGTTCGGTCGCCGCGCGCTGGGTCTCGTCGCGGCCGGTGATGAAGAAGATCGCCACGCCTCGGTCCCTTGCGGCGGTGAAGATGTCCATCGTCGGCTGGATTACCGTCGACTGGGCCCGCAGGTCCCAGGCCTGCCACCCACACGGGCCTTCCGGCAGTCTGTCGCACGGCCCGTCGATCACGCGGCCAAAGTCGTTGGCCTTGATGGTTTCCCAGTTCGACAGCGCAGTCTCGTCGATGTCGAACACCACGGCGGGCCGGTCCACGCGCGGCGCCTCGTCGGTGATCCACGCGATCGCGGGGGCGGCGGCCAGCTGCAGATCGGTCAGGTACGCCCCGCTGTCGTAGTACTGCGTCGCTTCGGATTTCAGATCGCCGACGTTGGCGGGCTGCACCGGCGGCGGGATGATCGGCGCAGGTGGGGCAGGCGGTTCGGCGAGTGCAACGGGCGCGAGTCCGACGAGCAACGCCGCGAACGCGGCCGTCAGCACAACGACGGAGTGCCTGATCACGTTCCGACACTAACCGCAACGCTTTGGTCGGCATCTGGGTGACCGACGGTCGCAAATTTTTCGCAAAGGTTTGCCGCGGAACCTTGCAGGCGGGTGCGGGGGACGGATCTGATGGATCGTATGGCCGGAGCGCGCGCACTCATCCCGTCCGCGCTGGAACGCTACGGCTCCGGCTGCGAAGACGACCCACCTAGTCGTCGCTCATCGCGCTGAGATCCGCATTCTGTGCGCATCCGGATCGGTCCGCCGACTCCTGCATGTCCAGGGCGGAGTCCCGCCGCTATCCACGACTTACGAATCCCGTGAAGGAACCATGTCCGAGTACCCATTTGCCGATAAGACCGTCCTCGTGACCGGCGCAAGCGACGGCGTCGGTTACGCGACTGCCCGCCGGTTGGTCGACGACGGCGCCACCGTCTTCGTGCACGCAAACGACCAGCGTCGCGGCGACGACGCCATCGCGGCCCTGATCAAGGACGGCGCGGAACCCTTGCGACTGCACCTGGTGGTCGCCGATTTCACCCGGCTTGCCGAGGTGGCAAGCCTGGCCGACCAGCTGGTCGCGGAGCTGCCCGCGTTGGATCTGCTGATCAACAACGCGGCCATCGCTGCACCGGAGCGCCGCACCTACACCGACGACGGCAATGAAATCACCTTCCAGGTGAACTATCTGGCGGCATACATCTTGACCACCGCGCTGACCGACCGAATCGCGAAGGCACACGGTCGAGTGCTCAGCGTGTCGTCGGCCGTGCACCTCGGCGGCAACATCGGCTGGACCGACCTGGCCAGGGCCCGCGGGCGATACTCGTCACTCGCGGCCTGCGCCCAGTCCAAACTCGCGCTCACCATGTTCACGCGGTCACTCGCGGAAGCGAACTCGGGCCGCCTCACGGCGATCAGTGTGGACGTGCCCCAGGTGGTCTCGGACGCGGCGACAATCCTAGCCACGCTCGGCGCGCCTGACACCGCCGTCGTGGACGGCGGCTATTACCAGCGGCAGGTGCCGGCCAGCGCCGCGGCACTCGTGGACAACGCGCGGGCCCGCACCCGGTTGGCGGGGCTCAGCGACCGACTCGTCCGCTAGCGCAGATGGCCTGGCACACTCGCTGCCGTGGCAACGAAACGAGCGTTGGTGCTGGCCGGTGGAGGGCTGGCGGGCATCGGGTGGGAGACCGGCATTCTGCGGGGCGTCGCCGACGAGTCGCCAGGGACCGCCAAAGCCCTGCTGGATGTCGACGTGCTGGTGGGCACGTCGGCCGGATCGACGGTCGCCGCTCAGCTTGGCAGCGGGCTGGGACTCGACGCGCTGTTCGACCGGCAGACCGCAACATCGACGGCGGAGCTCAATCCGGGCGTCGGCATCGACGAGGTAACCGAGTTGTTCGTCACCGCGATGCTGACACCCAACACCACCACCGCCGAAAAACTGCAGAAGATCGGCACGGTCGCGTTGTCGACGGCGACCGTCACCGAAACGGTGCGCCGTGACGTGATCGCGCAGCGGCTGCCGTCGCACGACTGGCCGGACCGGGTGCTGCGGATCTCCGCGATCGACATCGAGACCGGGGAGCTGGTCATGTTCGATCGGAACTCGGGCGTCGGTTTGGTCGACGCGGTCGCCGCCAGCTGCGCGGTTCCCGGCGTGTGGCCGCCGGTGACGATCGGCGACCGCCGTTACATGGACGGCGGGGTGGGCAGCAGCGTCAACATGGCCGTTGTAAACGACTGCGATGTCGCGGTGGTGCTGGTGCCGTCGGGCCGATCGGCACCGTCGCCGTTCGGCGGCGGCGCGGCCGAGGAGGTCGAAGCGCTCGGCGGGTCGGCGTTCGGTGTGTTCGCCGATGACGAGTCACTCGCCGCCTTCGGGCGCAACCCGCTCGACCCCGCGTGCCGCAAGCCGTCCGCACTGGCCGGCCGCAACCAGGGCCGGCGGATGGCCGCCGCGGTCGCCGATTTCCTCGGCGCCTGAATCAGCTTTTCTGCGTTGGCTTTTCGAGTTCATCGAGAACGGTAGCGGCCAGCTGGCAACCGAGGTCGATGACTTCGGCTGCGCGGTGGAAGTCCAGGCTGCGGCAGGCGCTGCGCGGCACCTCGACCAACACGTCGGGGGGATAGGCGGCCAAGGTGCGGCGGGCCAGCGCCGCCTGAGCGATGTCGATGGTGCGGGTTCATCACCTCGAAGCTGTCAGGAGGCCCAATTTCTCGCAGCCTGATTTGAAGTGCCGCGCTACTCGCACTCGCCGTTGGCGGCGCCGGTGACCGCCATGACGGCGCCGGCCTGCTGGGCCGGTGTCAGGTTGGCCCACGGCGTATTGAAGTCGCCTGGGCCGGTGAAGCCGGGCGCCTGGACCATCTTCAGGTACGGCTCGACCAGGGTCTTCGGGTCCGCCTGCTGGCCGTCCATCCACACCTTGGCGGCATGGCAGGCCTGACCATACTGCGATTCCGTCGCGTCGGCCGGCACATCGACCCTGGTGGTGACGCCACCGGGGGAGACACCGACAGCGCCGGGCCTGGCCGGTTGGGCGGGCAGGGGCGGCAGCTCACTGGCGGAGGTCATCGTCGGAGTCGACGTCGACGGCTTCTGCTCGTTCGACGAACAGCCGGCGACCGTCAGCGTCAGTAGCGCACCGCACAGCGCGACGCGTTGGGGATACCTGAGCATGCTGCCCAATCTATGCAACACGTCTATGCAACACGTCGGCCCCGCCGGGGCCTGGCTTAACCGACCAGTCGGTTACCCGTGCGCTCCAGAGCCGCCGCTGCTACCGCGGCAGATCCGCTGCCGGTGCCCCCCGCGCCACCTTTTCCGGCTCCCGCGCCGGGCCCATCGTGTCCGCCGGCGCCACCGAAGCCACCGAAGCCAAACCCGTTGCAGGCCGTGCCGGCGCCGCCGTTGCCGCCGTTTCCGGCGGTGGCGGTACCGGTAGAGCTCGTGGCTTGGCCGCCCGAACCACCGCCGCCTGCCCAACCGAAGAGGTTGCCGGTGTGCCCGCCGGTACCGCCCGTGCCCGTGTCGGTTGTCGCGCCGCCTCTTGCGCGACGGCGTCATGGCAGCTGCGCCTGGGATGCGTTTCCCGACGCTGTATGCAAGACTGGCGGCCGTGATGGAGAGCATCGGATTCCGGGAGTGTTGTCAGGCCTGAGTGCCGACAACCCCCTCGATCCGTCCCGTCATTCTGGAGTTCCACATGGTTTCCGCACAGCCTGCTGTGTTGCCGTCTGCCGTCCCCGCCGTATCCGCGCCAACCCGCCTGCGGCTGCCCGACCTGCTGCATGCCACCGACCGCCACGCCGATGATGTGCTCTCCGGCCGCTACGACCAACTTCTGGCGGTCGGACCGCCGGCGAACGAGCGTTGGTTCACGCGCCTGCACGGCGACGATGAACTCGACATATGGCTGATCAGCTGGGTGCCCGATCGCTCGACCGAACTGCATGACCACGGCGGCTCGCTTGGCGCGTTGACCGTGGTATCCGGCGCCTTGCGCGAGACGCGTTGGGACGGCGAGGCGTTGCGGCGCCGACGACTTCGCGCAGGCGATCAGGCCGGTTTCCCGCTGGGCTGGGTGCACGACGTCGTGTGGACACCCGAACGGGATCTGTCGGCTCCGGTCGCTCCGACGCTCAGTGTGCACGCGTACTCGCCGCCATTGACGGCGATGTCGTACTACGAGGTGACGGAACGAAAGACATTGCGCCGCAAGCGCACCGAACTCACCGATGCGCCGGAGGGATGATGAGTCGAATCGACAGGGTACTCGACGAGGCCCGCACGCGGCTGCACAGGCTT
>JAOPVX010000200.1 GCA_025965975.1 Mycobacterium sp. | reverse complement strand
CTGCCGGTGCTGCTGGCCCCGGCCCCGCTGGAGCTGGTGCTGGAGCCGGTGCTGGAGGTCTGCCCGCTGGACCCCGAGCTGCCGGTGCTGCTGGCCCCGGCCCCGCTGGAGCTGGTGCTGGAGCCGGAGCTGGAACCGCTGGTGCCGGCGGTCAGGAGGACCGTCGGGGATTGTTCCCGTGGTTGGTACAGCGCCCCGCCGCAGACGGCCAGGCCGCCAGCCAGGAGAACGGCACTAACGGTGCGACGAGTGTTTGCAGACGACGATCGCTTCGCGCGGTGTTTCCCCGCCTCACCGGAGTGTGGCGGATTTGTCTGGTCGGGCATGAGCCGATCTCCTCTGCGTTTAGCGAGCGCCCTTGACGCTATTGGGTGAAGGTGCGCGGTAAATCAGGTGTTTCCCTACGACGGACCCGTGAGATGCTCTTGCGGTGGCTCGGCTTGCTGGGGTAACCCCAAGAGGTGTCGCCGGCAAACCTGCGGGTCATGACTGATCTCCCTTTTTCGCGCGTCTGGCCTTGGTCAAGTGTTTCGCGGTTTAGCTAGCTGAGCGCGAGAGGGCGACTACTCCACTTTTGGACATGGAACTCGCGGCCGCGTAGACCCTGATGCGGTCAGCGGCCGGGCGTGGCGGCACTGTCATCTCGTGGCGCGGCGCTGTGCCGGTGAGTCGTGCAGCCGAGGGGGCGCGGCTAGATTTTCCCGTCCAGGATCGCGTGGAAATCGTCTCGGCTGCTCACACCCACGCGCCGTGACGCGCGGTAGAGGTGGCCTTCGACGGTGCGCGCACCGAGACACCGAAGCGGTGGGCGATCTCTCGATTCGACAGGCCGTGGGTGGCTAGTCAAAAGGTGGTTCCGGCAACGCGATACGTACCTCTTCTTCCTCCGCATCGCCCTCGTGCGTGTGGACGCACATGGCAGACAGGTAGACGCGCGTCGAATCGCGAGCGCCCGCTCTCTCCCAGCGGGGGCCACCTATCCGGCCATCAAGGTTGCGCCTAGGGTGCAAGCAGCTGGTGCCTAGTTTTGCTTGGTCGGGGCGGAGTTCACGGTCAGACCAACTTTTCGTTGTGACGTGAAGGGGGCTAGGCGTAACGTTCGCAGTGGCTCCTCCGGATCGCCAACGCTGCGACCAGCCACTTTACATGGCCCACAGCCGGTTTCGTCGGATCGGCACTTTGATTGGAGAGAGCCGGGGACGTGATCTCGTGAGCGGGAGCGTCCTACAGGCCGGCCAGGTTCAGCATGGTCGACCGTGGGTGAGGTATGCCCAGAAAACGTCGCGCCGACTCGGTATGAGGACGCTCGCTACGAATAGGTCGGAGGGCAGAAACACCCTCTGACCTGTGTGGGGTGGCTGACGGGGCTCGAACCCGCGACTTCCAGGATCACAACCTGGTGCTCTACCAACTGAACTACAGCCACCATCGCCGCCGAGCCGTAAAGCACGTACAGCGTCGTCGATATTAGCCGCTAGGGCGCTCCGCAGCCGAATCGATTACCTCCGAGCCGCCGTTCGGTGTTCCGAGTTCGGCGGAGATCTCCGCGATGTCGCTGGTCGACGGCCCTGGCGGTGCGACGAACGCGGTTCGTCGGTAGTAGCGCAGCTCACGGATCGATTCGTGGATGTCGGCCAGCGCGCGATGCGTGAGCCCCTTCTCGGGCTGGCCGAAGTAGATGCGCGGATACCAGCGCCGGCACAACTCCTTGATGGAGCTGACGTCGATTATCCGGTAATGCAGGTAGTCGTCGAGCCTGGACATGTCACGGGCGATGAAGCCGCGGTCGGTGGCGATCGAGTTGCCGGCCAGCGGGGCGGTCTTGGCCTGCTTGACGTGGGTGCGGATGTAGTCGAGGACCAGGTCCTCGGCTGCGGCCACGTCGATGGTCGACGTGCGCACCTCCTCGATGAGGCCCGATCGGGTGTGCATCTGGGTGACGACGTCGATCATCGACGACAGCGCGGCATCGTCGGCGTGGATCACCACGTCGATGCCGTCGCCGAGGATGTTGAGGTCGGCGTCGGTGACCAGCACCGCGATCTCGATGAGCCGGTCGGTCTTGAGGTCAAGGCCGGTCATCTCACAGTCGATCCACACCAGTTCGTCTCGCACAGGGAAAACATTAAGCCGTCGGGCGACAACCAGCCGCCCACACCCACCGGGCGAGGCTAATGTTCGAGCAATGACCACTGAGTCGACAGCCACCAAAGCCCAGCAGATCGCCGCAGGTTACGCCACCCAAGGCCCATCGCTGGAACTGGGCACCGTCGTCGTCGACGGGGCCTGCGATCCGACCGCGCAGGTGCGTATCCCGCTGGCGACCGTCAACCGGCACGGCCTGGTCGCAGGCGCCACCGGTACCGGCAAGACCAAGACACTGCAGGTGATCGCCGAACAGCTGTCCGCGGCCGGTGTGCCGGTGATGATGGCCGACCGACGTCAAGGGCGACCTGTCCGGGTTGTCTCGGCCGGGCGTAGCCAATGACAAGTCCGAGCAGCGGGCCGAGGACATCGGTGACTCGTGGACGCCGACTCCCTTCCCGGTGGAGTTTCTGTCGCTCGGCACCTCAGGGATCGGGGTGCCGGTGCGCGCCACCATCTCCAGCTTTGGGCCGATCCTGCTGTCAAAGGTGCTGGGGCTCAACGCTACCCAGGAGTCCACGCTCGGTCTCATTTTCCACTGGGCCGATCAGAAGGGCCTCTCGCTGCTGGACCTCAAGGACCTGCGGGCGGTCATCCAATTCCTCACCAGCGACGAGGGCAAACCAGAGCTGAAAGTCCTTGGCGCAGTGTCGCCGACGACGGCGGGCGTGATCATGCGTGCGCTGGTGAATCTCGAGGCCGACGGGGCAGACACCTTCTTCGGTGAACCCGAGCTGGAACCAAAGGACTTGATGCGCACCGACGTGCGGGGCCGCGGCGTCATCAGCCTGCTCGAACTGGGCGACCAGGCCGCCAGGCCGGTGATGTTCTCGACGTTCTTGATGTGGGTGCTTGCCGACCTGTTCACCACGCTGCCCGAGGTCGGCGACGTCGACAAGCCGAAGCTGGTGTTCTTCTTCGACGAGGCCCACCTGCTGTTCACCGACGCGTCGAAGGCGTTCCTGGAGCAGGTGGAGCAGACCGTGAAGCTGATCCGTTCGAAGGGCGTCGGCGTGTTCTTCTGCACGCAGCTGCCGACCGATGTGCCCAACAACGTGCTGTCGCAGCTTGGTGCGCGCATTCAGCATGCACTGCGAGCGTTCACTCCCGACGACCAGAAGGCGCTGTCCAAGACCGTCCGTACGTACCCGAAAACCGATGTCTACGACCTGGAGTCGGCGTTGACGTCCCTGGGCATCGGCGAGGCGATCGTCACCGTTCTCTCGGAGAAGGGTGCGCCGACTCCGGTGGCGTGGACCAGGATGCGGGCGCCGCGATCCCTGATGGACACCATCGGGCCAGACGCGATCGCCGCCGCCGCCAAGGCCAGCCCGCTGCAGGCCGAGTACGGCCAGACGATCGACCGCGAGTCGGCCTACGAGCGGCTCAACGCCAAGTTGCAGCCCGCCGCTGGTGCGGCGCCTGACGGTGCTCTACCTCCTCCGCTATCCGTAGACACCGGCGGTGCCAGCACCGAGGGCGCGGTGACGTCGCGAGGGAGCGCCGAGCCAGGGATGTTGGACAAAATGATCAGCAGCCCGGCGTTCAAGAGCGCGATGCGCTCGGCGGGCACGGTCATCGGCCGCGAGATCACCCGCAGCATCTTCGGCACCGGCCGCCGCTCTTAGTCGCCGCCGAGCTTCTTGTAGACCGCGCCGACGATCGGCGTCACGATGGCACGCGGTGCGTAGCCCGCTGCCACCGACATCGCCTTCGACGTGACACCCGGCACGACGCGCATCTTGTTGCGCTCCAAGCCATCCAGCGACAGCTTGGCGGTGTGTTGCGTTGAGATCCACAGGAAATCGGGTATCAGTCTCTCGACCAGCGATTGTTCATCCGCCTCGGGCAGCTCGGTGCGAACCGGACCGGGGGCCAGCAGTGTGACGTGGACGCCAGCGCGCTTGAGCTCGCCGCGAAGCGACTCGCTGAACGTGTTCACGAACGCCTTGGTGGCCGCATAGGTGGCGTTGTTGGGGATCGGCGAATTGCCCGCCGCCGAACCGGAAATCAGGATGCCGCCGGCCCCGCGCTCGACCATGCCGGGCAGCACGGCGAGCGCAAGGTCATGTACGCCAAGGACATTCAGCTGCACCTGTGCCTTCTCCGCGGCCGGGTCCAGCGAGGCGACGGACCCGAACGTCGCGGTGCCCGCGTTGGCGCACAGAATCGAGATGTTGCGCACGGCAAGCTCGTCGCACAGCTTGGCGCGCTCGGCCGGATCGGCGAGATCAACGGGACGCACCTCGACAGTGACCCCGTACCGCTGGGTGAGCCGGCCCGCCAGCGCTCTCAGCACGTCCTCGCGGCGGGCCGCGATGATCAGATGGTGCCCGCGGGCGGCGAGCTCGTTGGCCAGCGCTTCACCGATGTTCTGCGAGGCACCGGTGACGACGGCACGGGCCTCCGCGCTGGGTGCGGGTACTGGCATGGGCCGGACTATATCGTGGGCGACCATGAGCGAATCGCGGCCGCCCGCGCAAGCCGTGGCGCGGTCGCGAGTGCTGGCGTGGGCACTGTGGGACTGCGGTTCGACCGGCGTGAATGCGATCGTCGTGACCTTCGTGTTCTCGGTCTACCTGACCCGAACCGTCGGCGACGACCTGCCCGGCGGCACCACCCCGGCCAGCTGGCTGGGGCGGGCCTTGGCCCTGGCAGGCCTCGTCGTCGCGTTGCTCGCCCCCGTCACCGGGATCTGGGTCAACGCCCGGTGGCGGCGGCGCCGCGCCTTGGCGCTGCTGACCGGGATCGTTGTGCTGCTCACTGCGGCGATGAGCCTCATTCGCGACGACTACCACTACCTGTGGCCCGGCCTGGCGCTTCTCGCCTGCGCCGCCGCGTGCAGCGACTTGGCCACCGTGCCATACAACGCCATGCTGCGACAGCTCTCCACGCCACAGACATCCGGCAGAATATCCGGATTCGGTTGGGGCATGGGCTATCTCGGCAGCGTCGTGCTGCTGCTCGTGGTGTATCTCGGATTCATCTCCGGCGACGGCGACGCGCACGGGCTATTGGACCTTCCGACAAAGGACGGCCAGAACGTGCGGGCAGCCATGCTACTGACGGCCGCCTGGTTCGCGCTTTTCGCACTGCCGCTATTGCTCACAGCCCACACGCCGACCCCGGATCGCGAAGAGCGGCGCAAGGCCGTCGGCTTCTTCAGTGCCTACCGCGAATTGTGGGCCGAGGTGGTCAGCGAATGGCGGCGCGACCGCAACGTCGTCTACTACCTGCTGGCCAGCGCTGTGTTCCGCGACGGGCTGGCAGGCGTCTTCGCGTTCGGCGCGGTGCTAGGCGTCAACGTCTACGGCATCTCCGAGGCCGATGTGCTGCTGTTCGGCGTGAGCGCCAGCGTGATCGCGGCGATCGGCGCGGTGCTCGGGGGCCTGCTCGACGACCGGGTCGGCTCCAAACCGGTCATCGTCGGATCGCTGACCGCGCTGATCGCGGTCGGGCTGACCCTGCTGACGTTGTCCGGTTCTCTGGCGTTCTGGATATGCGGGCTGCTGTTGTGCCTGTTCGTCGGGCCGACCCAGTCGTCGGCGCGGACATTGATGCTGCGGATCTCGGCGGACGGCAAGGAGGGCGCGGCGTTCGGCCTCTACACCACGACCGGCCGCGCGGTGTCGTTCATGGCGCCGTGGCTGTTCTCCGCATTCATCGACGCGTTCGGCACCGTCCGGGCCGGCATGGGCGGCCTGTGCGTCGTGCTCACGGCGGGACTACTGGCGATGCTTGCAGTGCGGGTGCCAGGCAGGCCGGTGGCGGTCTAACCGGCCGCGGTGCAGATCGTCAGGCCTGCGCCGGTGCGCCGCTGCACCTGAGCGCCGTTCACGGTGATCGAGCAGGACACTTCGCGGCCGACGTTGATGATGCTGACGCTCGCGGAGTCCCCTGCCGGCTGGGCCAGCTCGACCTGCTTGCTCCACGGCAGCATCACGTTGAACTCGGTCTGCAACACACCACCGGTGTCGACGTAGGTGATGTTGATGGCGCGGCCGTCGCCGGAGACGTCGTACACCACGGTTTCGGTCGCGCCCGGCACCGACGGGCCGGTCGGGCTGGTGGACGGCGTACTCGGCAGCGTCGGCAACGGGAAGACAGGAAGGGGCGTTCGGGACGTCGTCGTCGGCGTTGGCATCGCGGAACTCGGCTCAGACAAGGACGGCAGCGGCGCGAGGACGGTCTGCTGGCGCGAGCTGTTGACGATCACCAGCGCGATCACCAGACCGATCACCAGAAGGACCGCGATCGCAGCTATCACCCACAGCCAGCGCGGCGAATTAGGGCCTTCGGGCGGCGGCGGCGGCTGCGGAGGTTCCCCCGGCGGGTACTGCGGGCCGTATTGGCCTGTCGCGTGGGGGTCATAGCCATACGGCGAGTAGGCGGGCAGGACCTCGGTGGGGGGTGGCTCATATGGCGCCTGGTAGGGCCGACCGGAGGACGCCTGGCCCGCGTATGCCGGATCGGTGTAGCCGGGATAGCTGTTGCCGAGCGGTTGGGTCGGGTCGGTCCCGTCGCGGCGCGGTGAATCGGTCATACCCACCTCATGGCTGCAGGGTACCTGCGTGGCCCGTTGAGCGGCGTTTTCGTCGCGACGATAGATTCTGGCGTAAGCGCCGAACGCGGCGTTACCGGCTACAGCCGCGCTTAACACTGACGTAATCACGCGTCAATTACCGTGGCGAAATGCGAGGCGTCATGCCGCGGACAATGGGCGTCGAGGAGGAATTCCACCTCGTCGACCTGAAGACCAGACGGCTGACGGCTCGCGCGCCCGAGCTATTGGGCGTGTTGTCCGACAGCTATGTCGCCGAGTTGCAGCGCTGCGTGGTCGAGATGAACAGTGGCGTGGTCGACACCCTCGACGGACTGCGCGCCGATCTGCAGAGCCACCGCAAGGTACTCGTCGACGCCGCAGCCAAACTCGGCATGGGCGTGGTTGCCGCCGGGGCGGTGCCGCTGTCGGTGCCCGCTGAAATGCAGGTCACGCAGACCGTCCGCTACCGGCAGATGCTCGCCGATTACCAATTGCTGGCGCGCGAACAACTCATTTGCGGTACCCAGGTACACGTCGGCATCGACGACAGGGACGAATCGATCGTCGTGGCCAACCGGGTGTCGGCGTATCTGCCGACGCTGCTGGCCTTGAGCGCGAGCTCGCCGTTCTGGGCCGACGGCTCCGACACCGGCTACTCAAGCGTGCGCACGCTGGTGTGGCAGCGCTGGCCGACCACCGGACTCGCCGCGCCGGTGTCGTCGGCTGCGGAGTACGACAAGCTCGTCTCCGACTTGGTGACCAGCGGGGTGATCGTCGACGCCGGGATGGTGTACTTCGACGTCCGTCCGGCCGTCGCGGCGCCGACGCTGGAATTGCGGGTGTGCGACAGTTGCCCGTCGGTGGACACCATCGTGCTGATCGCCGGGCTGTTCCGTGCGCTGGTCGAGCGCGAGGTCGTTGGGCTGCGGGCGGGTGTGCCCGCGGTCGAGGTTTCGCCGCCGCTGGGCCGGGCGGCGCTATGGCGGGCGGCCCGCTCGGGTCTGGAGGGCGAGCTCGTCGACCTGAGTGGCCCGGCCAGCCGGCCCGCCACCGATGCTGTCACCAATCTCGTGCGGCTGTTGCGCCCGCAGCTGGAGGCGGTGGGGGATTGGCCGATCATCAGCGAGCTGACCCGCCAGGTGTTGATCGCCGGTACATCGGCGGCCAGGCAGCGCCGCGCGTTGCGCCGCCGCGGCCGCCTCACCGACGTCGTCGACCAGCTGATCGCCGAAACAGCGGGCACCTGGCCGAATACGGCGGCGGCCGTAATCGAAGACCCCACCCTGCTGTTCGGCTACCAACCCGACCGCGAATACGACCCCGCCGACAAGGCCGCCGCGGTCAGCTACGACGAGGCCGTCGACACCAGTGGGCGGCCACGGCCCCGCTACGAAAAGATCCTGCGAACCATGGCCGGCCTCGGGGTGGCCGTGTTGCGGTCACGGGAGGGCGACATCGAGCAGGACCAGCGCGCCGAAGGCATCATGTTCCGGGTCAGTGGTCAGAACCGTGCGCAGGTGTTCCCACTCGACCTGATTCCCAGGTTGATCGGCGCCGACGAGTGGGACGAACTCACCGTTGGTCTGGGTCAGCGGGCCAAGGCACTTAACGCGTTCCTTCGCGACATCTACTCCGAGCAGGCCATAGTCGCCGACGGCGTCATCGGGATCCACGCGCTGGACAGGGCACCGGGATTCCGTTCGACGGGTCGCCTATCCCGCGGCCTGGTGCGCGCCCACGTCAGCGGCACCGACCTGGTGTGCGACGCGGTCGGCAACTGGATGGTGCTCGAAGACAACCTGCGCATCCCCTCCGGCACCGCCTACGCGATCGCGAATCGGCGGCTGCTCGCCAAACACCTGCCCGAGCTCGACCGGCCCGCCGAGTTCGGCGACGTGGACCAGGTGCCGGCGATGCTGCTGGAGACACTTCAGGCTGCGGCGCCCTCGCAGTGCTCCGGCGAGCCGTCGCTGGTTCTGCTGTCCGCAGGCTGGGAAGACTCGGCCTGGTTCGAGCACACCTTCCTGGCCGACGAGCTGGGCATCGCGCTGGTGCAGACCACGGACCTGTCGGTCTGTGACGGAAAACTGTTCCGCCACATTGGGTCCGACGTTCACCCCGTCGATGTGCTGTACGCACGGATGGACGAGGACATGCTGCTGTCGTCCACCGGGTACCACGGCAGCGCGTTGCGGCCCGGCCTGCTTGAGGCGGTCAATAGCGGGACGCTGAGCATCGCCAACGCGCTGGGCAACGGCATCGGCGACGACAAGGCCATCTACGCGTACGTGCCGGCGATGATCGAGTACTACCTCGGCGAGAAGCCGGCCCTGGCCCAGGTGCCGACGTGGATCTGCGCCGAACGCGCCCAACGTGACTACGTGTTGGACCACATCGCCGAGCTGGTGGTCAAACCCATCGACGGACACGGCGGTGCCGGTGTGATGATCGGACCGGAGACCACCACAGAGGCGCTGGAGGCTCGCCGTCGCGAGCTGCAGACCCAACCGGAGCGCTACATCGCCCAAGAGGCGATCGCGTTGTCCACCCACCCGACATTTGACGGGGAGGGAATGTATCCGCACCACGTCGACCTGCGGGCGTTCGTGCACCTGCGGCCCGGGTCCGACGATACGGTGACGGCACACGTCATGCCGGCCGGGCTGACCCGGGTGGCGGCACGCGGATCCCGCATTGTGAACTCATCCTCGGGCGGCGGCAGCAAGGACACCTGGATCTTGGCAGGGACACGGTAGGGAAGCGACCATGTGCGGTATCTGCGGAGAAATTCGCTTCGACGGCAGGCAGGCCGACGTCGCGGCGGTGACCCGGATGACCGGCGCGATGGTCTCGCGCGGCCCCGACTTCGACGGCGTCTTCGCGCACGGACCCATCGCGCTCGGACACCGACGACTGTCGATCATCGACCTGTCCGCCCGCGGCGCCCAGCCGATGGTGGACAGCGACCTCGGGCTGACCCTGGCTTTCAACGGCTGCATCTACAACTACAGGGATCTGCGCAACGAACTGGAAGCCGCGGGCTACCACTTTTTTTCGAGCTCTGACAGCGAAGTGGTGATCAAGGCATTCCACCGGTGGAGCACCGACTGCGTGGATCACTTCAAGGGCATGTTCGCATTCGCGATCGTTGACCGCGAAACCGGCGTGGTCACACTCGCACGCGATCGGCTCGGCATCAAGCCGCTTTATGTGGCCGAAACACCGGGACGGCTGCGGTTCGCCTCGACCGTGCGCGCCCTGCTCGACGCCGGCGAGGTCGACACCGAACTCGACCGCAACGCGCTGCACCACTACCTGAGCTTTCACTCGGTGGTGCCCGCGCCGCGCACGATCTACCGCGGTGTGCGCAAGCTGCCGCCGGCGACCGTACGGGTGATCCACCCGGACGGCACACAGTCAGACACCGTCTATTGGAGACCAGTTTTCGAGCGCGACCCGGAGCGGGTGTCCTGGACCGCGCGCGACTGGCAGGACGCGCTGATGGCCGCGCTGCGCACCGCGGTGGAGCGACGCATGGTCGCCGACGTCCCGGTCGGGGTGCTGTTGTCGGGCGGGATCGACTCGTCGATCGTGGTAGCGCTGCTCGCGGAACAGGGCCAGCACGGTCTGGCCACCTTTTCCATTGGATTCGACTCGGCGGGCGGCGAATCGGGCGACGAGTACTTCTATTCCGACCTGATCGCCAAGGCCTTCGACACAAATCACCACCGCATTCACATCGACAGCTCGCGGTTGCTGCCGGCGGTACCGAAAACCATTGCGGCGATGAGCGAACCGATGGTTAGCCATGACTGCGTGGCGTTCTACCTGCTGTCCGAGGAAGTCAGCAAGTCGGTCAAGGTGGTGCAGTCCGGCCAGGGCGCCGACGAGATCCTGGCCGGTTACGACTGGTACCCGCCGCTGGCGACAGTGGCCCGCGATCAGACCACCGAGGCCTACGCGAAGGTGTTCTTCGACCGTGACCACTCCGACGTGCTGGCGATCTTCGCCCCCGAGTACTGCGTTGGCGACGAAGACCCGAGTCGCAAATTCGTCATGGCGCACCATGCCAGCCCGGGCGCCGACACCGCGGTCGACGCCGCGCTGCGACTGGACACGCAGGTGATGCTGGTCGACGACCCGGTCAAACGCGTGGACAACATGACGATGGCGTGGGGACTGGAGGCAAGGGTGCCGTTCCTGGACCACGATTTCGTCGAACTGGCCGCCACGTGCCCGGCTGAATTGAAACTCGCCGGTGATGGCAAGGGCGTGCTAAAGGAAGCGTCGCGGGCGCTGCTGCCGTCCGAGGTGATCGATCGCACCAAGGGCTACTTTCCCGTGCCCGGTATCCGGCACTTGCACGGCGACGTGCTGGACATGGTCCACGATGCGCTGACCAACGACGCCGCACACGTCCGAGGCCTGTATCGCAAGGAAACGGTCGACGCCCTGCTGGCCGCCCCGAACGAGACGCGCACCACGCTCGGGGCCAACGCACTCTGGCAGCTCGCGGTGCTCGAAATGTGGTTGCAGAGTATGGAAAATTAGTCCGGTGGGACAGCAGGTGCGCGCAAATTATGGCGCGTCGCTGTCGCCGGATGCCACCGCGTTCGCTCACCTTGTCGACGACGGCGGCTACCCACGGGCGGTGCAGCGTTTCCTGCGCGGTTGGCGGGCGAGCTCGTCGCGCGACGTCGAATTGCCCGTCGAGGGGAATGTCACCCGCGTCATCCACTCCGCCGATGGTCACTGGCTGGCCTGTGAGGTCGCACCCGACGGTGGTACCCGCAGCCAGATCTGGGTGGTGACAACCGATCCCGACGACCGCGACGCGCGGCGGATCGATCGTTGGCCGGCTGGTATGCCCGAAGGCACCGCGGAGCTGATCGGCTGGGACGGCACCCAGGTCGAAGCGATCCTCACCGGTGAGGACGGTGTCGGCAGCTCGTGTCTGATCGATCCGTCCGGGGGCAACACGGTCGTGCTCGACCGCCGCTCGGCAGGCAGGCTCGTCGACGCCTGGGCCGGTGCGTCCTTGGTGCGCGTCGGACCGCGCGGCCACCGCGACCTGATCATGCTGCGCGGCCTGACCGAAATCGCGCTGCTGCCATACGATCCCGGCTCCACCACCGATGCGGGGATCATCCTGGACGAGCACAGTCCGCGCCGCCTGCGTGCCGGGCTGGAAGGCGAACTCACCCAGCTATACCAGCCGGCGAAGATCTACGGGGTCAATAGCACCGAAGGCTATGTCCGCGCCTTGATCCGCAGCGAGAACGGCACCGAGCACGCCCGGCTGCTGGAGGTCACCACGACCCCCGATGGTGTGTCGTATCAGGTGGTAGCCGAGCGGCCGGGCCATGAACTCGACGAGTTCACCGTCAGCGACGACCTCTCGACGGTGGCGTTGTTGTGGAACATCAATGGCGCCAGCGAACTACAGATCCTCGAGTACGCCGACTACACGCTGCACGATCCAATTCCGCTGCCCGCAATGGTGGCCAGCGAGCTGAGCATCAGCGCGGGCGGGTCGATGCTCGCGATGACCGTGGAGGGCCCCGCCATGCCGCCGACGGTCGAGCTGGTGAATCCCCGCGCCAGGGAGTGGGAGCCCGTCGACAGGGAGCCCAGCAGCGGGCCCGTCGCCGCCGACCCCACCCTCGAGACCATCACCGCCCGCGACGGGCTGAAGTTCACCGGCTGGTTGTTCCGCCCGCCGGCGGGCGTGGAACCGATCGGCGCCATGATCTTCCTGCACGGCGGGCCGGAAGGGCAGGGCCGCCCCGGCTACAACGAGTTCTTTCCGCCCCTTCTCGAAGCGGGCATCACCGTGTTTCTACCGAACGTCCGTGGCTCGGGGGGATTCGGCCGAACGTTCATGCACGCAGATGACAAGGAGCGGCGATTCGCGGCCATCGACGACGTCGGCGACGCGGCACGCTATCTGGTCGACCGCGGCCTCGCCCGCATGGACCGCATCGCGTGCTGCGGGTGGTCCTACGGCGGGTACCTGACGCAGGCGGCGCTCACTTTTCATCCCCAACTATTCGCCGCAGGAATCAGCATCTGCGGGATGAGCGACTTGAACACCTGGTACCGCAACACCGAACCGTGGATCGCCGCGGCTGCCCACCCCAAGTACGGCCATCCGGTCGGCGACAGGGACCTGCTCGACCGGTTGTCACCGCTGTTGCGCGCGCACGCGTTGACCGCGCCGCTGCTGTTGGTCCACGGCCTCAACGACACCAACGTTCCGCCCAGCGAATCGCGGCAAATGTACGACGCATTGCGTGCCCTTGACCGCGACGTCGAGCTGCTGGTCTTCGATGACGACGGCCACGGGATCGTCAAGCGGGAAAACCGGGCTGTGCTGGTCAGAGCCATGAACGACTGGCTCACCGCGGCGTTCGCGGCCACGCCCATCGCGTGATCAATCCGTAGCGGAAGGTTTGGACAAATTGTCCGCGGGGTAAACGGGACGTGCGCGCCAGTCGCGGGCGCACTACACGAATGGAGCCGTAGCATGCGAGGAATTTTCGGCGTCGTCGTGCTCGTCTGGTTGCTGATCGGCGTGCTCGCCGCCTACCAGCGCGACTACTTCAAGGGCGGCGAAGCTAGTTGCGCGACAGCGGGGACGATCGCGCTCACGGTGGTCGTCGGCCCGCTGAACTACGCGGGAGTCAATCCAAAAGTAACCAACTGCAATGTTCCCCAGCCCAGCCGGTAATCAACTGGCGCAGAACAATTCGGAAGAAACGGAGTAGCGATGATTGCCATCGGAGCGATACTGCTCATCCTTGGACTGATATTCGGCATCTCGATCCTGACCTACATCGGCGTGGTGCTGCTCGTCATCGGTGCCGTGTTCTGGATCCTCGGATCCGTCGGACGGCCCGTCGGTGGCAGGAGAGTTTGGTACTAGTTGCCACTAGTTGGCTCGGCGACCTGCCGAGGTCAGCGCCGCGACCGTCATTGCCCGCAGGACGGCGCGCGAGCTGGCCTCGGCTGCCTTAGCGGCACCGGGTTTCACGCTGTGCGGTGTCGAGTTCAGTAATCCGAACGTCGCGTGCGCCATCAGCCGTGCGTCGGCATCGCCGAGGGTGTCATCCAACTGCCGCAGCACAGCGACCCAGATCTCGACGTATTGGCGTTGCGCCTTGCGCACGTGCTGCTTGGCCGTCGGCGGGAGATGACCGAGGTCGCGATCCTGAATGCGGATCAGGTCTGATTCGCCGAGTGCGAAGTCCAAGTGGAAGTCGATGAGCCCGTCCAGCGCATCTGAAGGGTCATCGGCCCTGGCGACGACGTCTGTTGCGCCGGCAAGCAGCCGAGTGCTGATCCCGACCAGCAGCTCGACCAGTAGCGCCTCCTTGTTGGGGAAGTGCCGGTAGATCGCGGGACCGCTGACCCCCACCGCGGCCCCGATATCCTCCAGCCGCACGGCGAGATAACCGCGTTCGGCGACAAGCCGTTCCGCCGCGCCGATCAGCTGGCTGCGGCGATCCGATTTGGCCCGGCCGCGCCGGGTGGTGGCAGATGCCGACACCGACAAAGGGGCCATTGGCACCCCTCCAACCCGCTAGTGGACAACTCGGTTAATCGTGACTAACATATCACAGGTTAGTCGTCATTAACTCAAACGAATGGGTCGCAATGATGGCATCGCAGGGAACCCACCGCGAAGAGCACCTCGCCCTGGTGGAACAACTGCGCTCAAAGCTGGCCACTGCCGCCCTCGGTGGCCCGGAACGTGCCCGCGAGCGCCACATCAGCCGCGGCAAGTTGCTGCCCCGTGACCGCGTCGACGGTCTACTCGACCACGGCAGCGCCTTCCTGGAACTGGCGCCGTTGGCCGCCGACGGAATGTACGACGACGAATGCCCAGGGGCCGGCATGATCGCCGGCATCGGCCGAGTCTCGGGTCGCGAATGCATGGTCGTGGCCAACGACGCGACGGTGAAGGGCGGCACGTACTACCCGATCACCGTCAAGAAGCATCTACGCGCACAGGAGATCGCAGGACAGAACCGGCTGCCGTGCATCTATCTGGTGGACTCCGGGGGAGCGTTCCTGCCCCGCCAGGACGAGGTGTTCCCCGACCGCGAGCACTTCGGCCGCATCTTCTACAACCAGGCCAACCTGTCCGCCGAAGGTATCCCGCAGATCGCTGCCGTGCTCGGATCGTGCACCGCAGGCGGTGCGTATGTGCCCGCGATGAGCGACGAGGCGGTGATCGTGCGCAATCAGGGCACCATCTTCCTCGGCGGCCCACCTCTGGTGAAGGCCGCGACCGGCGAGGTGGTGACGGCAGAAGATCTCGGCGGCGGCGACCTGCATGCCAAGATCTCAGGCGTCACAGACCATTTGGCCCATGACGATCGCGACGCGCTGCGCATTGTCCGCCGCATCGTCGCCACGCTGGGCCCGCGTTCGCCGCTGCCCTGGGACGTGGCGCCGACGGTCGCGGCGGTGGCCGACCAGACCGAGCTATACGACGTGGTTCCCGTCGACCCGCGGGTGCCCTACGACGTACACGAGGTGATCACCCGCGTCGTCGACGGCGGCGAGTTCGCCGAGTTCAAGGCCGAGTACGGCAACACGCTGGTGACCGGCTTCGCCCGCATTCACGGCCACCCGGTGGGCATCATCGCCAACAACGGCGTCCTGTTCAGTGAGTCCGCGCTCAAGGGAGCGCACTTCATCGAACTCTGCGACAAACGCAACACGCCGCTGTTGTTCCTGCAGAACATCTCCGGCTTCATGGTCGGCCGCGACTACGAGGCCGGCGGCATCGCCAAGCATGGCGCGAAGATGGTGACCGCTGTCGCCTGTGCCAGGGTGCCGAAGCTGACCGTCGTGATCGGCGGCTCATACGGCGCGGGTAACTATTCGATGTGCGGACGGGCGTATTCACCGCGCTTCCTGTGGATGTGGCCCAATGCGCGGATCTCGGTGATGGGCGGCGAGCAGGCGGCCTCGGTGCTGGCCACCGTCCGCGGCGAGATGAGTTCCGAAGAGGAAGAAAAGTTCAAGGCGCCGATTCGTCAGCAGTATGAAGACCAGGGCAACCCGTACTATTCGACCGCCCGGCTCTGGGACGACGGGGTGATCGATCCTGCCGATACCAGAACCGTGCTGGGGCTCGCGCTTTCGATCGTCGGGCAGGCGCCGCTCGAGTCGGTTTCCTATGGCGTGTTCCGGATGTGATGAGATGGCATTCGACACCGTTCTGATCGCCAACCGTGGTGAGATCGCGGTGCGGGTCATCCGCACGCTGCGGACCATGGGGATCCGCTCGGTCGCGGTGTTCAGCGACGCCGACGCCGACGCCCGCCACGTCAAGGAGGCCGACGTCGCGGTCGGCATCGGGCCGGCGCCCGCCCGGCTGAGCTACCTCAACATCGACGCCGTGGTCGCCGCCGCCCAGCTGACCGGCGCCAAGGCGGTCCACCCTGGTTACGGATTCCTTTCGGAGAACGCGCAATTCGCCGCGGCGCTGCAGGCCGCAGGCATCGTGTTCATCGGACCGCCTGTCGCGGCGATCCAGACGATGGGCGACAAGATCGCTGCGAAGGCCGCGGTGTCCGCGTTCGGCGTGCCGGTGGTTCCTGGGGTCTCGCGGCCAGGCTTGACTGACGCCGATCTGATCGCAGGCGCAGACGACACCGGGTATCCGGTGCTGGTCAAGCCGTCGGCGGGCGGTGGCGGCAAGGGCATGCGGGTGGTGCATCAACCCGCAGAGTTACCGGCTGCCCTCGTTTCCGCACGCAGGGAGGCGGCGTCGGCGTTCGGTGACGACACCCTGTTCCTCGAGCGATTCGTGTTGAATCCCAGACACATCGAGGTGCAGGTGCTCGCCGACGGGTACGGCAACGTCGTTCACCTCGGCGAGCGCGAATGCAGCCTCCAGCGGCGCCACCAGAAGGTCATCGAGGAAGCACCGTCACCGCTGCTCGACCCGGCGACCAGGGCGCGCATCGGCGCGGCCGCCTGCGACACCGCCCGCAGCGTGGACTACACCGGCGCAGGCACGGTCGAATTCATCGTCTCCGCCGACCGGCCCGACGAGTTCTTCTTCATGGAGATGAACACCCGCCTGCAGGTCGAACACCCGGTCACCGAGATGGTCACCGGCATCGACCTGGTTGAGCTGCAGCTCCGCGTCGCGGCCGGGGAGAAGCTGGCGATAGGGCAGGACGACATCACCGTGCGCGGCCACGCCATCGAGGCCCGCGTGTATGCGGAGGATCCCGCGCGCGGCTTCCTGCCCACCGGCGGCGAAGTGCTCGACCTCGCCGAACCCGAGGGGCCCGGTGTCCGTGTGGATTCCGGCCTCGCGCCCGGCATGGTCATCGGCAGCGAGTACGACCCGATGCTGGCCAAAGTCATCGCTCACGCCGGCGACCGGCCGGCGGCGCTGCGCGCGCTCGACCGTGCGTTGGCCGACACCGCGGTGCTCGGTGTCACCACCAACATCGAGTTCCTGCGCTTTTTGCTCGCCGATTCCGACGTCGCCGCCGGCCGACTCGACACGGGGCTGCTGGACCGCCGGACACCCGACTACCTTCCGGCGCAGCACGGTGACGACGAGTTGATTGGCGCGGCGGCCTACAAGTGGCTGCGCGGCTGGCCCGTTCCGGTCGGCGACCTGTGGGAGGTGCCGTCGGGCTGGCGGTTGGGGCAGCGGGCGCCGACGACGTTCCGGCTGCATGCGGGTGAGCGCACCGACCACGTTTACCTCACCGGCACACCCAGTGCGGCCACCGCGCGCGCCGAAGGCGGCGAGTCACATTTGCTCACAGCATTTCTCGACGGCGATCGGCTGACCGTCACGCTGGACGGCTTGCGCACCGAGTACCTCGTGGCCGCAACCGACGGGCAGATCTGGCTGTCGGCCGGCGGGCGCACCGCAGTGGTCGAGGAGGTGCGGGAGGCGCCCGTGCGGCCGGACGACGAACACAGCGGCGACGCCGAGCTGACCAGCCCGATGCCCGGTTCGGTCGTGGCCGTGGGTGTGCAGGACGGCCAGCCCGTGGACGTCGGCGCCGTCGTCGTCACCGTCGAAGCCATGAAGATGGAGCACGCGTTGGCCGCGCCGGTTGACGGCGTAGTCGAACTGCTCGTCGCCGTCGGCGACCAGGTCAAGGTGGGCCAGCCGCTGGCCAGGATCACCGCGAGTACGAAGGAACACGAATCATGAGCGATTTTCTGGCTACCGGGACGCTGCCCGATCATTACGAACAGCTCGCCAAGACGGTGCGCGACTTCGCGCAGAGCGTGGTGGTGCCCGTCGCGGCCAAGCACGACGAAGAGCATTCGTTCCCGTACGAGGTCGTATCGGGAATGGCCGACATGGGCCTGTTCGGTCTGCCGTTCCCCGAAGAGTACGGCGGCATGGGCGGCGACTACTTCGCGCTGTGCCTGGCGCTGGAGGAACTCGGCAAGGTGGACCAGAGTGTGGCGATCACCCTTGAGGCGGGCGTGTCGCTGGGCGCCATGCCGGTGTACCGCTTCGGCAACGAGTCGCAGAAACAGGAATGGTTGCCGCAGTTGACAAGTGGGCGTGCGCTTGGCGCGTTCGGCCTCACCGAACCCGGTGGTGGCACCGACGCCGGAGCGACGAAGACAACTGCCCGCCTCGACGACGGGCACTGGATCATCAACGGCAGCAAGCAGTTCATCACCAACTCCGGCACCGACATCACCAAGCTCGTCACCGTCACCGCAGTCACCGGCGAAGCCGGTTCCATGGGGCAGGAGCACTGGGGGCACTCCCCTCGCAAGCTGGGGGCCCACCCTCGCAAGCTGGGGGCCCACCCGCCAGAAGGGCAGGGGGACGACTCGGGGGATGAGCATGGCCGCAAGGAGATCTCGACGATCCTGGTGCCGGTTCCCACCCCGGGATACACCGCGGAACCCGCGTACAACAAGGTGGGCTGGAACGCGTCGGACACCCACCCGCTGAGCTTCGACGACGTGCGGGTGCCGCAGGAGAACCTGCTCGGTGAACGCGGCCGCGGCTACGCCAACTTCCTGCGCATCCTCGATGAGGGCCGGGTCGCCATCGCGGCGCTGTCGGTCGGCGCGGCACAGGGCTGCGTCGACGAAAGCGTGAAGTACGCCAAGCAACGGGAGGCGTTCGGCCAGAAGATCGGCGCCAACCAGGCGATCGCCTTCAAGATCGCCCGCATGGAGGCACGCGCCCACACCGCCCGCACCGCCTACTACGACGCCGCCGCGATGATGCTGTCCGGCAAGCCGTTCAAGAAGCAGGCCGCCATCGCCAAACTGGTGGCCAGCGAGGCAGCGATGGACAATGCCCGCGACGCCACGCAGATCTTCGGTGGCTACGGTTTCATGAACGAGTTCGCGGTGGCGCGTCACTACCGGGACAGCAAGATCCTCGAGATCGGCGAAGGGACCACGGAGGTGCAGTTGATGCTGATCGCGCGGCAGGCGGGTCTGTGAGCGGGCCGGGTAGCCCGCCGAAAAAGATTGTCGTCCAGCGCGGGTTGTGGTTCGAGGAGTTCGAGACCGGGGTCAGCTACCAGCACCGCCCGGGCCGCACCATCACCGAAGCCGACAACGTGCTGTTCACCACGCTCACCATGAACACCCAGGCACTACACCTGGACGCGGCGTTCTCCGACGCGCTGCCGCCCTTCAACCAGCGTCTGGTGAATTCGATGTTCACGTTGTCGACGCTGGTCGGTTTGTCGGTGGCCCAGCTGACGCAGGGGACGATCGTGGGCAACCTCGGCTTCGGTGAGGTCGCCTTCCCCAAGCCACTTTTCCACGGGGACACGCTGTACGCCGAGACAGAGGTGACCGACAAGCGAGAGTCAAAGAGTCGTCCCGGCGAGGGAATCGTGACTTTCGCCCACACCGGCCGCAATCAGCACGGCGACGTCGTGGCCACCGCATCGCGAAAGACGATGGTGCGCAAGCGGCCTGCCGGCGACACCGACCGAGCGAATTGATGCCGCTCAATCAGACCGGCCCGGCATGGTTGTTCTGTCCTGCCGATCGCCCTGAGCGATTCGAAAAGGCGGCCGCGGCAGCCGATGTGGTGATTCTCGACCTGGAAGACGGTGTTGCCGCCAAGGACCGGGAAGCGGCCCGTACTGCGCTGATCGAGACGCCGCTGGACGCGGACCGCACTGTCGTGCGCATCAACCCG
Organism: Mycobacterium sp.; assembly: GCA_025965975.1. Taxonomy (GTDB): domain Bacteria; phylum Actinomycetota; class Actinomycetes; order Mycobacteriales; family Mycobacteriaceae; genus Mycobacterium. The sequence continues at coordinate 49,580 of JAOPVX010000200.1, read as the reverse complement.
AGCGCGACGGCCGACCATCAACTCGACCTCGAAGCGCTGTCGCGTACTTCTTACGCGACCGTGATGCTGGCGAAAACCGAAGACGCGCAGCAGGTTCGTGACCTCGCGCCGCTGGATGTGGTGGTGCTGATCGAAACTCCGTTGGGCGCGTTGGCGGTCAGCGAGTTGGCGCGGATGGACAATGCGCTCGCGTTGATGTGGGGAGCTGAGGATCTGTTCGCGGTTCTGGGCGGCACCGCTAATCGCCACGCGGACGGCACGTATCGCGACGTCGCCAAGCACGTGCGGTCGCAGACGCTTCTTGCGGCCAAGGCGTACGGGACGATGGCGCTGGATTCGGTGTACCTGAACATCAAGGACCTCGACGGCCTGGCCAAGGAGGTCGACGACGCGGTGGCCGTCGGTTTCGACGCGAAGGTCGCGATCCACCCATCGCAGGTGGCGGTCATTCGCGCCGGCTATGCGCCAACCCCCGACCAGGTGGAATGGGCGCGACACGTGCTGGCGGCCGCCCGCGATGAGCGCGGTGTCTTCCAGTTCGAAGGCATAATGGTAGATGCCCCAGTGCTGCGGCGAGCAGAGCGCATCGTCCAGCTAGCGCCTCACCCCGGCAACTAGCTGGAGGCCTCTCACAAGGGGTTTTGCTCTGACCGCCTCCGCGCTGAGCACCTCGCGGTTCGACGGCGGAACATGCCGTCACCTGAAGGAGGCGGTATGGCTGAGTTATCTGCGGCGCCCGCGCCGCTGGCATCTGCGGCGACTGACGTGCCACCGGCCGTTGGCATGGAGCCGGTCCAACTTGTAGCGCCGAATGGGGCGCCAACGTCTGAGCATCGCTACACCCGCGAATTGCCGCCCGAAACCCTGGGCTGGCTCTACGAGATGATGGTCGTCACTCGCGAGCTCGACACCGAATTCGTGAATCTGCAGCGGCAGGGTGAGCTGGCCCTGTTCGCGTCGTGTCGGGGCCAGGAGGCGGCTCAGATCGGCGCCGCGGCGTGCCTGCGCAAGACCGACTGGTTGTTCCCCCAATACCGCGAGATCGGCGCGTTCCTGCTGCGCGGCATCACGCCGGCCCAGATGGGCGCCGTCTGGCGCGGCAAGTGGCACGGCGGGCTCGGATTCACCAAGAAGTGTTGCGCCCCGATATCGATCCAGATCGGCACGCACGGGTTGCATGCGGTGGGGGCGGCGATGGCCGCACAACGGCTGGGCGAGGATTCGGTGACCGTGGCCTTCCTCGGCGACGGCGCCACCAGTGAAGGCGACGCGCATGAGGCGCTCAACCTCGCCGCGGTGTTCAATGCGCCTTGCGTGTTCTTCGTACAGAACAACCAGTGGGCCATCTCGACGCCGGTCAGCCACCAGATGGCGGCGCCGTCGATCGCGCACAGGGCGATCGGCTACGGGATGCCGGGCATCCGGGTCGACGGCAACGACGTGCTGGCCTGCTATGCGGTGATGGCCGAGGCGGCACAGCGGGCGAGGGAGGGCGGCGGCCCGACCCTGATCGAAGCCGTCACCTATCGGCTGGGTCCGCACACCACCTCTGATGACCCGACCCGTTACCGGTCTCAGGCGGAGCTCGAGCACTGGCTGGCCCTTGATCCCATTCCGCGGTACCGCAGGTACCTGCAATCGGTGGGGGTATGGAGCGAGCGGTTGGAGGAGCGGGTTTCGGCCAGGTCGAAGCGGCTGCGCACCGAACTGCGCGAGTCGGTCGTCGATGCCGACGACTTCGATGTCACCGAGATGTTCGACACGGTCTACCACGACATCACGCCCGAGTTGGTGCGACAGCGCGAGGAATTGCTGACCGAGTTGGCCAGGGAGGCCTGAGATGACTCAAATCATCGAACGACCGCCGATGCACGGCGACGACGCGCCTGAGCCACTCGGAGGGCAGGAGCGAAGGGACCGGGGAATCGGCGCAGACCCGATGCTGACCGCGGTACCGACACTGACCATGGCGCAGGCGATAAACCGCGCGTTGCACGACGCGATGGCGGCCGACGAGCGGGTCCTGGTGTTCGGGGAAGACGTCGCCACGCTCGGCGGCGTGTTCCGGGTGACCGAGGGGCTGGCCGACACCTTCGGCGGGCAACGATGTTTCGACACGCCGCTGGCGGAGTCGGCCATCGTCGGGATCGCGATTGGAATGGCGATCCGCGGTTTCGTGCCGGTGCCCGAGATCCAGTTCGACGGGTTCGCCGCGCCGGCGTTCGATCAGATGGTCAGCCATTTGGCGAAGTACCGGATGCGCACCCGCGGCGACGTCGACATGCCGGTGACCATCCGCATTCCGTCGTTCGGCGGAATCGGGGCGGTGGAACACCATTCCGAGTCCACCGAAAGCTACTGGCTGCACACCGCGGGCCTGAAAGTGGTGGTGCCGTCGACGCCGTCGGACGCGTATTGGCTGCTGCGTCAGTCGATCACGAGCCGCGACCCGGTGATTTATCTGGAACCCAAACGGCGGTACTGGACCCGCGAAGCCCTCGACACGAACGCACCCGCACTGCCTTTCGGACGCGCCGCGGTCCGTCGCACCGGCGCGGACGTCACCGTGGTCACGTACGGGTCGCTGGTCGCGACCGCCATGAGCGCCGCCGACTTGGCGGCCGACCAGCACGGCTGGGGCCTGGAGGTCATCGACCTGCGGTCGTTGAACCCGCTCGACTTCGACACTATCGCTGACTCGGTGCGCAAGACCGGCCGGGCGGTGGTGATGCATGAAGGACCGCGCACGCTGGGCTTCGGCGCCGAACTGGCGGCCCGCATTCAGGAGGAGCTGTTCTACGACCTCGAGGCACCGGTGTTGCGCGCCACCGGGTTTGACACGCCGTATCCGCCTGCCCGGCTGGAGAAGCTGTGGCTGCCGGGCCCAGACCGGCTGTTGGACTGCGTTGAGCGGGCAATGGTGCAGCCGTGAGCGCCGTGAAGGAGTTTCTCGTCCCGGACCTGGGCGAAGGCCTCGAAGACGCGACGATCACCGGCTGGAACGTCGCGGTCGGCGACGACGTCGAACTGAACCAGACACTGTGCACGGTGGAAACCAACAAGGCCGAGGTCGAGGTTCCCAGTCCGTACGCCGGGCGGGTCGTGGAGCTGGGCGGTGCCGAAGGCGAGACGCTGACCGTTGGCTCGATCCTCGTTCGCATCGCGATGTCGGTGGCCGAATCCGAGCCCGTCGCCCCGCCGCCAAGCGCCAACGGAGTGCGCAAGCCGGTTCTGGTCGGCTACGGGGCCGACGACGACATGGACACCAGCAGGCGAGCGTCGGTCGGTGAGCGCCCGCGGGCCAAGCCGCCGGTGCGAAAGCTGGCCGCCGAGTTGAACGTCGACCTCTCCCTGGTGACGGGTTCCGGTCCCGACGGGGTGATCACGCGGGAGGATGTCCTCGCCGCGGCGGGTAGGTCGGCGCCGACCCCGGAGATGGTGGCGGTGCGCGGCGTGCAGGCCGAGATGGCTCACCGGATGACGTTGTCGCGCAGGCAGATACCGGACGCACACGCCGGTGTTCATGTTGACTGCTCGAGCCTGATGCGGTTGCGTGACCGCCTGCGCGACGCCACCGATGACGAGTCGCCGATCACGCCGTTCGTGCTGACCCTGCGACTGTTGACGATCGCGCTGCGGCACCACCCGAACTTGAACTCGACGTGGCTGGACACCACCGACGGGCCGCAGATCCACCTGCACCCGGCCGTGCATCTTGGGTTCGGCGTGGCGGCTCCGCGGGGGCTGCTGGTGCCCGTCGTCAGCGATGCGCACGACAAGACCACCCGGGAGCTGGCGGGCGTGGTCGCGCGGCTCATCCGCGACGCGCGCGCCGGCACGCTCAAACCGTCCGAACTGCAGGGGTCCACATTCACGGTGTCCAACTTCGGCGCGCTGGGGTTGGACGAGGGCGTTCCGGTGATCAACTACCCGGAGGCGGCCATCCTCGGGATGGGCTCACTGAAGCCGCGCCCGGTGGTCGTCGACGGCGAAGTGGTTGTGCGACCGACAATGCCACTGACGTGTGCCTTCGACCATCGCATCGTCGACGGCGCTGCGGTCGCGGCATTCCTGCGCGAACTGCGCTACCTCATCGAGGCGCCGGAGCTGGCGCTGCTCGATCTGTAGGTCACCTGCGCTGGGCGGCCGCCAAGCGTTGTGCGAACTCCGGTGACGTGATCGAGGCGGCCTGAGGCCCCAGCTCGGTGTCCACGGCGATCCGGTGCTGCTCGGTGTCGACGACGCCGGGGTTGGCGGTCGCGCGCATGGATGCCTTGGTGGCGATCACCACGTCGCGGGGCGCGGCGGCCGGTCCGGCGGCGAGTGCCCGTGCCGACGCAACGGGATCATCGGCGATCTCGAGCGCCAGCCCGTACCGCACCGCGGCCTCGGCGTCGAAGCGCATGCCGAAAAGCAGCGAGGCACGGGCCACTTGCACGCCGACGGCGCGCTGCAGCATCCACGTCGCGCCGCCGCCAGGATGGATGCCGAGCTTCTGGAACCGCGGGTCGAACAGCGCCGCCGGACCGGCGATCCGGACGTCGGCGGCCAGCGCCAGATTCAACCCGGCGCCGACCGCCGCGCCGTTGACCGCCGCGATTGTGGGCAGCGCACAGTTGGCGAGCGCGAGGAAGCCGTCATAGATGCCGCGCAAGCCGTCCTCGGTGGCGGCGCCAAGCGCGCTCAAGTTGGCGCCGGCGCAGAACGCCTTGCCGGCGCCGGTCACGATGAGCGCGTGCACGTCGGGGTTGGCTTCCGCGGCGTCGACCGCCGCGCGCAGGGCGGCCGAGATCTCCGCGGTTACGGCGTTGCGGTGTTCTGGGTCGTTGACCGTGATGAGGGCGACGTGATCGTCGACCTGGATCAGTATTGGATAGGGCACCGCCTCAGCGTAGTGACCGGGTGTCAGGACGAACGGCGACGGTGATGATCATCGCGAGCGCACTGGCGCCTGCGGCGATAGCTGTGGTTGCGGGCCATCCGACCCACCCGACGGCGGCCGCACCGAACGCGGTGCCGAGGCTGCCGCCGACGAAGTAGACAAGCATGTAGGCGCTGTTGAGTTGCGCGGGTGCAGCCGGGTCGATCGCCAGAACGGTGCTCTGGTTGGCGACTTGAGCGGCGAACAGACCGGCGTCGAAGAGCCCAAGGCAGGCCAGTGTCATGGCGGTGTTCGCCAGGCAAGCGCCCAGTGTCGCGGCCGCGGCCACGGCGACGACGAGTCCGACCAGGAGCACTTTGCGCGCGCCCACCCTGTCCGTCCACGCGCCGGCCACGCGGGTGGCGACGATGCCAAGCAACCCGGCGAACGCGTACCCGCCGATGCGCTCGGACGAATACGAGAACGGCGGCTGCGACAGCGCGACCCCGAGACCCGCCCACACCGCGCAGAACGCGAAAAACCAGAGCGCCCCGCGGCCGGCCGCGAGCCGAAGCGGCGCGCAACGGACATACAGAACGGGCAGGCGGCGAAGCGACGCGAGGTAACCCGACGTGACACTCCCTGCCCCACCGGGCAGCACGAAGAACGCTGACACCGCAACGAAGGCGCACACACTCGCGAACACGAGAAACATTCCACGCCAGCCGATCTCGTCATTCAGCCACCCACCGAGGATTCGTCCTACCAGGATTCCCGCCGAGATCCCCGTGGTGACGATGCCCAGCACTGTGGCCCGGCGCCGGGGGTTCGCGAAACGCCCTGCGACAGAACTCAATTGCGCACCCACCGAAGATCCGGCGCCCACCACACCGACGACAAGGCCCAGAAGCCGTGGTGTGCCGACGACAGCGTTGACGGCCAATGCGATGGCCAGTGCGCTGAACTGCGTTGAGAGCACATACCTTGGCGCGAACCGGTCAACCAGCGGCACCAACAGCGCGAGTCCCACGAGGTACCCAAGTGGTCCGCACGCCAGGGCGAAGCCGACCGTCGCAAGCGATGCGTGCAGAGACCCTGCCACGTCCGCGATCGCAGGTTGAAGGGGATAGATGCTGGCGGTGCCCACCGCGGCCGCAAGGGCCATGACCCAGACCACAGGTGCCGAAAGGACCACGGCGCGCGCGTCCGAGATGACGTCCGTTTGCATACCGACGACGGTAGGAAGACAACCGTCCGCGATGCTGGCGGAAAACGGACACGACGGTGGAGCAGACGCGAAACGGGGCCACACCCTTTCGGATGTGACCCCGTCGCGCTCAAACTGTCTGGCGCGCAGCCCCTCAGCCCGCCGGTGGCGGTGGCAGCAGCGGCGGTGCACCCGGCGCCGGAGGCGGGACAGGTGCGCCCGGCGGTGGCGGCGGGTCGGGCTGGAATTGATCTAGCCCCTTCGGGACGTTGGTCCCTGGCGGCGGCGCGGTACCGGGCAGCGGTTCACCGAGCTGTTCCTGCGGCATCTGGCCCAGCAGCCCACCCTTGAGCATCCCGGCGCGGTACATGTCGACGTACCGTCCCAGCCACTGCCGCTTGGGGACGTCCGCGTTCTCGTCACCGGGAGCGACGCCGAATTGGTCGCACTTGCCGGGTGCCGAGGGCACCAGGCACTGCTGCACCCCGTAGGCGTTGTTGAACACATTGAGGTTCGGGACCGCACCCGGATCCGCACCCGGCGCCGAGGGAATCGCATTCTGGCCCAGCACGGTGGTTTGATCGAGCCCGACTACCGGGGGCGCACCGAGCGCGGACGGGTTGGCTGGCTGTCCGTTCTGCGCCAGCACCCCAAACCCGGCCGGGCCCAGCGGCGCGCCGACCCCTGGAATCATCGGACCTGCCGGTGGCGGCGGTGCCGCGGGATCAATGGCAACTGGCGCCGGGTCCGGCGGCGGAGGGTCGTCAGCAGCGGCAGTCGCCGCAAATGCGACCGCCGCTCCGACGCTGATGAACCCGGCTGCCGCGAGTTTCGCGGCGGCCACTCTCTTACGTGTCGAATCCATGCCTGACGTCAGACGGCTTTGGTGACGCCGTAGTAGGCGACCACGTCGTCGGTATCGGTGGTCGAGCTTGTCAGCGTCGCGTAAGACCGAATGAAGGACTGACCGACGCAGCCGTCGACCTTGATGTGCGTGTCCTTCAGGGTGACGCGCACGGGAGCGGCCTTGAACGTCTTCTTGTCGACGGTGACGGTGGTCACTGTGCCCGGCTTGGGGTGGATCTCGATCGTGCCGGAAAGCGGGGCCTGGACGTTTGCGATAGAGGCCAAGCCGGGGGCGGCGCCCAAGCTGATGCCGGCCTGGCCGATGAGCCTGACCTGGCCGAGTTCGATGCCGCAGCCGATCTGGTAGCCGGCCTCCAGAACCCCGCCGTTCAGGCTGGTCTTGCCCCCGCCGGTGACCGTTCCGGTGAACGTGCCGCCCACGAGATACTCGCGCGACGAAGTGGCCGTGGTCAGCGGTGCCACCGGCAGCTGAGTCTCGTCCTTGGCGACCACGGTCAGCACCCAGCCATCCGGGGACGTCACGATGCCTGGGTCAGCAGACGCGACGACGCCGTTGTCCGGCGGTGGCCCGGGGTCGTCGGCCGGCGGGTCGGCCAACGCGATCGGTGCGGTTCCGAGCGGGATCAGCGAGCAGGCGGCCAGTGCGGCAAAACGATTCAGCATTGTTTTCTTTCGTTCGAGGTCGACTGGGTTTAAACGGCCTTGGTGACGCCGAGGTAGGTGATGACGTCGTCGGTGTTGTCGGTCGAGCTCGTCAGCGTTGCGTACGAGCGGATGAAGGACTGGCCTGCGCACTGGTCGGTCTTGACGCGGACGCCGGTGATGGTGATGCGCGTCGAGCTGCCCTTGAATGACTTCTTGTCGAGGGCGACGGTCGTCACCGTGCCGGGCTTCAGGTACACCTTGCCCTGAAGGCTGAGGCCGGCGCTGAGGGTGGGCAACATGGAGGGGAAGTTCATGCCCGGGGTTAAGGAGGCGCCGGGGTTGATCTCGGTCTCGTCGGAGATGATGCCGCAGCCGATCTGCTCGCCGGCCTCCATCGAGCCGCCGGCCAGCTTGGTCTTGCCGCCGCCGGAGATTTTTCCGGTGAAGGTGCCTGCGATCAGGTACTCACGCGAGGTGATCGCGGTGGTCAACGGAGCCACCGGCAGCTGCGTCTCGTTGGCGCCGACGACCTCGAGGTGCCAGCCGTCCGGCGTGTCGAGGACTCCGGGAGGCGCCGACGGAACCGCACCCTCGGGCGGGAGCGGGTTGGTGGCATTCACCGGCGCCGCGGGATCGGGGGGTGGAGGCGGATCGGCCTGCGCGATCGGCGCGGCCCCGACCGGGATCGCGAGGCAGACGACTGCCAGCATGCCAAAGCGGTTCACCATGGTTGTTTTAGCGCCTCTCGTGGGTCGGAATCCACAGCGGGATCCAACGGATCTGTCGCGTCGGAGCCTCTAATGGTGGGGTTGCCAAACGGTGAACGCACTGCAAACAGTTCGCGCCCGATTTCCATCGAATGGGCGTCTTGGCACGTGGGGTCTTGTCCGGACCACAGAGAGACGCAATCCTCCCCACAGGGTTACGAAAGCCAATGGACCACTACTAGAAATCTGTAGTTGGGCGACAGTTCACTATTTGGACACCTGATCAATCGACCGTTGTTCGCGTTAGTGCCCTCGAGACTGGACGGGGCTCGTCGACGTGGGTTGGGCAGGCCGGTGCGACCGCCCGCCAGCGAGTGAACTAAAACCCAGCTGACCTTGCGAGACCGACTACCTTGGAGGAAACATTGAAGTCATCCCACGTATGTGAGCGGGCGTTGGCCGCGTCGTTATTCGCGCTCGGCGTCGGATTGACAGTCGTTCCGTCCGCCTCGGCCGATAACGTCGGGACCGATGGGTCATCGCCCGGGCCGGTGGTGGTGACCCCCGCGGACCCGTCGGAAAACCTTACTGATTCCGCGGCGTCGGCTTGCGGGACGTTCGCTCAGGTGCTGGACGACTCCTCGAACTATTACGGGGACTTCGCCGACTCTTTCGAGGGTTCGAACTACTCAGATCCAGCCGTCGACAGCAGCAACGCGGTGGGAAGGACTGCGCTTCGGCAAGGGGCCGCGCTAGCAATGCAGACGGCTGGTACTCCGGGATTGGATCCCTCGATCGCCGATCCGATGCGGGTTTGGTCGCTCGGCGCTAGCAAGCTGGTCATCGAGATGGGGTTGCGAATTCCGGGCGAAAGCCTCAACAGCACCGCCACCCAGATGAACACCCAAGCTGGGCTGGTCCAACAAGCCTGCGCCGCGGCCGGAACACACGCCTAATTCGGTGAAACGCTGTCTCTTTGGCGTGCTTGCGCTCAGTTTTGCGCTGGCCGGCTGCGGTGGAGGTGCGCCCCTTGGCGCGTCGGAACCAAAGTTGGTGCCTGACTCCGCGCTCACCGGGTTACTACTCAGTGCCGACGATCTCAACGCGATCATGGGAACCAGCGGGCTGACACCGCATCCGCCGGTGTCGCAGATGGGTGATCACCGCAACCTTCTGCCCAACCTCAATTGCCTGGGGGTGTGGCAGGTCAACGAGGCGCCGATCTATGAGTCCAGTCACTGGAAGTCGGTGCGCCAGCAACTGTTTCGGGTACCGGACACCGACCGATGGGATTCCCTCGTCGTGCAATCCGTCGTCTCCTACCGCAGCACCGATGGAGCACGGCAATTCTTCACCGAGTCAACAGACCGATGGTCGAAGTGCGCCAATCACAACGTCAACATTCAGCTCAACGGCCAGGCGTTGCCTGCCTGGCGAAGTGGCGACCTCACCAAGACCGGCACCCGCCTTGCGATGCCGTACACCCGCGGTAGTGGTGACCGGACCAGGTCGTGCCAGCATGTGCTCTCGATGGCCGCGAACTTGATCCTCGACATCCAGGCGTGCAAGCTGCAGCAGCAGTCCGCCGTGACGCAGGCCGCCGCCGTCGCCGACAAGATCGAGTCCAAACTCCCCAGATAGCACCGAGTTTGATTTAACGGCTCCAGCGCAGGAGGTAGCGGTAGTAGAGCGCCCGTCGCGCCGACGCCCCGGGCAGCACATGATCGACAGCGCGGCGGATGCCGTCGAGACTCTCCTGGGGGTCCTTGACGACGACACCGATGGTGCGGGTCTCCGAGTGCATCGCACTCGACCCGCCGCCATCCGACCCGCCACACCTCACCGGCCCAACGCGCCCAACAAACCCAACAGGCAAACCGTCACCACACCCACGCCAACTGTCTACCCAAGACCGTTTGCGTTCCGTTGGTGAACACTGACGGTGAGTGGTTCAGCTCACTACGGGTTGGGTAACAGCCCGGGGGAGTACCTCGATAGAACAAGTGGGGGGTCGCACGTCGCACGACGGTGCAGCGATATTGCAGCGACCCATCCCTGAGCATCGCGATCTGAAGCGAAACCGCCTGTCAAGCGAAGCGCGGGCGGTGCTGGCCTTGGATCTGTCGACTCAATTGATAGGCAGCTCACAACATTGAAGGAGCACAACGATGAGGTTCAGGCAAACTGTGGCGCGAGGCGCAATCGTGGGCGCGTTGGGCTTTAGCGCTCTCGGGCTGGGCGTCGGCCTCGGCACGGCGTCCGCTGACCCTTGGCAGCCGTGCTGGGCACAAAACTGCCAGGGCGACCAACGCGGTGACGGTGGACAGGATCACCGTGGCGACGGTCGCCCGTGGGGGGACCAGTGGCGACCGGATCAGTGGCGACCGGATCAAGGGCGACAGGATCAGGGCGGCTGGGACCAGCGGCAATGGGATCAGCGCGGCATCGACGACGCCCGTTGGGACCATCAGCCCTTCAACTGGCAGGGCCAACGCGTCGAGCCGTACTGGGACCAGGACCGCGGTGCCTGGGGCTTCTGGTTCCTGGGCTTCTGGATCCCGCTGTGATGTGATCCGGTGAACATCCGCGCGTCGGTGCTAACGCCGCGCTAGCGATAGGAGGGGCCGGTGGCGACGCGCCCCCGGCCCCCACCTATCGCCGAGTTTTGCCTGGATTGGGGCGGGTCTGGCGACACCGTTGAGGACAGCGTCAACGATCGTGGTCGTCTCGACGTCTTCGAGGGTGACCACTACTTCGGCAACCAACTCCTCGCCGATCGGAATGTGGAGATCGTCGCTTCCGAAGCTGCGGCGGCGCTGATGACGCAGCAGGCCGTTGACGAACTCGCCGCACTCAAGCGCGCCGACGGAAAATTCGGACAGTTCGCACGAGCAGTCCCGGCACCGTTCACCTTTGAGGGCATCACCAGTACCGGGCCGACGCGAACATCCTCCGGCGAGCTCAGCCTCGATGGCGGTGGCCGCGAAGTACGGCTGATCCAGGTCGGCCCCGCCCACACGTCCGGTGACACACTCATCTACGTGCCGGATGCCAAGCTGATGTTCGCCGGTGACATCCTCTTCATCGGTGGAACACCGATCGCCTGGTCAGGACCGACGCAACGCTGGATCGCTGCGTGCGACCTGGTCCTTGATCTGGACTTGGATGTCATCGTGCCCGGGCACCGGCCGGTCACCGACAAGTCCGGCGTCCACGAGGTCCGCGATCACCTGCGCTTCATTGTCACGGAAGCAACGAAGCGGTTCGAGGACGGCCTCGACGTAGCCGCCGCGATCGCATCGATGGATCGCGGCGGATACGCGAGCATGCCGCACAGCGGGCGGCTCGTCCAGAACGTGCTCAACGTCTATCAGTCGCTGGATCCCGATGCGCCACACCCGAGCACAGCCGCGGTTCTACAGCAGATCGCGGCGCTGGAGGGATTCGTGGACCCAACGATCTCCCGTTCATCCGGGGCGGTGCACTGATGAGGTGGGTCACCTACGCCGACGCGTCCGTACACGACCGGGTCGGCGTGGTTCAAGACGGTGCCATTCATGCACTCCAATACGGGGTGACGCTGTTGGACCTACTTGATTCCCCGGACGGGCTGAGCGCAGCCCGCGACCGCGCACTTTCCGCGCCAAGCGAGGTCATCGGGCTCCACGGCGCGACGCTGCGAGCGCCGTTGCAGCCCCGCTCGATCCGAGACCACGTCGGCTTCCTGCAGCACATTAGAAACTGTTCTGCGAGGGTTGGGCTCACTGTTGACTCCGGATACAGTCGGGTCCCGACGTTCTATTTCTCCAACATCGCCGCTGTCATTGGCCCACATGACGATGTAGCGATCTCGCCGGGATCCACGCAGTTCGACTACGAGCTCGAGGTCTGTGCAGTGATCGGACGCACCGGGTTCAACATCCCGCGAGGCGAGGCAGAAGCTTGCATTGCCGGATACATGTTGATGTGCGACTGGAGCGCTCGCGACCTCCAACTCAAGGAGATGGCGATGGGCCTCGGGCCGGCCAAGGGCAAGGACGGGGCAACCACCCTTGGTCCGATGCTCGTCACTCCCGACGAACTCGAATCCAGCCGGAGCAAAAAGGGATTCGACCTGAGCATGTCCGCACACGTCAACGACGAGCTCGTGAGCTCTGGGCGGTGGGACTCGATCGATTGGGACTTCGCCGACATGATCACCTACGCATCGCGCGGCACCTGGCTGCGGCCAGGAGACGTGATCGGTTCGGGGACGGTGGCGACAGGATGCCTTTACGAGCACTACGCCATGGCGCCTGACAGCTTCAGGGGCTGGCTGCAGCCGGGCGACGAAGTCCGCCTTGAGGTCGAACGACTCGGAGTTCTGACCCACCGGGTGGTCGCTGGGGCCGTACCGCACCCATTGAGCACTTTCTACTGATCGCCGTTGGTCGCCGCACCATTCCACTGCCGTCGTTCGCCCTCACGATTCTCAACGACCGTCGCAAGCGTCGATACGTCGGCACGGCGCTAGCCGCGGTACCGCTCCACGAGTGCGGAGTATTCGTCGAGCACTCGAAGCGATTCGGCGAGCGGCAGCGTGGGCAACAGAAGTGCTAGCTGGCCGAAACCGAGGTCTTCGGCGGCGCGCCAGTAGTCAGCGTCATTGGGCGTGCCGAACATCGCTAGTGGAACGTCGCGTCCTGCGCCGTTCCGCATCTGGTCGATGCGTTTGGTCAGTGCCTTGACGGGGAGGGGGTTGGATATCCAGCCCGCGTCGTGCCGGATCACTCGTTTGACGGTGGCATCGGAGTCGCCGCCGATGTAGATGGGCGGATGTGGGTGTTGAACCGGTTTGGGGCGGCTGAAGGCCGGATCGAAGTCGACGTGCTTGCCGTGGTACTCGGCGGGATCGGTCGTCCATAGCGCCTTGATGGCTTCGATGCGCTCGTCCAACAGTGCACCACGCGTCTTCGGGTCCGTGCCGTGGTCCCGCAGCTCCTCGATGTTCCACCCGGCGCCCACGCCGAACACGAACCGGCCGCCGGAGATCAGATCGATGCTCGCGGCCTCCTTCGCGGTGATGATCGGATCACGCTGGATGAGTAGTGCGATCCCGGTGAAGAGTTCGATCTTGGAAGTCACGGCCGCCGCGGCGGCGAGCGTGACGAACGGGTCCAGTGTCCGGTAGTAGATCGCCGGCAACTCGCCACCAAGCGGGTACGCCGACTCCCGACTTGCCGGAATGTGCGTGTGCTCAGCGATCACTAGCGAGTCGAAACCCCGCTCCTCGATCGCGCGTGCCAGCGATACCGTGTCGATGCTGTCGTCGTTGACGAACGTCGAGATGCCGAACTTCATCTGCCAACCTTATCTGTCGGCTATACCGGGTGCCGACGCCCGTGGACATCAGATCATTCCCGGCCACGAACAGGCAGCCGCGTCGCTGTGGCCGTCATTTCCCGCGGATAAAAACACCCTCTGACCTGCGCCCCCGGCAGCGTGCCCGGCACAAGTCGTCACGCGGGGTGCCCGGTGAATGTGACGGTGGCCAAGTCTTGCGACTGTTTGTGCCCGCGTAGGCCTCCACGAGCACCCGGACGGGCTTGGCCACCGATCAATACCTCCATGTCGTCGGTGTTGAAGTTCTCCAGGCTGAAGTCCGGCCCACCTGACATAGAACATGTTTCTGTTCGCTGTCGACCCGCTCAACGGCGACAGTTCGCCGGCAAGGGCCGCAGGAACGGAAGGGCCCGGTGCGAGCGGGATGCTGACTGTGGCAACTACCCTCGCAATGCGTTTCCGAGGGCTACCGTGCGATCCATCGGCGCTGGATGGAGGCTGGTCCAGGCCCAACGTGCGATGAGGTGATGTCGAGTGCACAGCGGTGAGCTGGCGCACCAGCGGACGCACACACTCGACGAGTCCCTGCTCGTCGATCCCGAGGAATCAGACCGGCCGGTCGTCGACTTCCTCAGAGCCACGCCGGGCCGGATGGCCTTGGTGGCCGTCGTTCTGGTCGCGGCGTTGCTCGCCGTCGGTGCGACCGCGTCGAAGACGGTTTCCGACCGGCAAGGCCAGCTGGAGACCCTGCGATCGCACACGGAACCGCTGGCCGATGCAGCACAACGGATCTACGGCGCTCTCTCGTTTGCCAACACGACCGCGGCCACCGCGTTCCTGTCCGGCGGCGTCGAACCGCACGACGTCCGCGATCGCTACGACGCCGCCATCGGACAGGCATCCGCCGGCCTGGTCACCGCCTCGAACGGCGTGTCGCCCAACGATATTCACTCGCTGACGCTGCTCACCGACATCTCCAACCAGCTGGCGGTGTACACCGGGATGATTGCCACTGCTCGTGCGAACAACCGCGCCGGTCGCCCGATCGGCGTCGCCTACCTCAGCGAATCGTCCGCGCTGATGCAGCAGGACATCATGCCGGCCGCCGAACGGTTGTACGCGAGTCAATCCGGTGCCGTCATCGCGTCGGGACGCTCCGTCGGTCCGTCTCGTGTCGTGATAGCGGCGGCCGTCCTCGTGCTGGTGTTGCTGGTGCTCTCGCAGGCGGCGCTGGCTCGGCGCAGCCATCGTCGGCTCAACCCCGGTCTGGTGCTGGCGTCGGTACTGATGGCGGTGCTCGTGGTGTGGTTGACGGTGGCCGGGCTGGTGTCGACGCAGGCCGCCACCAGTGCGCGGACGCACGGCGGTGAGCCGCTGGCCACCGCGGTGAGCGCGCGGATCCTCGCAGAGCAGGCCCGGGCGGATGAAATCCTCGGACTGCTCAAACGGGGCTCCGACACCCTGTCCGACATCAGATTCGATGAGCGGACCGCACAGATCGGGTGGCGGCTCGACGAGCACCGGGTTAACGGGGCGGCGGACGTGCTGCGCGGCTGGATGCGCTCCCATGACGAGATCCGACGCAAGCTGGCCGGCGGCGACTTCGGCGGCGCCGTGGCGATCGCGCGAGATGACGCGCCGCAGCACTCGACGGCGCAGTTCACCGAGTTGGACAGCGCATTACGGGACGACATCACTCAACTGCGCGATCGGCAGCGCGACGGGATCACGGATGCCTACACCGCGCTGAACCTCCTTCCGGCCGGCGCGGCGGCCATCAGTGTGCTGGCGGCGCTGGCGGTGGCTGCCGGTATCGCGCCACGACTAAGCGAGTACCACTGATGCGCACGATCGGAATGGCTCTCGGGCTTGCGGTCATCCTGCTTGCCGGATGTTCCACGGTGCAACCGCTGGCCGAGGTGTCCGCCACGCGTACGACGCTGCCGATGCCCAGCGGCGCCACCACGGTGCCGTGGGCGTCCGGTGCGGCCGTCGAAAGCTGCGATGCCACAGCCAGTCTGCGCCCGTCCACCGCGGGCGGCCCCGCCGTGGAGGCGATACAGCGCCGCGGCCGGTTGATCGTCGGTGTGGACCAGAGCACCAATCTGTTCAGCTTTCGCGATCCGGTGTCCGGCGAACTGCAGGGCTTCGACATCGGCATCGCCCGAGAGGTGGCCCGCGACCTCCTCGGCGATCCCGACAAGGTGGAGTTCCGCCTGCTGACGTCGCCGGAGCGCATCAGTGCATTGCAAGATGGGACCGTCGACATCGTCGCTAAGGCGTTGACGATCACCTGTGCGCGAGCGGAGCAGATCGCGTTCTCTACCGTGTACTTCGAGGCGAGCCAACGGCTGCTGGTACCGAAGTATTCACCGGTGCAGGGACCGGCCGACCTGGCCGGCAACCGGGTCTGCTCAGAGGTGGACACCACATCGCTGGCGACCGTCTCCCGGGTCGCGCCAACGGCAACCCTTGTCGCCGTTCAGAATTGGGACGACTGCCTGGTCGCGCTTCAGCAGGGTCAGGCGGACGCGGCCAGCACCGACGATACGATCCTGGCCGGCATGGCCGTACAGGATCCCAACCTGCACATAGTCGGGCCGAGCCTGGAGGCCGAACCGTACGGTATCGGGATTAACAAGTCTCAGGACGATTTGGTACGCGCGGTCAATGCCAGCGTGGAACGGATCCGACGCGACGGGACGTGGTTGTCGCTGTACCGGAAGTGGCTCACCGTGCTCGGCCCGCCGCCGAGTCCGCCAGAACCGAAGTATCGGGATTGACATGGCTCGAGACGAAGGAACGCGCGCCGTCCTGGTGACCGAATCGGGGCCGGTCAAGGTCGAGGCCACCCGCCCGCGACTGCGCACCGGAGGACGGCTCATTGGCGACGGCCTGGTCGAGATTCCGATTCGCGAGGACATCGAGCCTGCCAGTGCGATCCTCACCAATCCGGTTCTGGCCGAATCGAAACGGGACTGCAGCAGCTGCGGGCGGCCGGTCGGGCGGGGTGTTGCCGGCCGGCCGGGGGCCAGCGAAGGTGTATGCCCGCACTGCGGCACGTTGTTCTCGTTCTCACCACAATTGGAGACCGGCGAGTTGGTGGCCGACCAGTACGAGGTTCAGGGCTGCATCGCCCACGGCGGCGTCGGCTGGATCTATCTGGCGATCGATCGCAACGTGAGCGATCGGTGGGTGGTACTCAAGGGTCTGCTCCAGCCGGGCGGACAGCAGGCGCAGGCGATCGTCGTCGCCGAACGCCGATTCCTCGCCATGGTGAACCATCCCGGCATCGTCAAGATCTACAACTTCGTCGAGCACCCGGGTTTCGACGGTCGCCCGGTCGGCTACATCGTGATGGAGTACATCGGCGGCACCACGCTGCAGGCGATCCTGGCCAAGCGGCGAGCGGAAACGCCGGAAGGCGAACCCAAGCCGATGATGCCGGTCGAGCAGGCGCTCGGTTATCTGCTCGAGGTCATGCCGGCGCTGTCCTACCTGCACTCGCTCGGCCTGGTCTATAACGATCTCAAGCCGGAAAACATCATGCTCACCGAGGACAACGTCGAGGTGATCGACATGGGCGCGGTGTCGGGTATCGGAGATTTCGGATGCATATACGGCACCAAGGGATTTCAGGCACCCGAGATCGTACGAACCGGTCCGACGGTCGCGACCGATATCTACACCGTCGGCCGAACGCTGGCCAACCTGACCGTCGACATACCCAACGACCGGGACGCCGAGACCTTGCCCGACCCCCACGACGTGCCCCTGTTCCAACGGTATGAATCGTTTTACGGGCTGCTGATGCGCGCGACGAACCACCGTCCGGCGCAGCGGTTCTCGTCCGCAGAAGAGATGGCGACCCAATGCAAGGGAGTGCTGCGTGAAGTTCTCGCCGAGCAGACCGGTGTGCCGCGCCCAGGGACGTCGGTGCTCTTCACCATGCACGGCTCGGAGTTCGGGGCGGACCTGGCGCTGCAGCGCACCGACGTGTTCGTCGACGGCCGCCCGCACACCGTCCAGCTGAGCGCACGTGATGTCGCCCGCGCACTGCCGACACCGGCCCCGACCCAGGACCGGGAAAGCGATTGGCGGATGGACTGGGACGACGGGATCTCCGCGCTGGATTCCGGAAACCTCCTGGCAGCTCTGAAGTGTTTTGAGCGGGTGGTTGCCGCGCTACCCGGCGAAGCCGCGCCGAAGGTGGCGTCGGCCGCCACGGCCGAGCTGATGCTCGAAACGGACGACGCACGGAATGCCGAACGATTGCGGCGGTCGTGCGAGCGGTACTACCACACATTGTGGCGCACCGACCATTCCATGGTGAGTGCGGCGTTCGGCTTGGCTCGCCAACTCGCCGCCCGCGGCGATCGGCCCGGGGCGATCGAGGTGCTCGACCAGGTCCCGTTAACCTCGCGCCACTACGGCGAGGCTCAGCTGACGTCGGTGTTGATGCTGCTCTACGGGCGCGCCATCGCCGAGATCACCGAGGACGACCTGCGCGGCGCGGCGCAGCGCGTCGGCCACTTGACCGAGACCGAGCCACGCGCCCTGCAGATGCGCGCGCTCGTGCTCGGCACCGCCCTCGACTGGATACGGTCCGGCGCGACGCCCGCCGCCGAGCCGATCTTCGGCCACTCGTTCGACCAGCGGGGGTTGCGCGCGGGTATCGAGGAGGCGCTTCGGGAACTGGCCCGGCACTCGCCGCGGCGGCGCCATCGTTACACCCTGATCGACCTGGCGAATTCGATCAGGCCGCCGAGCTGGAAGTGAGCCGACCCGGCGCCGTTGGGAGTCAGTCCGCCACGAACGGGCTTCCGTGCCGTCGGCGACCAAGCGGTGGCCAACACCGAAATCATGGCAACTTCTCCCTGACCGGCGACGGCCTATCCGTGGCGCACGACATCGGCTCAGCGTTACCACTGACAGCACCGCCGCCCGCCCGTTCGTCGGCGGCAAGATCGAACTGGCCATCGCCGATGTCAGCGGCGATCACTACGTCGACCACGAAAAGGAAGTCCTCGCCTACATAGCGCGCGACTGAGCCGATTTTCAAGGCCTGCGGTTGGACCTGAAGGCAGCCGTGACGTGCATGCGCCAATGTCCTTCAGGGACTGCAGACTTGGGACCACATTGGGACCACACGGTGTGCGCGATGCCGAACGATCCGCACATCTGTGCACCTCTCGCATGCCCACAGATTGCAGGCGACCAGCGGAGACGTCTTACCGCAACGTTCTGGGGGTCAAGCGTCGGTTCAGGTGGACGTCGACCCACGAAGCGAACTCCGAGGCGCCCGCTACGTGCTGTACCTTGACATCCTCCCCCGCCTGAAGGCGTGGGATTGGCGCGCGCCGATGTCCGGCTGTCTCGGTGCTCATCACAGCATCGCCGTACGCCGGGGGCTTTTGCGTTTGCGCCGACCAACTCTGTGCCTTGCGGGCGCCACGCCTGCGATGCCAGCGGCCTCGTTGGTTACTGTCTCCGACGCCGGTCGATGTCCTGACCTTGGGATCTCTCCGGGGATTCAGTTGTAGCCGGGACGGTAGCAGGCAGCCAGACCGCGCCGTGACGGACATAACCGATGAATAACCGATGACCGCCGATTTCGGCAGGTCCAAAAACACCCTCTGACCTGCGCCCCCGGCAGGAATCGAACCTGCGACCTAGGGATTAGAAAGCCCTTGCTCTATCCGACTGAGCTACGGAGGCAACGCTCCGGAGTGTATCTCGCGGCGACCTGACACCCTGCGCTCGCGGCAGCCGTTAAAGGCACACCGCGCTACCGGGCGGCGGACTAGCGTGGTGACAGTACTTCGGCGTAGGGAGGGGAGTGACGAGCATGAGCGACGTGCCGGAACTCGACACAGCTGAACTTCCGGAGGAACTCAGCCCGTTCGACCAGATACTGCACCGCGGCGAAGCCAACCCGCGCACCCGTTCGGGCATCATGACCGTGGAACTCCTTGACAGCACTCCGGACTGGGAGCGATTCCTGGCGAGGTTCGACAGTGCCTCGCGCAAGGTCCTTCGGCTGCGCCAGAAGGTCGTCATGCCGACGCTGCCCACCGTGGCGCCGCGGTGGGTGATCGACCCCGACTTCAACCTCGACTTTCATGTGCGCCGGATGCGGGTCCCCGAGCCGGGGACGCTGCGCCAGGTATTCGACCTGGCCGAGGTCGCGGCGCAGTCACCTCTCGACATCTCCCGGCCGTTGTGGACCGCGACCCTCGTCGAGGGCCTCGCAGGCGGCCGCGCCGCCCTGATGGTGCATCTCAGCCACGCCGTGACCGACGGCGTAGGCGGTGTCGAGATGTTCGCCAACCTCTACGACCTCGAGCGTGATCCGCCACCGCAGGCCCCTCCGCCGCTGCCCGTCCCGCAGGACTTGTCACCCAACGACTTGATGCGTCAAGGGTTTAACCGGCTTCCCGGCACGATCGCCGGCCGGGTACGCGGGGTGATTTTTGGCGCGGCGCACGTCGTCGGCGAAATGGTCCGCGACCCGATATCGAGATTGGGTGAGGTCGTCGAGTACGCGATGTCCGGCGCCCGCGTCGTCGGACCCGTCGCCCCGCTGTCGCCGGTGCTGCGGCGCCGAAGCCTGTCCTCACGCAGCGAGGCCATCGACATCGAATTTGGCGACTTGCACAAGGCCGCAAAGGCGGCAGGCGGCTCGATCAACGACGCCTACCTGGCCGGGCTATGTGGTGCCTTGCGCCTCTACCACGAGGCCAAGGGCGTGCCGATCGAGGCGCTGCCGATGGCGGTACCGGTCAGCCTGAGGTCCGAGGCGGATCCGGCCGGCGGTAACCGATTCGCCGGCGTCAATCTCGCCGCGCCGATTGGCCTGCACGAGCCGGAAGTGCGCATCAAGAACATTCGTTCGCAGATGACGCGCAAGCGCGAGGAGCGTGCGATCGACATGGTCGGCGCCATCGCCCCTGTGCTCACTCTGTTGCCCGACTCCGTGCTCGAGTCGATGGCCGGATCGATCGTCAGCTCCGACGTCCAGGCCAGCAATGTGCCGGTCTACGCAGGCGATACCTTTGTCGCGGGGGCAAAGGTCTTGCGGCAGTACGGCCTTGGCCCGTTGCCCGGCGTGGCGGTGATGGTCGTGCTGATCTCCCGTGCCGGCTATTGCACGATCACCACACGCTGCGACCGCGCGTCGATCACAGACTCCGACTTGTGGGCGCGCTGCCTCCTGGCCGGCTTCGATGACGTACTCGCCCTCGGCGGCGACGGTCGCGCCTCGCCTGCGTCGTTCACGATCGACGCCGAGGAACCCACCCCAGTTTCACCCAACGGAAGTGCGGCGCAATGACTTCGGCCAACGGTCAGCGCAATCCACGGACCATGCGGCTGCCTGGCTCGGTCGCCGAGATCGAGGGCAGCCCACGGGGACCTGAGGTTGGTGCCTTCTTCGATCTCGACGGCACCCTGGTCGCCGGGTTCACCGGCGTCATCATGACCCAAGACCGGCTTCGTAGGCGCCAGATGTCCGTCGGCGAGTTCATCGGCATGGTGCAGGCCGGTCTCAACCATCAGCTCGGCCGGTCCGAGTTCGAGGACCTCATCGGTAAGGGCGCCCGCATGCTGCGCGGCAACTCCCTAGACGACATCGACGAACTTGCCGAGCGGCTCTTTGAACAGAAGATCGTCGGTCGCATCTATCCGGAGATGCGCGAGCTCGTCCACGCTCACATGGGCCGCGGGCACACCGTGGTACTCAGCTCTTCGGCACTGACAGTCCAGGTCGAGCCCGTCGCGCGGTTCCTTGGCATCCAGAACGTGCTGAGCAACAAGTTCGAGACCGATGAGCACGGCCAGCTCACCGGGGAGGTGCTCACGCCGATCATCTGGGGGCCGGGCAAAGCCAGGGCGGTGCAGGCATTCTCCGCGAAGAACGGTGTCGACCTGTCCAAGAGCTACTTCTACGCCGACGGCGACGAAGACGTCGCGTTGATGTATCTCGTCGGCAATCCGCGGCCGACCAATCCAGCGGGCAAGCTCGCCGCGGTCGCCGCCAAACGCGGCTGGCCGGTACTGAGATTCACCAGCCGCAGCGGAAGCAATCCCATCTCGCAATTGCGGACCGTCGCCGGCGTCGCGTCGATGATGCCGATCGCCGCCGGTGCCATTGGCCTTGGGCTGCTGACCCGCAACAAGCGCACCGGCGTCAACTTCTTCACGTCCGCCTTCGGGCGTGTGCTGTTGACGGCCACCGGCGTCAACCTCAACGTGTTGGGGGAGGAGAACCTGACCGCCCAGCGGCCCGCGGTGTTTATCTTCAACCACCGCAACCAAGTTGACCCGATCATCGCGGGCAGGTTGGTCAGCGACAACTTCACATCGGTCGGAAAGAAGGAGCTGGAGAACGATCCGATCGTCGGCACCATGGGCAAGATCATGGACGCCGCCTTCATCGACCGCGACGACCCCAAAAAGGCCGTCGAGGGACTAAGGAAGGTTGAGCAGCTCGCGCGCAAGGGGTTGTCGATCCTGATCGCGCCCGAGGGCACCCGGCTGGACACCACCGAGGTCGGCCCATTCAAGAAGGGGCCGTTCCGAATTGCGATGTCGGCGGGAATCCCGATTGTCCCAATCGTGATCCGCAACGCGGAGGTCATCGCCGCGCGAGACTCCACCACCTTCAACCCCGGCACCGTCGACGTCGCGGTCTACCCGCCGATCCCGGTCGACGACTGGACGCACGAAAACCTGTCCGAGCGCATCGCCGAGGTGCGCCAGCTCTACCTCGACGCACTCAGCGACTGGCCGCACGACGAGCTGCCGACACCGGGGTTGTACACCCGTAAGAAGGCCCCGGCGAAGAAAGCGGTAAAGAAGGCCACCCCCAAGACCACCGCCAAGAAGCCGCAGGCCAAGAACGCGGCCGCCAAGAAAACGGCCGCCAAGAAAACAACGAAAAAGGCTGCCGCGAAAGGCCGGCCGTGAAAGTTCCAGGCGACCACTTCGCCCCGTTCACCACCACCGACGACGCGCTCGTCCTGGCGTCGGTGTCCTCGCCTGCCGAAGAGGAACTGCTGAACGACTGGCTGGTACGCCAGCGCCGTGAGCACTCCGATACGCATGTCGAAGTGCTTAAACTGCCCGTTGACGACGATCCGCCGGCTGGGGTTCTGGCGCGGCTGGTCGAAATGCTGGAGGCCGACGAAGACCGGTCCGTCGTGCCGGTACGGGTGTTCTGGGTGCCGGGCGGATTGCCGACGCGGTCCAAGGTGGCGGCACTGCTGTCCGGCAGGGACACGTACCGCCCTCCACAGATGCTGCAGCACCGCATCCTGAAGAAGGATCCATCGCGAGCCAGGGTGGTCGCTGGCGAGCCCGCAAAGGTATCAGAGCTGCGCCAGCAGTGGAGCGATACCACCGTCGCCGAGAACCCAAGGGAATTCGCGCGTTTCGTGATCCGACGCGCCATCTTGGCAATCGAACGCGTTGAGCTGCGACTGCTCGGGCCCGAGTACAAGTCGCCACGTTTGGTCAAGCCAGAGATGCTGGCGTCAGCGCGGTTCCGCGAGGGCCTTGAGAAGATTCCCGGCGCGAGCGTCGACCAAGCCGGGACCATGCTCGACGAACTCTCGACGGGGTGGAGCCGCTTCTCGGTCGACCTCATCCCGTCGTTGGGCCGAGCGATCTTCAGCAGGGGATTCGACCCGAACATCGACTATAACCGCGCCGAAGTCGAGCGGATGCGACACGCGTTGGAAACCCATCCCGCCGTGCTGCTGTTCTCGCACCGCTCCTACCTTGACGGCGTGATTGTGCCTGTGGCGATGCAGGAGAACCGCCTGCCGCCGGTGCACACGTTCGCGGGCATCAACCTGTCGTTCGGGTTCATGGGGCCGCTGATGCGTCACTCGGGTGTCATCTTCATCCGCCGAAAGCTTGACGACCCGCTGTACAAATATGTGCTGCGGCAGTTCATCAGCTACATCATCGAGAAGCGGTTCAACCTCAGCTGGTCGATCGAGGGCACGCGCTCTCGCACCGGAAAGATGTTGCCGCCCAAGCTGGGCCTGCTTGCCTATGTCGCCGATGCCTACCTCGACGGCCGCAGCGACGACATTCTGCTGCAGCCGGTGTCGATCAGCTTCGATCAGTTGCACGAGACCGCCGAATACGCCGCGTACGCACGCGGCGGCGAGAAGACGCCCGAGGGTCTGTCCTGGCTGTACAACTTCATCAAGGCACAGGGTGAGCGCAACTACGGCAAGATCTACGTCCGCTTCCCCGAAGCGGTGTCGATGCGCGAGTACCTTGGCGAGCCGCACGGTCCAATGACCACCGACGATGCCGCCAAACGCCTTGCGCTGCAAAAGATGGCGTTCGAGGTGGCCTGGCGGATCCTGCGGGTCACGCCGGTCAACGCGACGGCTCTGGTTTCGGCTCTGCTGTTAACCGCCCGCGGGGTCGCGCTGACGCTTGACCAGCTCCACCACACCCTGCAGGACTCGCTGGATTATCTTGAACGCAAGCAGACTCCGATGACCAACAGCGCGTTGCGACTGCGCACGGCCGACGGCGTCCGCGCGGCGCTCGATGCGTTGTCCAACGGCCATCCCATCACGTGCGTTGAGGGTGGCCGAGAACCGGTATGGCGGATCGCGCCGGAAGATGAGCATCAGGCGGCCTTCTACCGCAACACACTCATCGACGCTTTCCTCGAGACGTCGATCGTCGAGTTGGCGCTCGCGTATGCCGCGCGTGCGGAAGGTGACCGGCTGGAAGCGTTTTGGAACCAGACGATGCACTTGCGGGATCTGCTGAAGTTCGACTTCTACTTCGCGGACTCGGCCGCTTTCCGTGAACACGTGGCCGAAGAGATGTCGTGGCACGGGGACTGGGAGGCCCACGTCGCCGCAGGCGGCGACGAGATCAACGTGTTGCTGCGGGCCAAGAAGCCGCTCATCGCCGGCGCCATGCTGCGGCCGTTCTTCGAGGCCTACGAGATCGTCTCCGACGTGCTGCGTGACGCCCCTGCCGAGATCGATGAAAAGGACCTGACGAAGAAGGCCTTGGGCGTCGGCAGGCAATACGCCGCGCAGGACCGGGTGCGCAGCAACGAGGCGGTGTCGGCGCTACTGTTTGCCACGGCGCGTCAGGTTGCCGCCGATCAGCATCTGCTGGAGCCCGCGGCCGACCTGGACGAGCGGCGGACCGCATTCCGCGACGAACTGCGCGGCATCCTTGGCGACATGGACACGGTCGAGCGGATTTCGCTCGAACAGTTCTATGCCCGCGAGGTAGCGCGGCGAATTGTCCGCGGCCAGTCCGCGTAGCAAGGGCAGTCTGCGTCCCGGCTGCTCGCCACGCCATACGCTGGGCACATGACTTCTCCGGGTCGGGTGGTGGCGCCAGGCGTGCGCACCAGCGCGGTGTGGCCGGTGCTGCTCGGCGTCGGACTGCTGGCCGGCGCAACGGCCGCGGCCCTTTCGGCGTTGTCACTTGCCGATGCGCTTACCGCCACCGGGCTGCCCGATCCTGGCCCGGTGACCACTTACGGACTGCCGTTCGTGCGCGCGGCGGGGGAGATCGCCGCCGTGCTTGCTGTCGGATCATTCATGTTCGCGGCGTTCCTGGTGCCGCCGCAGCCCAATGGCGTGCTCGATGCCGCGGGTTACCGCGCACTGCGGCTGGGCACTGTGGCGTCCGGGGTCTGGACCGTCTGCGCGGCGCTGCTGGTGCCGCTGACGGTCTCGGACGTTACGGGACAGCCGTTGGTCTCCCGCCTCAGCCCTTCGGCGATCTGGTCGGTGGCGAGCCTGGTCGATACCGCCACCGCATGGCGCTGGACCGCCTTCATTGCGGCCGCGGTCGTGCTGGCCAGCCTTCCGGTGCTGCGCTGGTCGTGGACGCCGTTGCTCTTCGCCGGGTCGCTTGTCAGCCTGATCCCGCTGGCACTGACCGGCCATTCGTCGGCGGGCGGCTCCCACGACATGGCCACCAACAGCCTGCTCATCCACTTGGTCGCCGCCGGAGTGTGGGCCGGTGGTCTGCTGGCACTTCTCGCCCACGCGCTGCGCAGTGGCGAACACGCCGACCTGGCGGCGCGAAGGTTTTCCGCCGTCGCCCTGTGGTGTTTCCTGGCGATGGCGCTCAGCGGTGTCGTCAACGCTCTGGTCCGAATCCGGCCGGGCGACCTGCTGCACAGCGGATACGGCTGGCTGGTCCTCGCTAAGGCGTCGGCGTTGTGCGCGCTGGGCTTCATCGGTTGGCGACAGCGGCGCAGCGGTGTTGCTGCACTGCGGTCGGATCCGGAGGCGCGAGGGCCGTTGATCAAGCTGGCGCTCATCGAGGCGCTGATCTTCGGCCTGACGTTCGGCATCGCGGTTGCGCTGGGCCGCACTCCGCCGCCGGCGCCGGCGATCTACAACCCGTCCATCCCTTCCATCGAGATCGGCTACGACTTCGCCGGGCCGCCAACGCTGGCCCGCGTGCTATTCGACTGGCGGTTCGACCTCATCTTCGGCACTGCCGCGATCGTCATGGCCGTGCTGTATCTGCTCGGGTTGCGCCGGTTGCGCCGTCGCGGCGACGCGTGGCCGATGGGTCGCACGATGGCATGGATGTGCGGCTGCGCGGTGCTGCTGTTCACCACGTCGTCGGGGCTCGGCCGTTACATGCCGGCGATGTTCTCGATGCACATGATCGCGCACATGCTTCTGTCGATGCTGGTGCCGATCCTGCTGGTCTTGGGCGGCCCCGTGACGCTTGCCCTTCGCGCGCTGCCGACCGCAGCACGGGGCGAGCCGCCTGGGCCCCGGGAATGGCTGCTGGCGGCGCTGCATTCGCGGCTGTCGCGCTTCCTCACTCACCCGATCGTGGCCACTGTGTTGTTCGTCGCGGGCTTTTACGGCCTGTACCTCGGCGGCGTTTTCGACGCCGCGGTGAGCAACCACGCCGCGCATCTGCTGATGAACGTTCACTTCCTGCTCAGCGGGTACCTCTTCTACTGGGTGGTGATCGGCATCGACCCGACACCGCGGCAGATTCCGCAACTCGGCAAGGTCGCGATGGTGTTCGCGACGCTGCCGCTGCACGCGTTCTTCGGTGTCGTGCTGATGGGCATGCAGACCGTTCTCGGCGAGACCTTCTACCGCTCGCTGCGGCTGATTTGGCATACCGATCTGCTGGGAGATCAGCGGCTGGGCGGTGGAATCGCCTGGGCGGCAGGCGAAGTCCCGCTCGTGGTGGTGATGATCGCCCTGCTGATCCAGTGGCGACGCAGCGATCAACGCACCGCCAAACGACTCGACCGGGCCGCCGACCGCGACGACAACGCGGAATTGACTGCCTACAACGCCATGCTCTCCGAGCTTGCGCGCCGCGACGGCGGGTCTGGCTAGCCCACCGCGCCGGCCGCGATGGCAGCAGGCCAGCTACCGAATGCACTGATGTCGGCGCCGGTCGCCGCGGCGCCGTCGCAGCCGAACGCGGTTCGCCATGTGCCGTCGTCGAATTCGGCCTTGCCGAGCTGCATCGGCGCAGGCAGGGTGGCCAGGAACCGGCCGAGTGCAGCCGGTGACAACAACCACCGGTGTCCACTCAGCGCGGTGCCAGGCGCACCGTCGGGCACCCGGGTGATGGCCGGCTTGGCCGGGACGGTCGGCAACACCGACATCCGGTAGCGCGGCGCCGTCGCGACCTCGCCGGCCCAGCGGGCGCCCTGATCGGTGAGCTGATGAGCCAGCGGTCCGCCGCGAAGGTGCGCGCCGAATACCACCAGCTCGACGGACTCCGCCGCCGCCAGCGGCCAAACATCCACGGGCGCTTGGTCTGCCGATGTGAGCGCGGCGATATCCATTGCGACGGCATCCTCGAAGGCACGAGCCAGCACGGTGATCCCGAACTGCGCCTGGCCGGCCGTGCCGGCAGGCACGGCCACCGCGCACAGATCGAACAGATTGCAGAAGTTGGAATAGGTGCCCATGCGGGAGTTGACGCCGATCGGGTCGGCGGCCACTTCGTCGATGCGGGGATGCATCGGAGCGGTGGGCACCATCAGCGCGTCGACACCGTCGAGCGCGGCCATCGCGACGGCATGCAGCCGGTCGACCTCACGGCGGTCCCGCACCAGTCGATGCGCCGGGATGTCCCGCGCCGCACTGATGATGCGCCGGACCGTCGGATCCAACGCGGCGTCCGGATGCCCGTCGATGAACTCGCCTACGGCGGCGTATCGTTCACTCACCAACGCACCGTCGTAGAGCAGCTTGGCCGCGGCAAGGAATGGCGCCATGTCCACGGTGGCGATGCGTGCGCCCGCGTCGGTCAGCCGGCCGACGGCGGCGTCGAACGCGGCGCGCCACTCGCGGTCCAGCTCGGGCACCTCGTCGGGAACCGCAACGACGGGACCTGGCGGTGCTGCGAGCCGAACGTCGGAGGGCCAGTGGCGATCCCATGCGCCGACGGCCATCACTCCCATGGCGCGGTTCGCCAGCTCGAGATTCGGCGCGAAAATCGTGACGCAGTCATAGGATTCGCACGCAGGCAGTACGCCGTCGGTGCTGATCACCCCGAGCGTGGGCTTGACCCCGACGATGCCTTGCAAGCCCGCGGGCACGCGTCCCGAGCCGGCGGTGTCGGTGCCGATCGCGATGTCGGCCTCGCCGGTGGCGACCGCCACCGCCGATCCCGAGCTTGACCCGCCGCTGATGAATTCGGGCCTGCGGCTGTCGGGCACCGCGCCGTACGGCGAGCGGGTGCCGACGAGGCCGGTGGCGAACTGGTCGAGGTTGGTCTTGCCGACGACGACCGCACCTGCTGCCCGCAGCGCCGCCACGGCGGCCGCGTCGCGCTCCGGTCGATACGCGAACTCCGGGCAGCCCGCAGTGGTGGGCAGCCCGGCGGTGTCGACATTGTCCTTCACCGCGAGCCGGACACCGGCCAGCGGGCCCCGGCTCGCCTCGAGCTCGGCCGCTACGTCGGCCTCGGGCCTGCGGTTGATCCACACCGTCATGACCATCAACCTATGGGCCGACGATCCACAGTGCGCAATTCATCCACAGGGAGCCGCGGGTTCGGCGGCCGGCAGGGGCGCGGTGTCAGCGCCGTTGCGGTCAATGGGGGTGTCACCGACGAGCCCGGCATGCACCGAGCCCGTCGAAGTAGATGAACGAGAAGCAGATGAATGAAAGGAATCACCATGTTCGAGACACCGATCACCGTGGTCGGAAACATCGTCACCAAACCCGACCGCCGCCGAGTCGGCGATCAAGAGCTCATCAAGTTCCGGGTGGCCAGCAACTCGCGGCGGCGCACCGCCGAGGGAAACTGGGAGCCGGGGAACTCGTTTTTCGTCACGGTGAACTGCTGGGGAAGGCTTGTCACCGGTGTTGGCGCGGCCCTGGGGAAGGGTGACCCGGTCGTCGTTGTTGGGAACGTGTACACCAGTGAGTACGACGACAAAGAAGGCGTCCGCCGCTCATCGGTGGAAGTGCGGGCCACCTCGGTGGGCCCGGATCTGGCTCGGTGCGTCGCCCGCATCGAAAGCCGCAGACAACCCGGCGCCAACAGTGATGATGCGGCCGAGTCGGCGCCGGCTGACAGCGTCGCGAACGCTGACGAGCGCACCGACGATCCAGAGCACGCGGGTCACGACTCGGCCATCGGCAGGAAGGCGCTGCCTCTGTCCGCGTAGCCAGCTGAGGCAGCTCTGGTCGGCTCTGCCGACGTGGCCACGCCTACGATGGTCCGCGAGCAACACCACAAACTCGCATTCTTTCGGAAAGGCAACACCACGGCATGGCCGAATTCATCTATTCGATGCGGAAGGTCCGCAAGGCGCACGGCGACAAGGTCATCCTCGACGACGTCAGTCTGAACTTCCTTCCAGGCGCGAAGATAGGCGTCGTCGGTCCAAACGGGGCCGGCAAGTCGAGCGTCTTGCGGATCATGGCCGGACTGGACATCCCCAACAACGGCGACGCGCTGCTGGCGCCCGGCGCGACGGTCGGCATCCTGCAGCAGGAGCCGGCGTTGAACGAGGAGAAGACCGTGCGCGGCAACGTCGAGGAGGGGCTCGGCGAGATCAAGGTCAAACTCGACCGGTTCAACGAGGTGGCCGAACTGATGGCCACCGACTACACCGACGAGCTGATGGAGGAGATGGGCCGGCTGCAAGAGGACCTGGACCACGCCGACGCGTGGGACATCGACTCGCAGCTCGAGCAGGCGATGGACGCGCTGCGTTGCCCGCCGCCAGACGAGCCCGTCACCCACCTGTCCGGCGGGGAGCGTCGCCGGGTAGCGCTGTGCAAGCTGCTGCTGTCCAAGCCCGACCTGCTGCTTCTTGACGAGCCGACCAACCATCTGGACGCCGAGAGCGTGCAGTGGCTCGAGCAGCACCTTGCGGAGTACAAGGGCGCGATCCTGGCAGTCACGCACGACCGCTACTTCCTGGACAACGTCGCCGAGTGGATTCTCGAACTCGACCGCGGCCGCGCCTACCCGTACGAGGGCAACTACTCGACGTACCTGGAGAAGAAGGCCGACCGCATCGCGGTGCAGGGCCGCAAGGACGTCAAGCTGCAAAAGCGGCTGAGGGATGAGCTGCAGTGGGTGCGCTCGGGAGCCAAGGCCAGGCAGGCCAAGAGCAAGGCGCGCCTGGGCCGCTACGAGGAGATGGCGGCCGAAGCCGAGAAGACCCGCAAACTCGACTTCGAGGAGATCCAGATCCCGACCGGCCCACGGCTTGGCAGCATCGTTGTCGAGGTCGAGCACCTCGACAAGGGCTTCGAGGGCCGGCCCCTGATCAAGGACCTGTCGTTCACCCTTCCCCGCAACGGCATCGTCGGTGTCATCGGCCCGAACGGCGTGGGCAAGACCACCTTGTTCAAGACGATTGTCGGCCTCGAACAGCCCGACAGCGGGATCGTCAAGGTTGGCGACACCGTGAAGCTGAGCTACGTCGATCAAAGCCGGGCAGGCATCGACCCCAAGAAGAACGTCTGGGAGGTCGTGTCCGACGGCCTGGACTACATCGAGGTCGGCCAGAACGAGATCCCGTCGCGGGCGTATGTGTCGGCGTTCGGGTTCAAGGGCCCGGACCAGCAGAAACCGGCCGGCGTGCTGTCCGGTGGTGAACGCAACCGGCTGAACCTGGCGCTCACCCTCAAAGTGGGCGGCAACCTGATCCTGCTCGACGAGCCGACCAACGACCTCGACGTGGAAACACTGAGCTCGTTGGAGAACGCGCTGGACAACTTCCCCGGCTGCGCGGTGGTGATTTCCCACGACCGCTGGTTCCTTGACCGCACCTGTACGCACATCTTGGCGTGGGAGGGCGACGACGACAACGAGGCCAAGTGGTTCTGGTTTGAGGGCAACTTCGCCGCTTACGAGGAAAACAAGGTGGAACGACTAGGTATCGAAGCGGCCCGTCCGCACAGGGTGACCCACCGCCGCCTCACCCGCGACTAGTGTCGCTCGTGCGTGCCAGCGTCGGCACGCGGGCGTAGGTAGGAGCGGTGCGATGACGGTCAATCCGGGGACGGGCACAGGTGTCGACGGATCGACCGACTCGCCGCCGCTGAGCCAGGACACCATCGCCACACTCGCGCGGGCCTATATCGCGACCTACCACGGGCCCCACGGTGACGCGCCAGGCGCCGACTCGGCGGTCACCGCACCGCTGGCCCAGACGGCAGTGGGGTTGTTGTCGCCTGCCCTGGTCGAGGCCCACTACCGGCTGGGCGGGCACCGGTCCTTCGGCGACACCCGGGTTGCGGTCTACGCCGACGACGACCCGGCCGGATTCGGGCCGGCGCTGCAGATCGTCACCGACAGCGCGTCGATGCTCATGGACTCCGTCACCGTGCTGCTGCACCGGCTCGGGGTGGCCTACACGGCCATCATGAATCCGGTGTTCCGGGCACGGCGGGGACCCAGCGGCGAACTGGTGGAGATCGCGCCGGCGTCCGACGCCCGATTCGGCGACGGCATCGACGAGACGTGGATCCACGTCCAGCTCGCCGAATCGGTCGACCTCAAGTCGGTGGAGGAAGTCAAACGCCTGCTGCCAAGCGTTCTCGCCGACGCCCGTCAGGTGGCTTTGGACTCCACCTCGATGGCAGCCATGCTGCGAAGCCTGTCTGCCGAACTCGACTCCGACCCCCAGGGCCGGTTCCCCGGCTCCGACCGCAAGGACGTTGCCGCGCTGCTGCGCTGGCTGGCCGACGGACACTTCGTGCTGCTGGGCTACCAACGCTGCCAGGTCCGCAACGGCCAGTCCTCGGTCGATCCGTCCAGTCGTCTCGGTGTGCTGCGGCTGCGCACCGACGTGCTTCCGCAGCTCACGGCCAGCGACGATCTGCTGGTGCTGGCGCAGGCCACGATGGCCAGCTACCTGCGCTACGGCGCCCACCCGTACATCGTGGTCGTCCGCGAACACGCCGCAGGGGAGGCGATCGAGCACCGCTTCGTCGGGTTGTTCACGGTGGCCGCCATGAATGCCAATGTGCTTGAAATCCCACTGATTTCACGGCGCGTCAACGACGCGCTCGCGATGGCCCACCGTGACCCCAGTCATCCCGGCCAGCTGCTGCTGGACATCATCCAGACCATCCCGCGTTCGGAGCTCTTCGCCCTTTCGGCCAAGGAGCTGCTGGACATGGCGATGGCGGTGGTCGATCTCGGTTCACGGCGCCGCACGTTGCTGTTCATGCGCGCCGACCAACTCGCTCACTTCGTGTCGTGCCTGGTGTATCTCCCGCGCGACAGGTACACCACCGCGGTGCGGTTGGAGATGCAGGACATCCTGGTCCGCGAGCTGGGCGGGGTGAGCATCGACTACGCCGCGCGGGTCAGCGAATCGCCGTGGGCCGTAGTGCATTTCACAGTACGGTTGCCCGAGGGCTCCCGTCAGCGGGGCGTCGACGTGTCCCTCGAGAACGAGTCGCGAATCCAGGACATGCTCACCGAGGCCGCTAGGACTTGGGGTGACCGGCTGATGGGCGCGGTGAAGACCGGCTCGATCAACCAAACCAACGCCGAGCACTACGCCGCCGCCTTCCCGGAGGTCTACAAGCAGGCGATCGCGCCACTTGACGCGATCGCGGACATCGCGATCATCGAAGAGCTGCAAGACAATACGGTCAAGCTTGTTCTCGGCGACCGCGGTCCCGACGGGGTCGCACAGCTCACCTGGTATCTCGGTGGGCGATCGGCATCACTGAGCCAACTGCTGCCGATGCTGCAGTCCATGGGTGTGGTGGTGCTCGAGGAGCGACCGTTCACGGTGACCCGCCGCGACGGGTTGCCGGTCTGGATCTACCAGCTCAAGATTTCGCCGCACCCCAATATCCCGACGCCGCCGGCAGGCCCCGAACGAGCGGCGATGGCCCAGCGGTTCGCCGACACGGTCACCGCGATCTGGCAAGGTCGGGTGGAAATCGACCGGTTCAACGAGCTGGTGCTGAGGGCCGCCCTGACCTGGCAGCAGGTGGTCGTGCTGCGCACCTACGCGAAATACCTTCGGCAGGCGGGCTTTCCGTACAGTCAGTCCCACATCGAAACGGTGATCAACGACAATCCCGGCACCGCACGATCGCTCGTCGAATTGTTTGAGGCGTTGTTCGACCCGAAGCCCTCGGACGAGACGCGGCGCAACGACGCGCAGGCTGCTGCCGCCGCCGTGGCAGCAGACATCGATGCACTGGTCAGCCTCGACACCGATCGCGTGCTGCGGGCGTTCGCATCGCTGATCCAGGCCACGCTGCGGACCAATTACTTTGTCAGCAGGCCGGATTCGGCGCGTCAGCAGAACGTGCTGTCGGTCAAACTGAACCCAGGCCTTATCGACGAACTGCCGTTGCCGCGGCCCAGGTTCGAGATCTTCGTGTACTCGCCGCGAGTGGAGGGCGTGCACCTGCGGTTCGGGTACGTGGCGCGCGGCGGCCTGCGGTGGTCGGACCGCCGCGAGGACTTCCGGACCGAGATCCTGGGCCTCGTCAAGGCGCAGGCGGTGAAGAACGCCGTGATCGTCCCCGTCGGTGCCAAGGGCGGCTTCGTCGTCAAGGCGCCGCCAGCGGCGACCGGCGATGCCGCCGCCGACCGCGACGCGCAACGCAACGAGGGCGTGGCCTGCTACAAGCTGTTCATCGCCGGGTTGCTCGACCTCACCGACAACGTCGACAAGGCCACCGGCGACGTCGTCACTCCGCCCGATGTGGTGCGCCGCGACGGCGACGATGCGTACCTCGTGGTGGCGGCCGACAAGGGCACCGCCACGTTCTCCGACATCGCCAACGAGGTGGCCGCGTCGTACGGCTTTTGGCTCGGCGACGCGTTCGCGTCCGGCGGTTCGGTCGGCTACGACCACAAGGCGATGGGCATCACCGCCAAGGGCGCATGGGAGGCCGTCAAGCGCCACTTCCGCGAGATGGGCGTCGACACCCAATCCGAGGACTTCACCGTGGTCGGCGTCGGCGACATGAGCGGCGACGTGTTCGGCAACGGCATGCTGCTGTCCAAACACATCCGCCTGCTGGCTGCCTTCGATCATCGGCACATCTTCATCGACCCCGATCCCGACGCCGCGACATCGTGGGACGCGCGCAAACGACTCTTCGACCTGCCGCGGTCCAGCTGGGACGACTACGACCGCTCGCTGATCAGCGAGGGCGGCGGGGTCTACAGCCGCGAACAGAAGTCCATCCCGATCAGCCCGCGGGCCCGTGTCGCGCTGGGTATCGAGGAGGGCGTCGAGGAGATGACGCCGCCGAACCTGATCAAGGCGATCATGAAGGCCCCGGCCGACCTGCTGTTCAACGGCGGAATCGGCACCTACATCAAGGCGGAGACGGAATCGGACGCCGACGTCGGTGACCGCGCCAACGATCCCGTGCGGGTGAACGGAAACCAGGTGCGCGCCAAGGTGATCGGTGAGGGCGGCAATTTGGGCGTGACCTCGCTGGGTCGCATCGAGTTCAACCTGGCCGGCGGCCGCTGCAACACCGACGCACTGGACAACTCGGCCGGCGTCGACTGTTCCGACCATGAGGTCAACATCAAGATCCTGATCGACTCGCTGGTCACCGCGGGCAAGGTCAGGGCCGACGACCGGACCGCGCTGCTGGTGTCGATGACCGACGAGGTCGGCCGGCTGGTGCTGGCCGACAACAAGGATCAAAACGATCTGATGGGCACCAGCCGCGCCAACGCGGCCAGCCTGCTGCCCGTGCATGCGCGCATGATCAAGGATTTCGTCAAGGACCGCGGGCTCAACCGCGAGCTGGAGGCGCTGCCGTCGGAGAAGGAGATTCGGCGACGAACCGAAGCCGGAATCGGGCTGACATCACCCGAACTCGCGACGCTGATGGCCCACGTCAAGCTGGCGCTGAAGGACGACCTGCTCGCCGGCGAGCTGCCCGATCAGGAGGCGTTCGCCTCCCGGCTGCCGTGGTACTTCCCGTCGAACCTGCGTGACCAGTTCGCCAGCGACATCCGCCAACATCAGCTGCGCCGGGAGATCGTCACCACCATGCTGGTCAACGACCTCGTCGACACCAGCGGCATCTCCTACAGCTACCGGGTCTCCGAGGACGTCGGCGTCGGGCCCGTTGACGCGGTGCGGAGCTATGTCGCCACGGATGCGATCTTCCGGGTCGGTGAGATGTGGCGGCAGATCCGCGCCACCGGCGAGAACGGAGCATCGGTCGCCGTCACCGACCGGATGACGCTGGATCTGCGCCGGCTCATCGACCGCTCAGGGCGCTGGCTCCTCAACTACCGCCCGCAGCCGCTTGCGGTGGGCGCCGAAACCAACCGGTTCGCAGAGAAAGTCGCATCGCTGACGCCACGCATGTCGGAGTGGCTGCGCGGCGACGACAAGGCCATCGTCGAAAAAGAAGCCCGCGAGTTCAGCTCGCAGGGCGTCTCGGACGACCTCGCCTACATGGTCGCGACCGGGCTGTATCAGTACAGCCTGCTCGACGTGATCGACATCGCCGACATCGTCGACCGCGATCCGGCCGAGGTCGCCGACACCTACTTCGCTCTGATGGACTATCTCGGCACCGACGGTCTGCTCACCGCGGTGTCCCGGTTGGCGCGTGACGACCGTTGGCACTCGTTGGCCCGCTTGGCGATTCGCGACGACCTCTACGGCTCGCTGAGGGCGCTGTGCTTCGACGTGCTGGCCGTCGGTGAGCCGGACGAGAGCGGCGAGGAGAAGATCACCGAGTGGGAGTTGACCAACAGCTCCCGGGTAACCAGGGCCCGGCGCACGCTGGACGAGATCAACCAGGATGAATTGCACGACCTGGCGACGCTATCGGTGGCGGCACGACAGATCCGCAGCATGACGCGAACGAGCGGGACGGGACAAACTGGGTGACGGGCGATCAGCGTGTCGCGCGAAGTGCAACTAACTCGGTATTTGTGGCGCCAGTTTCGGGATTTGTGGCGCCAGCTCATGTGCGCTGGTCAGACATCGATTCCTATCAGCACATCAACCACGCCACGATGGTCACCATCCTGGAAGAGGCCAGAATCCCGTTTCTACGTGAACCTTTCGGCGCCGACATCACGACGGTCGG
The DNA here is from genome assembly GCA_025965975.1 of Mycobacterium sp. Classification (GTDB taxonomy): domain Bacteria; phylum Actinomycetota; class Actinomycetes; order Mycobacteriales; family Mycobacteriaceae; genus Mycobacterium. The sequence continues at coordinate 13,400 of JAOPVX010000200.1, read as the reverse complement.
TCTGCTGATCGCCGAGACGCAGCTGGCCGCCGTACACATCGAGGAACAACGGCTGCAACGGCTTTCGCCCGCGCAGCGCGATTACCTACAGCACTGGACGCGATGACCCAACCCGAACGCGGTATCTGGCTCGACGACGCCACCCACCGCGAGGACCTGGCGACGTTTACCGAACGGGCGTTGCGGCTCGACGACGCCGCCGTCGTCCGACTCCGTGAGCGCGCAGGCGGACTTGTGGTCGCCTGGGTGGCAACCGGTTTCGATGTGCTGGCCAGCCGGGTCGTCGGCGGACGGATCCGCCCGGCGGACCTGTGTGCAGGCGCCGACGCGCTCACTGCCGGATTGACAGGCATGGACGGCAGCGGGTTTGTCGAGCCCGGTTTCCCAATGGACTCGGCATGGCGCGGGGCACTGCCACCGGAGACCGGCTTCGTCCATCTCGACGACGTGCCCGCACGCGCGGTGCTCGACCTCGCCCAGCGCGGCGTTTCGCTCGCGAAAGAACTCTCAAGCGCACATGGGCCGCCGGCATCGCTGCTCGACCAGGAAGTGGTCGCGGTCAGCTCGGGCGATACCAGCGTCGGCATCCCGATGCGCTGCGTATTCGCCTTGACTGCAATGGGTTTTCTGCCACAGTCGACGGCCGCGGGGCAGGAGATGGGGCTGGACCCCGACACCGTCTCCGCCGACGAGATCGTGCGGGTGCGTGCGCTGCCCGCCTGGCTACGCATCGATGCACGGTTCGGCTCGGTGTACCGCCGCCGCGGCGACCCCGCCCTGGTGCTTCGCTAGACCAACCACGCGGTAGTGTCCGGCGCCAGCCTGCCGTCCACCAACGCGCCGCTGGCCAACAACACCTCGCCATCGGGCAGGGGCATCGGGCGGCGGCCTGCGTTCAGCGCGCACACCAGACCGCCGTTGCGGCGGAACACCAGAGTGCTGGCGGGGGAGTCCAGCCATTCGATCTGCGCGCCGTCGAATTCTGGTCGGCTGCGGCGCAATTCGATGGCCCGGCGGAAGAACGACAGCGGCGAGTCGGCATCGTCGAGTTGCCGTTGCACCGTCAACGCCGCCCACTCCGGCGGTATCGGCAGCCAAGTATCCGGATTCGTGGAGAAGTCGAAAGGCGGCGCGTCGCCACCCCATGGCACCGGCACCCGACTGGCGTCGCGGCCGCGCCTGCTGTGTCCCGACCGTTCCCACACCGGGTCGCGCAGTGCCTCGTCGGGCAGGTCGACGTTCGAAAGGCCGAGTTCCTCGCCGTTGTAGATGAACACCGACCCGGGCAGCGCGAGCATCACCTGCGCCATCGCAAGCGCGCGGTCCAGGCCGATTTGCCCGCCGCCGTAGCGGGTTGGCTCGCGGTCGACATCGTGATTGGCCAGCGTCCAGGTCGGTATCGCGTCCGCGATCGCCGTCGCGGCCAAGGAATTCTCGATGGCACCGCGGATGTCGGTCGCATCGAACTTCGCCCGGAGCAGCCGGAAGTTGAAGCCGAGGTGCAGCTCGTCGGGCCGTACATACCGGGAGAACTGTTCGTTGTCGTACACCCACACCTCGCCGATCGCGACGGCGTCCGGGTAGTCGTTGAACACCCTGCGGATCTGGCGGTGGATGGCGTGCACGCCGTCGTTGTTGAAGCGTGGGTCGTCGTCCATGTCGGCCAGCAGCACCTCGGCCCTGATGACCTCCATGTCGGGTAGCCCCGGTGGCTTGGCCATGCCGTGCGCGACGTCGATGCGGAACCCGTCGATCCCGCGCTCAAGCCAGAACCGCAGCGTCTTCTCGAGGTCCTCGAAGACTTCGGGGTTGTCCCAGTTCAGGTCCGGCTGCTCGGCGTCGAACAGGTGCAGATACCACTGGCCAGGGTTGCCGTCGGGCTCGACGACCCGGGTCCACGCGGGGCCACCGAAGATCGACATCCAGTTGTTCGGCGGGTGGATGCCGCCGGGGCCGGCGCCGTCGCGGAAGATGTACCGCCCGCGCTGGTCGGTGCAGGGGCTCGCGGCCAGGGCCGCCTGAAACCACGGGTGCTGCGAGCTGGTGTGGTTGGGCACCAGGTCCATCGTGACTTTCATGCCGAGCCGGTGCGCCGCCTCGACGAGCCGGTCCAGCGCGTCGATCCCGCCGAACAGCGGGTCGACATCGCGGGGATCCGCGACGTCGTAGCCGTTGTCGGCCATGGGCGAGACCATCACCGGATTGAGCCAGATCGCGTCGACGCCCAGCGCCTTGAGGTAATCCAGCTTGTCGGTCACGCCGTCGAGGTCGCCGACGCCGTCGGCATTGCTGTCGCGGAACGACCGTGGGTAGACCTGGTAGAACACCGCGTGCGACCACCAGGGTGCGGATTTCTGTGCGTCCATCAGAACGGCGAATTCACCATCGACTGTGCGGCCATCTCGAGATAAGCCAGCAGTTCCTTGCGGTGTTCGTCGTCGAGGGTCTGTGAGTCGATTTCCGCGACCGCGGTGTGCATGCAACGCAACCAGGCGTCGCGCTCGATGTAGCCGATGCGGAACGGGGCGTGGCGCATCCGCAGGCGGGGATGGCCGCGCTGATCGGAGTAGGTCCGCGGGCCGCCCCAATACTGCTCGAGGAACATCCGCAGCCGCTCCTCGGCGGCGTCCAGCTCGTCCTCGGGGTAGAGCGGACGCAGGATCTCGTCCGCGCGTACGAGTTCGTAGAACCGCGACACGATGGCGTTGAACGTGTCGTGGCCACCGACTTCGTCGTAGAACGATCGCTGCGGTTGTGTCACGCCACCATTGTGTCTTGTCCGCAGATCCCGCCGGTCAGCCGGTCGCGTCACGGGATGTTCACCGGGTGACCTGCGGACACGGACCAATTTGTTATGCGATCGACCCCAATCCATGGTGGACTGTCGGTCGGAGGACGTATGGCGCAGCGCAAGAAGAGCCGCGGCCACCGGCATCCCGGGACCGCGGCGGGCTTATCCGGAACCTCGGTGACCCATGCCCAGACGCGGGTGCTGCACAGCGTCGACGCTCACCCGCCGAGTACGACCCACGACGGCTCCATTTGGGGGCGCCGTCGTGTGCTGCTCCTCAATTCCACGTACGAACCGTTGACCGCCCTGCCGATGCGCCGGGCGGTCATCATGCTTATGTGCGGAAAGGCCACCGTCGTACACGACGATCCGAACGGCCCGGTGATCCACTCGGCCAGCAGGTCGATCGTGGTGCCGTCGGTGATCCGGCTGCATTCCTACGTTCGGGTGCCTTACCGGGCCCGCGTCCCGATGACCAGGGCCGCGCTCATGCACCGCGACCGGTTCCGCTGCGCATACTGCGGTGCCAAGGCCGACACCGTCGACCACGTCGTGCCGCGCAGCCGCGGCGGCGACCATTCCTGGGAGAACTGCGTGGCGGCCTGTTCGACGTGCAATCACCGCAAGGCCGACCGGTTGCTGGCCGAACTGGGCTGGACGCTGCACTCGGTGCCGGTGCCGCCGAAAGGCCAGCATTGGCGGTTGCTCTCCAGCGTGAAGGAACTCGACCCGGCCTGGGTGCGATACCTGGGTGAGGGCGCGGCGTAGCAGTTGCCTGCGATACGGTTTGCGTCGTGAGCACCCCTTTGGTCCATGCGCTGTTCCTTCTGGTGCCGCTCGGGCTGTCCGGGGTCTTGGCCGCGCTGATCTGGCGTGCCAAGAACCCGCACCCGGCGACCTACAAGATGTCCGATCAGTGGACGCACGCACCGATTCTGTGGGCGTCCGACGAACCCGCCGACCACGGCCACGGTGGCCATGGCTCGCACCTGACAGTAGGAGGTGGCGCCAGTGGCAAGTGGTGAAGTCGCAACTCTTGCGCCGGCTGAGCTGGCCGAGCTGCCGCGGGGGTTCGTCGTAACCTCCAGCGGTCGGATCTCGGGAGTCACCGAACCCGGCGAGGCGTCGGTGACCTACCCGTTCCCGGTCAAGGATCTGGTCGTCCTCGACGACGCGCTCAAATACGGCTCCCGCGCTGCCAAGGCTCGCTTTGCGGTCTACCTCGGCGACCTAGGTGATGACACCGCGGCCGCGGCGCGCGAGATCCTTGCGAAGGTGCCGACACCGGATAACGCGGTCCTGCTTGCCGTTTCGCCGAATCAGCGCGCGATCGAGGTGGTCTACGGCAGCGACGTCAAGGGCCGCGGCATCGAAGAGGCCGCCCCGCTCGGAGTCTCGGCGGCCACCGGGTCGTTCAAAGAGGGCAACCTGATGGACGGCCTGATCAGCGCCGTCCGAGTGCTCAGCGCCGGCGTCTCCCCACCCTGACGTCTCCCGCCCCACGCTCGCGGTCAGAGCTCAATAGCCGCTGCAGGGCCGACCGGCACTGCCAGCGCCGCGCGGATCTGCATGTAGCGCGTCAGGAATGCGCGCTCGTCGAGCGGCTTGCGGCGCAGCCAGGTGGTGACCTCTTCATTGCACTTGCTTGTATTGCAGGAAGCGCAGGCGGGTACGACATTGTCCACCGTGTATCGCCCGCCTCGGGAGACCGCCAAGACACAGTCGCGCTGCAACGGGCCGTCGGTCGCACCGCAGTAGGCGCACCCGTCCCAAGCGGCCTTCAGCGCCGCCCATTGTTCGCCGGTGAGGTCGTTGACGACGAGATCAAGGCGGCGCTTGCGCTTGCGGGTGGCCCTCGCCCTGCGGCTTCGATTTCCCGCCATCTGAAAAGCGTATGGGCGGGGACACCAACCAGCGTGCGCAAACTCCCGCAAAACCGCGGCGTGTCGCCCGCAGGCACACTCGCAACGGCTAGGTGACGTCGAACGCCCGGGCCCGCAGTGCGCGCTCCACACTTGCGCGGCCCTCGACCACCAGCCTCCGCAGCGGCGGCGGCACATCCGGGTCGGCCAGGAATCCATCCGCGGCCTCAAGACCTGCCTGGCTGATGTCCCACGACGGATACAGCCCGATCACCACCGTCTGCGCGACCTCGCTCGATCGCCGCTGCCACACCCCGGCGATCGCGCCGAAGTACTTGGCGCGAAACGGCTGCAGCAGCTCATGCTGACCGGGCTGGCCGAAGCCGGCGATGATCGAGCGCGCGGTGATGTTGGCCAACGTGTCGTCCTCGATCACCTGCTGCCACGCCGCCTCCTTCACCGTTGCCTGCGGCCGCGCCGCCGCCGCCTGCGCGGCATGCCGCTTGCCCGCCGCGGTCGGATCCCGCTGCGCCTCTGCGTCGATGAACGGCGTCTGCAGCCCGTCGGAGTCGACCTCGCCCGCCGCCGCCAGCGCGGTGACGATCCGCCAGCGCAGGTCCGTGTCCACCTCGAGGCCCGCGAGCCCGAGGTCGGCAGGGCCGTGGTCGAGCAGGTCGGCCAGCACCGCGGCGTGGCGGGTCGACAACACCGAACCGCACAGCGCGTTGACATAGGCCAGCTGGTGATCGGAGCCTGCTTCGGCGGCGCGGGCCAACTCCAGCAGCCGGTCGGCGAAGGCGGGCCAGCCTTGCGTGCGGGCCCACTCCGGATCGGCGTAGCCGCTCAGCGCCGACTGGGCTTGCAGCAGCAGCCGCTGCGCCACACCGACTTCCGTCTCGGCGTGCACGCCATCGGCGACCAGCGACACGAAGTCGCGGGCCTTCAGTTCGGCTTCTCGGGTCATCTCCCATGCCGCCGACCACGCCAGCGTGCGAGGCAACGGGTCGGCGATATCGGCGATGCGGGTGAGCACCGTCTGCAGCGACTCGGGGTCAAGGCGCAGCGAGCAATACGTCAAATCGTCGTCGTTAACCAGAATCAGCTTGCCGCGCGAAACCCCCTGCAGCGCGACAACATCCGTCGTCTCGCCGGCGACGTCGAGCTCCTCGCGGTGGGTGCGGACCAGCTTGGCTCCACCCGATGTCGCAGGCCCAGCGGCTCCGGCGACGTCGTCGTCATAGATTCCGACCGCAAGGCGGTGCACCCGGGTCTCACCAGCGCCGGGCTGCGCCCCACTTTGGCTGATCGCGAAGCGGGTGATCCGCCCGTCGGCATCGAGGTCGAAGTCGGGGCGAAGGGTGTTGAGCCCGGTGGTCTTCAGCCATTGCTGCCCCCAGCCGGACAGGTCGCGGCCGGAGGCCTTCTCCAGCGCGCCGAGCAGGTCGCCGAAGGTGGCGTTGCCGAACGCGTGGTCGCGGAAGTAGTCCCGCAGGCCGGTCAAGAACTCCTCGAGCCCGACGTAGGCGACGAGCTGCTTGAGCACGCTGGCGCCCTTGGCGTAGGTGATGCCGTCGAAGTTCACCTCGACAGCGGCGAGGTCCGGAATATCGGCGGCCACCGGATGCGTCGACGGCAGCTGGTCCTGCCGGTAGGCCCACGACTTCTCCACGTTCGCGAACGTCGTCCACGCCTCGGTGTACTCCGTGGCCTCGGCCTGGCACAGCACCGAGGCGAACGTCGCGAACGACTCGTTGAGCCACAGGTCGTCCCACCACTGCATCGTGACCAGGTCGCCGAACCACATGTGCGCCATCTCGTGCAGCACGGTTTCGGCCCGCCGCTCGTAGGACGCCCGGGTAACCTTGCTGCGAAAGACGTAGTCCTCCAGGAACGTCACCGCGCCCGCGTTCTCCATGGCACCGGCGTTGAACTCGGGGACGAACAGCTGGTCGTACTTGCCGAAAGCATAGGGCGCGCCAAAGTTGTTGTGGTAGAACCCGAATCCCTGTTTGGTCTGACTGAACAGCCGTTCGTGGTCCATGAACTCGGCCAGCGACGAGCGGCAGTACAAGCCGAGCGGGATCTCGCCGTGCTCGTCGGAATAGGTGTCACTCCAGTGTGCATACGGTCCGGCGATCAGCGCGACGAGGTATGTGCTCATTCGCGGCGTGGTGACGAAGGTGTGCTCATGCGCGTGCCCCTCGCCATGCACGTGTCCCGTGGCGCCGTTGGAGATGACTCGCCAATTCAGCGGCGCGGTCACCATGATGTCGAATGTGGCCTTCAGGTCGGGCTGGTCGAAGCAGGCGAACATCCGCTTTGCGTCGGCGGTTTCGAACTGGGAGTACAGATAAACCTCGCCGTCGACCGGGTCGACGAAGCGGTGCAGGCCCTCGCCGGTGTTGGAATACCGGCAATCAGCGTCGACCACGAGCACGTTGCGCTGGGCCAGACCCGTCAAACCGATGCCGGTGGACTCGTCGTAGCCCGACACGTCGATGCCGCGGCCATTGAGGACCGCGCTGCGGATCGAGTCGGCGGCGATGTCGATGTAGGTGTCGGCGCCGGCCAGCGCATCGAACTCGACTGTGGTTACCGAGCGGAAGGTGCGGTCGCCGGGCTTACCCTCGCCGTCGGTGAGGTCGAGGGTGATGCGGTAGCTGTCGACGGTGACGAGGGCGGCCCGTTCGACGGCCTGCTCGCGGGTCAGATTGGGAAGTGCCACGCGTCCAACTTATCGGTTGGTGCAGGACGCGCGCTGCGACCGAGCCTTGGGGTGACTAGATTCCCGGTATTCCGGAAATGCCAGGGATTCCCTGCAGCCCGTTCAGCCCGTTCAGCCCGTTCAGCCCGCCCAGTTGGTTCAAGAAAGTCCCGTTGCCGATCGAGGACATCATCTGCGGGCAGTACATCTGTATCGCGATGCCGGTGAAGAACGACGCCATGCCTGGCGAGATGCCTTGGTTGCCCATGCTGGAGGCGACCGAGGCGAACGATTGCCCCGGTTGCACCAACAACGGACACACCGACTGCCCCAGCGAGGTGGTGGCCGCGGGGTCGTTGTAGCCGACGCCGGCGTTGTTCAGCGCGCCGAGGAACGACGGGTCGGTAATTGGGTCGGCGTGTGCCGGCGCCGCGACGGTCATAGTCGTCGCGACTCCGACCAAAATCACGGTCAGATTGCGTTTCGCTTTATTCACGGGAGCAACACTGGTTCACAGTGGTCACATCCACAACACGCTTACATAACCATTTGCACACTATGCGTGTCCTATGCGGCGACTGCCTGTAAATCGTGGCAGCCGGGAACAGCCGTGTGGCGCGCATAGTTGTGCTGAACGGATCGCCGACCTTCCACCGAGAGGACCAAGCAGGAATGCCTGAAAAGTCTGTAGCAGATTTCTGGTTCGACCCGCTATGCCCGTGGTGCTGGATCACCTCCCGCTGGATCCTCGAGGTCGAGAAGGTGCGCGATATCGAGGTCAACTTCCACGTCATGAGCCTGGCGGTGCTCAACGAGAACAGGGACGACCTGCCCGAGCAGTACCGCGAGGGCCTCAAGCAGGCGTGGAGGCCGGTGCGGGTGGCCATCGCCGTCGAGCAGGCCAAGGGGCCCGAGATCCTGGCACCGCTGTATGCCGCTATGGGCACGCGGATCCACAATCAGGAGAACAAGGACTTCGACGTCGTGATCAAGGAGTCACTCGAAGAGGTCGGGCTGCCTGCCGAGCTGGCCGAGGCGGCCGACACCGACAAGTACGACGAGGCGCTGCGCAAGAGCCACCACGAGGGCATGGACGCGGTCGGCGACGACGTCGGCACCCCGACGATCCATGTCAACGGTGTCGCGTTCTTTGGCCCCGTGCTGTCGAAGATTCCGCGCGGCGAGCAGGCAGGCAAGCTGTGGGACGCCTCGGTGACGTTCGCGTCGTACCCGCACTTCTGGGAGCTCAAGCGCAGCCGCACCGAGCCGCCTCAGTTCGACTGAGTCAGGCTCCTCGCTCCCACACCCGGTTGGATCGCACGGTATCCAGCCGGTAGTCGGTGATCCGAATGTCGAACAGCCGGGCGCCCAGGTCGCGGGCGCAGGACACCGGGTCGCCGGGATCGTGCACGATCTCGCCGCGGCTGTTCGCGTTGCCGACGACGACGCCGACCAAGTCCTGGCGGAGGTACCGGGTGAGCTCTTGGAACTGGGCGATGACGCCTTGCGTCGCGCCGACGTAGCTCTCCTCGCACGAGATCAGCACACCGATCCTTTTGTCCATGACCTCGCTGACCACCTGGTCCTGCAGCGGTGAGCTGTTCGCGGTGTAGCAGAAGAGCCGGTCGAACACCGTTTTCAGCCGGCCCGGCATGCCGTAGAAGTACAGCGGCATCGCGAAGATGATGCCGTCGGCGGGCAGAATTCGATCGACCAGCAGCTCTTCGTAGCGGTCGTCCAGCGAGCAGCTGCCGTCCTCGACGCGCCGGCAGCGCCGGCAATTGCCCAGCATGCGTTGTACGTACTCGTCGAGGAACACGTGCTCGACGTCGTGCCCGGCCGAGCGGGCGCCGTCAACGGCCGAGCGGGCAAGGACATGGGAGTTGCCGTCTTCACGCGGGCTCGAGCTCACGACCAGTATCTTCACGTCCGTGTGCAACTGGCGAGGTTGTCGGTTTGTTTCCCTTGTTTTCCGGGGGCGTTCAGCTTCCAGTTGCGGGCCGCGGCCCCGGGTACGACGGTATGTCCATGACAGTCGCTGAACCGACCGAACCTCCCGTGCAGACCGGCGGCACCTACCGCGACCAGATCGTCGCCGTCGAACCGGGTGGCAACGAGTTCATCTCCGACGCCGACCGCCATGGAACGCCGCGCCAGCTGTTCTGGACGTGGACCTCACCGAACCTCGAATTCGCGACGATCTTCGTCGGCGTGCTGGCGGTCGGCGTGTACGGCATGACCTTCTGGCAGGCTGTCGCGGGCATCATCGTCGGCACCGGGCTCGGTGCGATCGCGCACTACTTCCTGTCCGCGCGAGGGCCGCTGCACGGCGTGCCGCAGATGGTGCTGGGTCGACTTGCGTTCGGCTTCAAGGGAAATGCCGTACCGGCGATTCTGATGTCGGTGACCGCGGGTGTCGGCTGGTTCGCCACCAACAGCGTCAGCGGCGCCTATGCGCTCGCCACACTGCTCGGCATCGGCCCGCTGCTTGGTCTCGTGATCATCGTGCTGCTTCAGACCGCGCTGGCGTTCTTCGGCCACAACTTGGTGCAGGCCTTCGAGCGCTGGACCTTCCCCGTGCTGGCTGTCATTTTCGCGATCACCTCCATCGTCATCCTGTCCAAGGCACACGTCGGGGCGGCGGCAGTAGAGGGCGGCGTCGGTGGCTTGGGCGGGTTCCTGCTCACGGTCGGAACCGCATTCGGCTACGCGGCGGGTTGGACGCCGTACGCCGCGGACTACACCCGCTACCTGCCTGCGACGGTGTCCACTGCGCGTACCGGTTTCTACGCCGCTGCCGGACTGTTCCTGTCGTGCGCCGTGCTTGAGGTGGTCGGCGCGGCATCGGTGACCATTGGAGCCGCCACGTCGGACAATCCCACCGAGGCGTTCACCAGCGAGCTGGCCTCACCGCTGGCGAAAGCGACGCTGTTGGCCATCGCGATAGGCGCCGTCGCCGCCAACTCGATCAACATCTATTCCGGCGCAATGGCATTCGTGACGTTGGGCATCAAATTGCCACACCATATCGCTCGGGCCCTTGTCACCGTCTTCTTCGGTGTTGCCGGCTTCCTGGTCGCCTGGTGGGCGCTGCCCGACGCGGCCTCCAGCTACGAGGCGTTCCTGCTGATCATCGCCTACTGGATCGGGCCGTGGCTCGGCGTGATGTTCGCTGACCAGTATCTGCGCCAGCGCCAGACCGTCGCCGGTTTCCTCTACGACCGCTCCTATGCCAACTGGAACGGCCTGTTGTCCTTCGTCATCGGGCTGGTGGTGTCGGTGGCGCTGTTCTCGAACCAGGAGAAGTTCGTCGGCTGGGTGGCCAAGGCCTACCCGCAGCTGGGCGACATCACGTTCTTCGTCGGGTTCCTGCTGTCGGGCGCCGCCTACCTGGTGTTGTGCCGGTCGAAGATCACCGCGGAACAGGCGGTCGTCTAGCCGATGGATCCCGCGCCGATGCTCGAGGTCGCCTATCAGGAGGCCCGGAAAGGCTTGGCGGAGGGCGGTATACCGATCGGCGCCGCGCTGTTCGGCGCCGACGGTGTGTTGCTCGGCAGCGGTCACAACCGGCGCGTGCAGCACGACGACCCGTCGGTGCACGCCGAAACCGACGCGTTCCGGGCCGCAGGCAGGCAACGCGATTACCGATCGACGGTGATGGTGACGACGCTGTCGCCGTGCTGGTACTGCAGCGGACTGGTGCGCCAGTTCAACATCGGCGCCGTCGTGATCGGGGAGAGCCGCACGTTCACCGGCGGGCACGACTGGCTGGCCGACCACGGTGTGGCGGTCACCGTGTTGGAAGACGAGCGGTGTGTGACGATGATGCGGGACTTCATCGCCGCGAACCCGAAGCTATGGAATGAAGACATTGGGATAAGTGAATGAGCACGATTGCCACGGTTGACATCTCGCACTGGCGCGAAGGCGGTGCGACCGCCGACAAGGTGGCCGCCGCGGTTGATGAGGGCCTGCAACGGGCGGGTTTCATCCTGGTCACCGGGCACGGTGTCGATCCGGCCCAGCCCCGCGAGGTCCGCGCGGCGGCCCGCGCGTTCTTCGCCCTGCCCCAGGACATCAAGCAACGCTACGAGGTCCCCGTTGCGGGGCACGGCTGGATCGGCCCCGGCGCCGAGGCGAACGCGTATGCCGAGGGCACCAAGACCCCGCCGGACCTCAAGGAGAGCTACAGCCTTGGCGCCGAAACCGCGACCGGTGATCCCGACGTCGACCGGATCTGGTTCGCGCCCAATGTGTGGCCCGCCGAGGTGCCGTCATTGCGGCCGTTGGTCAACGAGTACACCGCGGCCATGCGCCGGGCCGCCGACGATCTCTTGGCACTGTTCGCCTACGCCCTCGGCCTGCCCGAGAACCCGTTCTCCGCGTTGGCCAGCCGGCCGACCTGGACCATGAACATCAACCACTACCCGCCGGTGAGTGTGGTCGGCGAACCCGAACCCGGCCAGTTCCGCATCGGCCCGCACACCGACTTCGGCACGGTGACGATCCTCGACCGCGAGCCCGGCGCAGGTGGCCTGCAGGTGTACTCCGACGCCGACGGCTGGAGCGACGCGCCGTACGACCCCGACGCGCTGACCGTCAACATCGGTGATCTGTTGGAGTACTGGAGCGGACGGCGCTGGCCGTCGGGCAGGCACCGGGTGCTACCGCCGCAACCGCATGCCCCCGAGGAGGACCTGGTCTCGCTGATCTACTTCTACGAGGCCAACCACGACGCGGTGGTCACGCCGCTGGCGCCGCCGATCGGGCGGGTGTCCGGGCTGGAGCCGGTGACGTCGTCGGCGTTCATCAAGGAGCGGCTCGACGCCATCACCGTGGCCTGACACCTGCGTCTGCCACAATGACCGCCATGCGCGTCTATCTGGGCTCTGACCACGCGGGCTTCGAACTCAAGCAGGCCGTTATCGAGCACCTCCGCACGACCGCCCACGAGCCGATCGACTGCGGGGCATACGTCTACGACGCCGAGGATGACTACCCGGCGTTCTGCATCGCCGCCGCGGCGAAGACCATCGCAGATCCGGGGAGCCTCGGCATCGTGATCGGTGGCTCGGGCAACGGTGAGCAGATTGCTGCGAACAAGGTTCCTGGCGTGCGCTGTGCACTTGGGTGGAGCGTCGAGACCGCGACACTGGCCCGTGAACACAACAACGCGCAAGTGATGGGCATCGGCGGCCGCATGCACACCGTCGAGCAAGCCTTGCAGATCATCGATGCCTTCCTGAGCGCCCAATGGTCGAAAGCCGAACGGCACCAACGCCGTATCGACATCCTGGCCGAGTACGAACGCACTCACATCGCGCCGCCCGTGCCCGGCGCACCCGCCTGATCGGATGCCAGAAGGCCACACGCTGCACCGGCTGGCCCGGCTGCATCAGCGTCGGTTCGGCCGCGCCCCGGTGATGGTGTCGAGCCCGCAGGGCAGGTTCGTCGACGGAGCCGCGGCAGTCAACGGACGGGTCCTCAAGAAGGCCAGCGCCTGGGGCAAGCACCTGTTCCACCACTACGAAGGCGGCCGCGTGGTGCACGTGCACCTTGGCCTGTACGGCACCTTCACCGAGGTGCCGATACCGATGCCGCTGCCGGTCGGTCAGGTGCGGATGCGGATGATCGGCACCGAATTCGGCGCCGACCTGCGCGGTCCGACGGTGTGCGAGGTCATCGAAGAACCCGAAATCGCCGACGTGGTAGCCAAGCTCGGCCCCGACCCGTTGCGCCGCGACGCCGATGGGGCACCGGCCTGGGCGCGGATCAGCAAGTCCCGCAGGCCCATTGGTGCGCTGTTGATGGATCAGACGGTGATCGCCGGGGTCGGCAACGTCTATCGCAACGAGCTGCTGTACCGCCACCGGATCGACCCGTACCGGCCGGGCACCCACATCGACGAAGCCGAATTCGACGCGATGTGGACCGATCTGGTCGCGCTGATGAAGGTCGGCTTCCGCCGCGGAAAGATTGTCGTCGTCCGTCCCGAGGACGACCACGGCCCGCCGTCCTACGCGCCGGGCCGGCCACGCACCTA
>JAOPVX010000171.1 GCA_025965975.1 Mycobacterium sp. | reverse complement strand
GAGGCCAGCGACATCGCCGAGGAGTACTACATCTCGTTCCTGCTCGACCGCGCCAACCGCACCTACCTGGCGATGTGCTCGGTCGAAGGCGGCATGGAGATCGAAGAGGTCGCGGCGACCAAGCCCGATCGACTCGCCAGGGTGCCCGTCAGCGCGACCAAGGGCGTGGACCTGACGTTCGCGCGCTCGATCGCCGAGCGGGGTCATCTGCCCGCCGAGGTGCTCGACGCCGCGGCCGTGACGATCCAGAAGCTGTGGGAGGTCTTCGTCGCCGAGGACGCCACCCTGGTCGAGGTCAACCCGTTGGTGCGCACCCCCTCCCGCGGGGAGAACGATCCAGGGCAGATCCTCGCGCTGGACGGCAAGGTCACCCTCGATGCCAACGCCGACTTCCGCCATCCCGAGCACGAGGAGTTCGAGGACCGCGACGCCACCGACCCGCTCGAGCTCAAGGCCAAGAAGAACAACCTCAACTACGTCAAGCTCGACGGTGAGGTCGGCATCATCGGCAACGGCGCGGGCCTGGTGATGTCCACGCTCGACGTCGTCGCCTACGCCGGCGAGAAGCACGGCGGCGTCAAGCCGGCCAACTTCCTCGACATCGGCGGTGGCGCCTCGGCCGAGGTGATGGCCGCCGGCCTCGACGTCATCCTGGGCGACGAGCAGGTCAAGAGCGTGTTCGTCAACGTGTTCGGCGGCATCACCGCGTGCGACGCGGTCGCCAACGGCATCGTCAAGGCCCTGCAGATCCTCGGGGATGAGGCGAACAAGCCGTTGGTGGTCCGGCTGGACGGCAACAACGTCGACGAGGGCCGTCGCATCCTGGCCGAGGCCAACCACCCATTGGTGACGGAGGTGGGCACGATGGACGAAGCCGCTGACGTCGCCGCTGCCAAGGCCGCCCAAGCCGCGCACGCCTGAGATTCAAAGGGAGACATGACCCATGGCTATTTTTCTGACCGCGAGTAACAAGGTCATCGTCCAGGGCATCACCGGCGGCGAGGCGACCACCCACACCGCGCGGATGCTCAAGGCAGGCACCCAGATCGTCGGCGGGGTGAACGCACGCAAGGCCGGAACGACGGTGGCGCACAAGGACAAGTCCGGCAACGACATTGAGCTGCCGGTGTTCGGCACAGTCGTCGAGGCAATCGAGAAGACCGGCGCCGACGCGTCGATCATCTTCGTGCCGCCCAAGTTCGCCAAGGACGCGATCATCGAGGCGATCGACGCGGAGATCCCGCTGCTGGTGGTCATCACCGAGGGAATTCCGGTGCAGGACAGCGCATATGCATGGGCCTACAACGTCGAGAAGGGCAACAAGACGCGCATCATCGGCCCGAACTGCCCGGGAATCATCACGCCGGGGCAGTCGCTGGTCGGTATCACGCCTGCCAACATCAGCGGCCCCGGGCCGATCGGGCTGGTGTCCAAGTCGGGCACGCTGACCTACCAGATGATGTTCGAGCTGCGCGATTTCGGATTCACGACGTCCATCGGCATCGGCGGTGACCCGGTCATCGGCACCACCCATATCGACGCCATCGAGGCGTTCGAGAAGGACCCCGACACCTTGGTCATCGTGATGATCGGTGAGATCGGCGGCGACGCTGAAGAACGTGCCGCCGACTACATCAAGGCGAACGTGTCCAAGCCGGTCGTCGGCTATGTCGCGGGATTCACCGCGCCAGAAGGCAAGACGATGGGCCACGCCGGTGCCATCGTCTCCGGCTCGTCGGGTACCGCGGCCGCCAAGAAGGAGGCCCTGGAAGCCGCTGGCGTCAAGGTGGGCAAGACCCCGTCGGAGACCGCCCGCCTGGCCAGGGAGATCCTGAAGAGCCTGTGACCAAGGTCCCACGATTAGGAACGTGTTCTAGTTATCGATTAGCCTGACGAATTAATGCGCGTCAGGAGGTCTGTAATGGTCGATCCGCGGACCCCGGTGCTGGTCGGCGTCGGCCAGTTCACTGAGCGCATCGACGACCCCGATTACCGGGGCCTCTCGGCGGTAGACCTGGCGACGGCCGCGGCAAAGGCCGCGTTGGGCGACACCGGTGTCGACGTGGCCAAGGTCGCCAAGGCCGTTGACACGGTGTTCGGGCTGCGTCAGTTCGAGATCTCAGGACCGATGCCCGCGTCGCTCGGCAAGTCCAACAACTACCCGCGCTCGGTGATGAATCGGTTGGGTGGTGATCCTGCCCGCGTGGTGCTGGAACCGGTCGGGGGCCAGAGTCCGCAGAAGCTCGTCACCGAGGCAGGCAACGCAATTGTCGCCGGTGACGCCGACGTGGTGATGATCATCGGCTCCGAGCCTGGGTCAACGGCGCGCTACTTCGCCAACCGGGACGACAAGCCCGACTTCACCGAGCATGTCGAGGGGCAACTTGAGGATCGTGGACACCGGATCTTCACGTACATCGACGATTACACCATCCAGCACGGCCTGACCGGCGCTCCGGTGCAATACGGGCTGCTGGAGAACGCGCGGCGGGCGCGGCTGGGCCGCAGCGTCGCGGACTACCGCCGCGCGATGGCCGAACTGTTTGCGCCATTCTCGAAAGTGGCTGCCAAGAACCCGTTTTCGTCGTCGCCGGTGGAGCGATCGGTCGAGGAGATCCTCACCGTTACCGACGACAACCGGATGATTTGTGACCCGTACCCGCGGCTGCTCGTCGCGCGTGATCAAGTCAACCAGGGCGCGGCAGCCGTGCTGACGTCGGTCGAGGCGGCCCGTCGGCTCGGGGTGCCCGAGGAGAAGTGGGTGTACGTGCACGGGCACGCCGACATGATCGAGCAGGCCATGCTCGACCGCGTCGATCTCGGCGCCGGTCCCGCGTCGGTGATGGCCGCCAACGAGGCGCTGCGGGTGGCGGGCATCGGGATCGGCGACATCGCCACGTTCGACCTGTACAGCTGCTTTCCTTTGCCGGTGTTCGTGATCTGTGATGCGCTCGGACTCGACGGCGACGATCCCCGCGGGTTGACGCTGACCGGCGGGCTGCCCTACTTCGGCGGTCCGGGAAACAGCTACTCGCTTCACGGAATCGCGGAGACGGTCACCCAGATGCGGGACAGGCCGGGACAATTCGGCCTCGTCGGTGCGAACGGCGGCATCCTGAGCAAGTACTCGGTGGGCATCTACTCGACCACGCCGGTCGACTGGCGCCCCGATCGCAGTGCGCAACTCAATGAGCAGATCTCGGCGCTGCCGAAGATCGGGGTGACCAAGGAGCCCGACGGCGCGGCGACCATCGAGACGTACTCCGTGCGCTATGACTGGCCGATCCGCGCAGGGATCATCGTCGGCCGCCTCGACGCCGACGGTTCGCGGTTCATGGCGACCACCGACGACGAGGACCTTGTGGCGCTGATGTCCGACGGCGATCCGCTCGGCGCGAACATCTCGGTGTGGTCGTCGGAGCACGGCAACCGCGCCTCGCTGCGCTGAAAATTGCACTCAGGGTTGCGATCACGGCGCGGCCACAACCCTCAGTGCAATCTCCACCGACTCGACCTCAAGACCGAAAGGCGGCCGGGTGGTTGCCTCGGGTGTGGATCTGTCCGGATGTGACACCGGATGCGAAACCAAGTTTCAACGTGACTTGTGCCCGACTCTCCTGCGCCGACTCTCCCGCGCCGACGTGACACGGGTGACTGCTGGGTGTCCGTTAGCTCGGCCCTAGACGGCGGCGGCCAGCTTTCCGGCCAGGCGCTCGACATAGGCGGTGACCTCGGCGTCTGACTTGTCGGGCAGGCCGAACAACACCTCCGTTACGCCGAGGTCGGCCCAGCGGGCCAGCTTCTCGGGATCGGGCTTGAAGTCCAGCGCGACGATCTGGGGGGTCCCGTCGCGGCCGGCCGCGGCCCAGGTGTCCTGCAGCAGCTTGACCGGCTCGTCGATGTCGACGTCGCGCGGGGTGGTGATCCAGCCGTCAGCGCTGCGGGCGATCCACTTGAAATTCTTCTCGTTTCCGGCCGTGCCGACGAGCACCGGGATGTGCGACTGCACCGGCTTGGGCCACGCCCAACTGGGGCCGAAGTTCACGAACTCGCCCTCGTAGGACGCTTCTTCGTCGGTCCACAACGCCCGCATGGCCTCCAGGTACTCGCGCAGCATGGTGCGCCGCCGCCCGGGCGGCACGTTGTGGTCGGCGAGTTCGTCTGTGTTCCAGCCGAATCCGACGCCAACGCTGACCCGGCCTCGCGAAAGGTGATCGAGGGTGGCGATCGATTTCGCCAGCGTGATCGGGTCGTGCTCGACGGGCAGCGCCACCGCCGTTGACAACCGCACCCGAGAGGTGACGGCCGCCGCCGTGCCCAGGCTGACCCACGGGTCAAGGGTGCGCATGTAGCGGTCGTCGGGCAGCGTCTCGTCGCCGGTGGTGGGGTGGGCGGCCTGGCGCTTGACCGGGATGTGGGTGTGTTCGGGCACGTAGAACGTGGCAAAACCATGGTCATCGGCGAGCTTGGCCGCGGCCGCCGGGGTGATACCGCGATCACTGGTAAAAAGTACGAGCCCGTAGTCCATGCCAAGAATTAGAACGTGTTCCAGTCTGGCGGGCAAGGGCGGGGTCCCCTCGGCAGCTCAACGGCGTTTTCGAGAGCGCCCAAGTAGTGCCGAAGGCAGAACACGTAGCCCACTACTCACGCGTCGGCACACCCGAAGCGGAACAGTTCGGGATGTGAAACCTGGGGGGAAAACAGGAAAAAAGGTCCGCGAATGGGTGCGCCGCTACCTGCCGTGCGAAATCGCCGGAACAGTAGGGGAGTTGGGCGGCGCTGCGGTCGCTTATCTGGCGACGGGCTCACTGGCCGCGGCGGCGATCGCCGCGACCATCGGTGCGTCGGCCGGTTACTACGCGGCCGCCTACGTCACCGCGCTGCGCTGGAGCTACCGCGATCAGGACAACCGCCGATGGCCGTTACGCGTGCTGGCGGCCAACCTTCTCGCTCTGCGCAGTGTGGCCGTCGAGTTCGGTCCTGCGGAGTTCATCGACAGCCTCGCCGTCCGGCCCGTCGCGTTCTACATGGGCCCGCTGATCTTCGACAACACGATCGGCGGCTGGATCTTCGGCAAGCTCGTGTCCGACCTCGCGTTCTACCTGTTCGCGATCTTGAGCTACGAGCGGTTCAAGGGCCTGCTGGTGCGGGCTCGACCGACGGCCGAGGAGGTGGCCGATGAACCCGTCCCGACGATCACAGCTGCGTGAGGTGTTGCGGCCCGACGCCGCGCGGTTTTGCGCGCTCGCCGAACGCCACGGCACACCGTTGCTGGTGCTGCAGCCCCACTTGGTCGCCCGCCGCTACCGAGAGCTGACGGACAAGTTGCCCGGGTTCCGTCTGCACTACGCCGTCAAGGCGTCGCCGCATCCCGTCGTGTTGTCGACGATCGCGATTTGCGGCGGCGGTTTCGACGTGGCCACCAGTGCCGAGGTCGACCTTCTGCAGCGGCTCGGCCTGCCGATGGACCGGTGCATCCACACCAACCCGATCAAGAAGCCCGTCGACATCGACCTTGCCTACGCGGCGGGCATCCGCACGTTCGTCGTCGAAAACCCTTGTGAAGCAGAGAAATTCGCGGGCCGGCCGACCGACATCGAGCTACTGGTACGGCTGGCGTTCCGCAATCCGGCCGCGAAGTCCGACCTTTCGTCGAAATTCGGGGTCGACCCGACCGACGCCGAGCAGGTCGTCAAGCACGTCATCGCCGCGGGCGTTCAATTCGCCGGGTTCAGCTTCCATATCGGCAGCCAGACCGCGTCGGCCCAACCCTATGGCACGGCGCTGCGCGACACCCTGGACCTCATCACGCACATCGCCGAGAGCCTCGGCGTGCGCAGTCACGTGATCGACATCGGCGGTGGGTTCCCGGTCACCTACCGCGAGCCGATGCCCACCATCGAAGCAATCGCCGACGTCATCGACGGCACGCTGGGCCAGGCGCGGGAGAACTTCACCCTCCTCGCGGAGCCGGGACGGTATCTGGCCGCCGACTGTATGACGCTGCTCACCAGCGTCGTCGGCACCGCGGAGCGCGACGGCCAGGTGTGGCATTACCTCGACGACGGCGTCTACGGCAGCTACTCCAATGTGATGACCGAGGACGTGCACCCGCCGATCCTCGCGATGCGCGAGCTCATCGGGGACGACGGGGCCTGCGATCCCGTCACGCTGGCCGGGCCGACGTGTGACAGCGCCGACGTGATCGCCCGCAACTATCCGATGCCGACGCTCGACGTCGGTGATGTCGTGGTCAGCCCCATGATGGGCGCCTACACCGCCGTCACGTCGTCGCGGTTCAACGGCATCCCCGCCACGCCCATCGTGATGAGCTGACTTTCGGTCGGGTTTTTCTTCAGCGCGAGCGTTACCCGCGACGGTCGGCCATTGCGTTGGTGGGATGGCACAGCATGACGA
>JAOPVX010000167.1 GCA_025965975.1 Mycobacterium sp. | reverse complement strand
GCAACTTCATCGACACCGCCAACTTCTACACAATGAGCCACTCCGAGAAGATCATCGGCGACCACATCGGGCGCCACCCCGCCCGCCGCGATCGCTTGACGATCGCCACCAAGTTCAGCGGCAACCTGTATCCCGGTGATCCCAACGGCGGCGGCTCGGGCCGAAAAGCGCTGATCAACGCCTGCGACAACTCACTGCGGCGCCTGCAAACCGACTACATCGACCTGTACTGGTTGCACGTCTGGGATGCGAACACCCCCATCGAGGAGACGATGGCCGGACTCGACGACCTGGTTCGGGCCGGCAAGGTGCGCTACCTCGGCGTTTCGGACACCCCCGCGTGGAAGATCGTTGAGGCTAACCTCATCGCCCGTTTCCGCGGGTGGTCGGCATTCATCGGGCTGCAGATCGAGTACTCACTGCTCGAACGCTCCGTAGAACAAGAACTGGTTCCCATGGCCGGCGAATTCGGCCTCGGGATCACCCCATGGTCCCCGCTCAAGAACGGCGTGCTCAGCGGCAAGTACACCCGACGCAATGATGGCCAGCAGAAGGCCGATCGCGGCGCGATCCTCGATGGGTTCCTCAACGAGAAGACCTACGAGGTCGTCGACGAACTCGAGATCATCGCCAAAGCGCACGAGACCACGGTCGCCTGCGTGGCGCTGGCCTGGGTCCGCGCGCAGCCGGCCGTGACGTCAATCATCATCGGGTCGCGCCGGCTCTCGCAGCTCGACGACAACATCCGCGCCGTCGACGTGAACCTCACAACCGAGGAACTGACCCGACTCAACGCTCTCACCGAACCGACACTCGGGTTCCCCCAGAGCATGCTGACAACCGTCCCGAGCATCACCAACGGTGGAACAACGGTCAACGGTGTGTCCGCGCCAATCTCCGACTACGTCATGCCCGAAGGCAACCAGCCCTACTGAAACCAACCGCTGAGCGGGTCGCAGTCGTCGAGCAGCGCGCCCTGCTGGCGGGCCGACGTGACCGCATGTTCTCGCGGCGTCCCATGGGTTGACGCTGGTGTTACCGGAGGATTTGCAGCGCTCCATGAGACAAAACAGTCGCAGCCGGCCGTGGTGACAAGCGGGGAGTGCCAGTTGATCGGCGCGATCCGCCGGCTGCGCCGCGAGGTACCCGGTGCAGCCGAGATCGTGGCCGAGCAGTGCAGCGCCCACGACTACGACGACCGGTTAATCGCCTCGTTGATGACGGCCACCGGCGCGCCCTCGGCGCAAATGTCGGCAACGAATGCAGTGATGGCGGAATGTTCGCTGGCGGTGTGGTGCAAGTTGGCCTGTCGGCGTCCGACACCGAGAACGTGCGCTCCGGCCCGGGCAAAGGCGATCGCGGTAGCCTGGCCGATCCCGGATCCTGCTCCGGTGACGATCACTACCCGATCGGCCAGGCGATGGTTAGGTACGTTCATGCCGAACCTGTCCTTTTGACCTGTCGGCGGCTCCGCGTCCAGGAGTGCCGCCCAAGCTTGCTCAGACAGCCATTGTTCGGCGGTCTCGCTGTCTCATCTTTTGTCCAACCATTTGCAGTCCCACTATCCACAGGCCGCGGATTCACGCGGAGATGGCCTCGATGACGCTGTGTGGGGAGTTTGTGGCCAGCACGGCTGTGCACTGCAGTCCGGCCGCGGCGAGGAGTGCGTCGTACTCGTCGAGGGAGCGTTCCTGCCCAGGGCTGACCGCAAGCATGTTCATGTCAATCAAGGCTCCCCAACCGGGATGGCTTAGCCCCCCCAGAACCACTTCGACGATCACGACCCTGCCGCCCGTCGTCATCGCCTCCCGGCAGCGCTGCAGGATCTTGATGGCCCTGTGGTCGTCCCAGTCGTGAAGGATGAACTTCAACAGGTAGAGGTCAGCCGCGGGCACTGACGCGAAGAAGTCGCCGCCCACCACCTCAGTGCGTTGGCTGAGACCCTTTCGGGTTATCTCGGCCACGGCGTGGTCGACGATGTTGGGCCGGTCGAAGACGATCCCGCGGAGGGTGAGGTTGGCCTCCTGCAGGAGTTGCAGCAGAGAACCGGTTGCACCGCCGACGTCGACGGCGAGCTTCACGCCCGTCGTATCGATCGCCTTTGCGGCGTCGGCCGCCCACAGCGATGTCGCGCTGCTCATTCCCGCGGAGAAGTCGCGGGCTTGCGACGGGTGTTGCTCCAGGTACTTGAAGAAATCCGTCCCCAGTACGGCACTGGCCTGACTGTGGCCGGTCCGGACGGACGCGGTGAATTCATTCCAGGGAAGCCACTGGGCGGGCAGCGTCATCGCCAGTGCCAGGCCCCGCAGTGAACCAGGTGTGTCCTTGCCCAGCGTCTGCAGCAGAGGCGTGCTGCCGAACCGACCATCGGCATCGGCTGTCAGCAAGCCCAGTTCGACGCAGGCCCGCATGAACCGGAAGGTGGTATTGGGCGCGCTTCCCTCGCGTTCGGCCAGCTCGGCTGCCGTGAGCCTCTCGCTGCCCAGATGGTCGGCGAGCGACAGGTCGGCCGCAGCTCGAACCATCTGACTGACGTAGTGGCCGTGCGCCATCGCCCGCATCTGCTCGTAGACGTCGCCGGCCTGCGCCGGAACCCATATGTGCTCGGTCATGAGGCGCAATCCTTCGGATAGCTTCAGCCACGCCGCATAGCCGAATTGGGCGAGAAAGTCGTACAGAGATGACTGGGTACCGTCATGGCGGCCGTTCTATCGCCAGTTCGCGACTGGCAGGGGGCCGTCCACCGCGACACCGCTGGAGACATTTGCGAGCGATTCCAGCTCAGCGATGCGGGTGGTCAGTTCTTCGTGGATGTAGTCGTACGCATCGCCCAGCGCGAGCCGGGTCGGGTCGGGGGTCTGATCGGCGACAGCGATGATGGCCCTGGCAACCTTGCACAAGTCGGAATGGGCCGCCGCGTTGACCGCCCCGGGCGTCTGGACGAAGCGTCGCAGTCTGCCGACGGGCCCGGTGTGCGGGTGATCCTCGACGTAGACGTTCAACAGCGGGTGGCGCTGCTGCACCACCGACAGGGCGGCATCGAGCACCGCCGGATCCAGGTCGTCGGCCAGCTCGGCCACCACGCAAAA
>JAOPVX010000181.1 GCA_025965975.1 Mycobacterium sp. | reverse complement strand
TCGTCGTGAACAACTCCACCGGCACCTATTCCAGGCACGACGGCTCCAACGACTGGCAGAGCTAGCTCGCGGCCCTTCGAGAGGCCAAAGTGCCTATGAAGTGCGCAATAGAGTGGCGCGGGCGGGGCTCGAACCCGCGACCAACGGATTCGCTTCGGGTGGTTCTCAGCGATGTCGGTTGATACCGGTTATATATTGGGGCCCAACGGTTTTGGGTCGCACAGCGCTCCTAACGAAAACTGTCGTATCCGATCGAATCCGGTTCATACTCGTTGAACAAAGGATGACCAGATCTGTACGGCGAGCACCCGGTTTTCGGCGGGGACGGGCCATCCAGTCGTCGCCTTGCTCCGCGCTGTCGCCTCTTCACGATGGAACGGCCCCAAACCGCTTGACCCCCAGGAAGTGACGCTCGTTCATTTTCCAGCTCGCCCGTGGCTTCTGCGGCAAAGGCCGCGATACGAGTTGGCTCGCGACGCGCTGCGGGAGTGGCTGCGCCGAGACGGCAACCGGCCCGGCTGATCGACATCGCATCCCGGCTACCGCGGGCGCGATCCCCCGTCCTGCACGCATTGGAGATGCTGGGGTGAGTGCCGGCGACGCGGTGTTTCGCCGGATCCAGTCCGTCGCCCGTTCCGCAGCGGCGACGAGCGGGACGGGCGCACCGAGGCAGGAGTACCTGATCCGGCACACCCTCGAATCGTTCTGAACCGGCTCACCCGCACCTCCCACGCCGGCGACTTCGTCCTCAAGCGCGGAGTTCTGCTGGCCGCCTACGGGGTACGGCGCCCGACCAAGGACGCCAACGCCCTCCGCGCCGACGTCACCGCAGCGAAAGCAGTTGGCCCATCGTCAGCCCCACTTTCCGGTATCAGGTGACGTTCGACATCCGCACGCTCGCTTGCCCGTCAAGTGTCGTGCAGTGGGTGTTGAGCGGAGGCCCGTACACCGTCTCGTCGCACGTGCGGCACCTCCAGGTGGTGTGTCCGCCACCATGCCCGAGACAAGCCTGATGACCGACCAATGCCTTGCCGGGGCCGAAAGTATGACCGTTCGGACAACGCGAAGGTGGTCGGGTGAACCACGTCCCGGCCGTCGTCTGCACCAGCTTGCCCAGCACAACTTCAAGCCTATTGCCTGGGGCGAGGTGCTGGGGGGTCACAGGCTGCAGTTGCTTCAAAGAGGAATTATCGAACGCCTGCGGCCATTAGCTGCGCAGCGATGTCACATTCTCGGGAAACGAGCAGCGCCGTCCTAGGAGGAGCGATGGTGCGCACAGTTATCGCGGGATCGCTCGCCGCAATGTCGCTAATGTTCGCTCCAGCCGCCGTGGCAGGACCGACCGGGAGCCGGTATACGGCGCACAGCTTGACGCGCAACTACTGAAGGCCTTGGCTCTCAACGTCGTTCAATAACTAGGCTCGCCCCGCTAGTGCTCCGGCGCCCGCAGCATGCCCGAGTGGTGGAGCGGACGAGATCGCCAACCGCGGACATGAACCCAGGCGGGCTGGTTTCCGTTGCAATAAATGGGGAGCTGCAAAGGAGCACCACAATGCGAATCAAACTGACCTACATCACACCGCTGCTGGCGGCTGCTGCTGCCGCGGTAGCGATCGCCGCCGCACCGACGGCCGCCGCGGCGAACGGGCAGACCTGCTCAGGAAATATCTGCCAGTCGCCCGGCAATGTTCAGATCAACAACGCCCCTCCCCCTGTTACTTACTACCCCTACGGCAACATGCCATTTCTGCTCGGCGGCCACGGCGGAGGGCTCCTCGGCGGCTTGTTCTGACACCTAACGCAACCACAGCGCCGGCTCGCCACCCAAGGACGATGCGCGGGGGCGGGAACACTTAGCGCACCCGGGCTGGCCCGTCTAAGAGGCTGCACCCGTCGCCGAGCGGCGGGCCGTATGTGACAGCGCCGCAATGACATCGCCAGACGCTGTGCCGCCCGCACGCGCACGGGATGGCGCGGACGATGGTGCGGTCTACTCGCAGCGGGTGGCCACGCGGACACCGTGTCGGCGTCCGCGCCACCTTGCCGACGTTCGCGGCCACGCGGCTAGGAAACGTCGACTCCCGAAGTTCGACCAATGGCCTGGAAGATGACGCGGCGGCCAATCTCGACGGCGTGGTCGGCGAATCGCTCGTAGAACCTGCCTAGCAATGTCACGTCCACCGCTGCCTCCACGCTGTGTTCCCACTCTCGATCCATCAACACGATGAACAAGTGCCCATGCAACTCATCCATTGCGTCGTCTTCGTCGTCGATCTCGGCGGCTCTGCGCGGGTCACCGGACAGCACTACTTCCTGTGCGCTGTTGCCCAATTCGACGGCGACCCGCCCCATCTCGGCGAAGTAGCCGTTAACTTCCTCTGGAAGGGTGTGCGCGGGGTGACGGCGGCGGGCGATCTTCGCAACATGGAGCGCCAGGCCGCCCATCCGCTCGGCATCGGCGACGTTTTGAAGCGAGCTGACAATCGCCCGCAGGTCTCCGGCGACCGGGGCTTGCAGCGCTGGTAGTTCACACCGTATTGGTGGCCCCATGTTGGGCTGTGTCGCGAGACGCGCCGTCAGCCGCCCAACTCAGCCAGCGCCTCGGACTCCAACATCGCCGCCTGCGCCGCCAACCGCGGCAACGGCACCCCATCAGTGCTTGTGCAGCTGGGGCGGGCGGCGGCGTACAAATCGGCGATGCGGCGCGCTAGTCGCTCTTCGCGGGTATCAGTGAACACAAAAATCGCCAGTCCTTCCGATGAAGTGTTTTGTTAGTCGCGCTCAGGACCGACGCTAGCGCGGAAATAATCAATGGCAACGTACTATTGCCATTGATCCGGATGCTAGCGTCGTGGGCCCATGGAAAGTTCGACGCGGCGAACGCAGGGCGTGCAGCACGGTCCCCGAAGCCAGCAGGTGGTCGAGAAGGTGCGCGAGGCCACCATGGCCGAACTGGCACGGGTGGGGTTCGGGGGGCTGACCATCGAGGGAGTC
>JAOPVX010000179.1 GCA_025965975.1 Mycobacterium sp. | reverse complement strand
GCGCGCCGACCGAGGAGGAGTGCCGCCGCATATTGCGCGTCGTGCTCGCGCCGCTGACCGGCAGTACCTGAGCACCATCTGCGCGCTCAGCCAAGTGAATCAGTGGCGGTCAGCACACAGCATTGGGAGCCGCGGCGGTGACAACTATCAACTTCTCTCAACTTCTTTGAAATCGTGCTGTCTATCAGTCTTTTCGGTTGCCGGTTTGTGGGGTTGGCTTCGCGGGTTAGGCGGCGTCTTCGTCGGCCGTCCAGAGCTGGTCGATGGCGGCGAGGGCCTTGTTGAGGCTTTCGGCGGCAAGCGGTTTGAGATGGGCCATCTTCGGGTTGGCATCGGCCGTCGTGAGTTCGGCGGTGATGAACCGCGGCTGCAGCCCGGTCACCGACAGGGCGTGTGTTAGCCAGGTCTGCGCTTGATCCCAGCCTTCGCGCGGAGTGCCCGGACCGTAACCGCCGCCGCGGCTGGCAAGCACGATGAAGTCGGTGTCGCTGAGCAGGCCGGTATGGGTCTCGGCGTCGATGGACAGGCCCGTGGCGATGATGTGGTCGACCCAGGCCTTGACCGTGCTGGGCGGACCGAAGTTGTACAGCGGAAGACCGAGCAGGACCGTGTCGGCCTGTGTGATCTCGTCGACCAGCTCGGTGCTGAGCGCGTGTGACGCAGCTTGCGCCGACGTGCGCTGCTCGGCGGTCACCATTCGCGCCAGTCCTGTCGCGGCATCCAAGTGCGGTATCGGGTTGGTCCCGAGATCGCGATAGGTCACCGTTCCGCCGGGATGGGCGGCCCGCCACCGATCGGCGGCGCGGTCGGTCAGTCGGCGACTCACGGAGTCGTGGCCTCGGACCGAGGAATCGATGTGATGCAGGTGAGACATCTCCAACCCTCCATAAATTGTTTGGTTTCACTGCAAGTACTTCGCTTGGAAAGGCTGTGCGATCACCTCCCGTGCGCCGCAACGCTTTCCAGGGCCGGTGTCTGGTCTGGGCAATAGGAGCTGATAGCAGTGGCGAAGAACTGCCACGTCTGCATCTGGGTGCTGCCTCTTGGCACGTTGGCCGCCACGAAATGGGTCGATTCGTAGGCGTTGGCGTCTACGCCCTTATGTAGTCGATCGCACACGATCTTGCCCAGCCACGCGTTGTAGTCGCGCTGGCCGTAGATGCCGTAGGTGTGGAGTTGATTCGCGAAATCGGTGTCGTCGTCGGCGCGTGCGGGCGCGGCAAGCGCGATTGCCACAGCGACGATTGCAGCCAGCCGCGTTCCCTTCGTCACCGTGACTCACTCGTCCCATACGGATGCGTCGTCCGGCGGGTAGTTGGAGCAGTTGTCAGTTTCTTTTGCGGCGACACCCTTGTTGTTGAAGAAGATCTTCGCCCAGTTGTGCCACGACCACGTCATGGGATCGGCGACGTTCGTTGCCATCTTTTCGGAGTAGGCCCTGCGATCCTGCGGACTCAACGAATAGAAATAGTGCGCACTGTCGATGGCCGCCTGCTGGACCTGCGGCGGCCTGTTGTGCTTGTCGATGATGTATCGCTCGTAGTAGATCGGAGCGAAATCCCTTGCCGCGGCAGGGATCTGCTCGGCGGTGCAGGTCGTGATGATCATCCGGTGCGGGATCGGATAATCATCCGTCGCATCAGCCGCGGCTGAACCGGCGAACGCCACGCCGCAGATTCCGAGTGCGATCATTGCAGCGCCGCCGCGGAGAACAGTCCTCAGACGGTGCTGACGCATTCCGCTCACTGTGATGCTCCTCCTGTGTTTGCGTACCTGGGCAGGGGCGCCGTAACCGGGTCGCCGGACGGAAGTCTGTGCCTGGCGGGACGCGAACGGACCCTTTGGGGCCACCAAAACCACCGTCCGAGCAGCGCCGCGATGGACGGCGTCATGAACGAGCGCACTACCAGCGTGTCGAACAACAGGCCAAGACCGATGGTGGTGCCAACCTGACCGACGACGCGCAGATCGCTGACCACCATCGACATCATGGTGAAGGCGAACACAAGCCCGGCCGACGTCACCACCGCCCCGGTGCCGGCCATCGACCGGATGATGCCGGTCTTCAGTCCCGCGTGGATTTCCTCCTTGAATCGGGAGACCAGCAGCAGGTTGTAGTCCGAACCCACCGCCAACAGGATGATCACCGACATCGGCAAAATCATCCAGTGCAATTCGACGCCGATGATGTGCTGCCAGATGAGCACGGAGAGCCCGAAGGACGCGCCCAGCGAAAGTAGCACCGTCCCGACGATGACGACTGCGGCGATGACGCTTCGGGTGAGGATCAGCATGATGATGAAAACCAAGCAGAGCGAGGCGATTCCGGCGATCAGCAGGTCGTAGCTGGACCCCTGCTGCATGTCCTTGTAGGTTGCCGCGGTGCCGCCCAGATAAATCTTGGAGCCCTCCAGCGGGGTGCCCTTGATGGCTTCAAACGCCGTATTCCTGATGGCGTTGATGTGGGAGATCCCTTCAGCGGTCGCGGGATCTCCTTGGTGGGCGATGATGAACCGAACAGCCTTGCCGTCTGGTGACACGAACATCTTCAAGCCACGTTTGAAGTCGGGGTTGTCGAAGACCTCGGGCGGCAGGTAGAACGAATCGTCGTTCTTGGCCGCGTCGAATGCCTGACCCATGGCGGTCGCGTTCTTCTGCGTGGCAGCCATCTGGTCCTGCAGGCCGCCCATGGTGCTGTGCATGGTCAGCATCGTGGTCTTCATGGACTTCATGGTCGCGAGCATCGGCGGCAGCAGCGTCAGCATCTGGGGCATGAGCGCATCCATGTGGTCCAGGTTCGGCATCAGATTCTGAATGTCGTCACTCATCGTGTCGATGCCGTCGAGGGTGTCGAACACGGACCGGATCGCCCAGCAGATGGGGATGTCGAAGCAGTGCGGTTCCCAGTAGAAGTAGTTGCGCAGCGGCCTGAAGAAGTCGTCGAAATCAGCGATGTGATCCCGCATTTCACCGACATCGACGACCATGCCGTGCATCCTGTCGACCATGTCATGCATGGTGCCGCTCATATCACCCATGACGCTGATCATTTGCCCCATGCTGTCGATCATGGTCTGCAGTTGGTCGGCCATGCCCAGCATGTCTTTCATGCTGGCTTGCAGGTAGTCCTGGTTCAGCGTCTGGGTGGTGCTCTGCATGCTGATCTGGAACGGGATCGACGTGTGGTCGATCGGCGTACCGAGCGGCCGGGTGATGGCCTGCACGCGGGCGATGCCGGGGATGTGGAATATGCCTTTAGCAATTCTGTCGATGACGATCATGTCGGCCGAATTGCGCACATCGTGGTCGGTCTCGACCAGGAGCAACTCGGGGTTCATCCGGGCCTGCGAGAAATGGCGGTCGGCCGCGGCGTAGCCCTCATTGGCCGGGATGTCTGCCGGTAGGTAGTTGCGATCGTTGTAGCTCGTCTTATACGACGGCAATGCGAGTAAACCGGTGAGGGCGAGCGCTAGCGACGCGGCGAGAATCGGGCCCGGCCAGCGCACGACGGCCGTCCCTACCCTGCGCCATCCCCGGGTCCTCAACTTCCGCTTGGGGTCCAGCAGCCCGAACCGGCTGGCCGCGGTGATCAGGGCGGGCGCCATAGTCAGTGCGGCCACGACCGCGACGAGCATGCCTATCGCCAGTGGGACACCCAGTGTGTGGAAGTACGGCAGCCGGGTGAAGCTGAGGCAGTAGGTCGCACCGGCAATCGTCAGTCCCGATCCCAGGATGACGTGGGCGGTGCCGTGATACATCGTGTAGAAGGCGGTTTCGCGATCCGCGCCGGCCTGACGCGCCTCGTGGTAACGGCCGACGAGAAATATCGCGTAGTCCGTTCCCGCGGCGATCGCAAGTGTGGTCAGCAGATTGACCGCGAACGTCGAGAGTCCGATCAACTCGTGATAACCCAGAAACGCGACGATTCCCCGGGCTGCCGCCAATTCGATGAAGACCATCGCGAGTACGAGGAGCACCGTGATGATGGAGCGGTAGACGAGCAGCAACATCACAAAGATCACGCCGATGGTCACCATCGTGATTAGCCGGATGCTGCTGTCGCCCGCGTGCTGTTGATCCGCCGTGAGCGGCGCGGAACCGGTGACATAGGCCTTGAGCCCGGGCGGCGGCGGAGAATGCGCGACGATGTTCCGGACGGCATCGACGGACTCGTTCGCCAAGCTTTCGCCCTGGTTACCGGCGAGATACAGCTGCACGTAGGCGGCCTTGTTTTCGGCGCTCTGCGATCCCGCCGCCGTCAGCGGATCCCCCCAGAAGTCCTGAATGTGCTCGACGTGTTTCTTGTCCGCTTCGAGCTTCTGGATCAGGCCGTCGTAGAAATGGTGGGCATCAACGCCGAGCGGTTGATCGCCTTCCAGGACGATCATCGCCGAACTGTTGGAGTCGAACTCCCGGAAATCTTGCCCGGCGCGCTTGGTCGCCTGCATCGACGGCGCATCGTTGGGGGCCATTGACACCGCGTGGCTTTGACCAACGGTTTCCAACTGGGGCACAACGACGTTCACGATGACGGTGAGTGCCAGCCAGCCCAGCAGGATCGGCACCGAGAACAAGCGAATCATCCGAGGGATGGCGGGGTGCGCGCCGGCATGAGTGTTGCTCATGCGGACTTCACCAGGCAGAAGGTCTCGGCGTGCACTCCATCGGAGGACTTCTCGTCCTTGACGACATCGTCCACGGTGATGCGGCAGCCGATGGTGTCACTGTCGCCTTGGGCCACGATATTGGCGTTGGACGCGGGGGCGGTGGTCGTCAAGGTGACCGACCACGGCAGTGAGACGTCTTTCACTTCCTGCGGCTGTGCACTGAGGTCAAGGTAGTTGATGGTCGCCACGGCGCCCTCTGGCCCGAAGATCTCATACGTCACACGTTTGGGGTTGAACGGCTTGGCGTCGTTCGCCAGGCCGGCGCCCGCACTGGTGGTTTCGTTGTCCGAGCCGAACACTCCACGCACGCGCTGGACGGTGAACCCCGCGATGGTGACCACCACCACAATCAACAGCGGTATCCACGCTCGTTTGAGAATATTCATCCTGGAATCCCCGTCGCCCGTTGGTCTTTCAGATCGCCCGTGATCATGTCCGCGGGGCGAAAGCCGCCGCATCAGTCCAGTCCGTCGCCTGCTCCGTCAACTACCCGTGTCCTTCGCTGACCGACCGTCGACCTTGAAGCTAACGCAGAAATGATCGAATGGCAACATCTTGTCGCCATTAGTACTAGCGTGGTGGCCCATGGACCATTCGACGCGGCGAACGCAGGGCGTGCAGCACGGTCCCCGAAGCCAGCAGGTGGTCGAGAAGGTGCGCGAGGCCACCATGGCCGAACTGGCACGGGTGGGGTTCGGGGGGCTGACCATCGAGGGAGTC
>JAOPVX010000092.1 GCA_025965975.1 Mycobacterium sp. | reverse complement strand
CCACCCGCATCGACGGTCACCGCGGTGTGCGCGGGCCAGAAGTTCAGCGGGCGCCAGCGCAGCTGCGTGGGCGTCATCCAGTAGAACTTGCCGGGAACCGGCGGCACCGAAGAGACGTGGACGGCGCTTTCGGCTGTCAGCGGTCACGTAATTCCCCCCCAGGTTTGAGGGGTTGTCCGTCACGTAATTCCCCACCGTCCGTCACGTAATTCCCCACCCCTTGGGGCGTGTCCGGCGGGGGTTTGGGTGCTGCCCAGGTTCGCTCCGTTCAGGTGCTCCTGCCGGGGGCCTTGGAAGGGGCCTGAGGTGGCGAGGAGATCGTGGAACGTGACCGACTTCGTGGAGATGTTCCGGCATTGGAACGCCGGCCGATCGCAGGTGCAGATCCATCAGGCACTGGACATCGACCGGAAAACGATCCGCAAGTATTTGGCCCCGGCGCTGGCCGAGGGTCTGGCACCGTGTCCGGCCGGGTTGTTCGACGAGGAGCTGTGGCGGGCGCGAATACAGCGCTGGTTCCCCGAACTGGTTGATCCGGTGGCGCGGGCGCTGACCTGGCCGCAGATCGCCGCCCATCACGAGTGGATCGCCGATCAGCTGAGCGTGCCGGTGACGGTGGCCACGATCGCCCAGCGGCTGCGCGATGATCATCAGGTTGAGGTGTCGGAGTCCACGGTACGGCGTTACATCGCAACCACTTTCGCTGAGGCGTGCCTCGAAGAGCGGGTAACGGTGCCGCGCGGTGCTGTCGAACCCGGTAGTGAAGCCCAGATCGACTACGGCCGCCTCGGTATGTGGTTCGACCCGGTGTCGGGGCGTCGGGTCGCGGTGTGGGTGTTCGCGATGATCCTGTCGTGCTCACGGGCACTGTTCGTGCAGCCGGTACTCCGGGTGGACCAAACATCCTGGAACGCTTCGCACGTGGCGGCGTTCGAGTTCTTCGGCGGTGTCCCGGCGCGGCTGGTGTGCGACTGCATCGGCCACACCACGCCGGGCGGCCACTCACGGAAGAATTCGAACGCAATCGCGCTGGCGACCGATGTCGTTATGGCAAGCGCTAATCCCCATACCGTCGAGACCACCAGGACGTCGAGCAGGAAGACCACGCCGAAACCGCCCTGGGCAGTTACTTGATGAAGCAGAACTACAATGAGGCTCTCGACCGGGATGAGACCAGCGGCCACCACGATTCCCAGCGTCACGGGCGGCGGGTTCGGACGCATCAACAGCAACACCAAGCGTGTGCGTATTGATGGCGGCCCTTTCGCTGCCGACTCATGGTGACTGGATGTCACCGTAGGAGTAGGCATCGGCTTGACGGAAGTTTTCCGTATCACTGGTGTGCTCAACTTGCCCAATTTGACTTTGTCTCAATGGGACTCGAAGCGTCTGAACGAGGGGTAACACCCAACCGGTGGGGGTGCACCCGCACCGCTCGGCAGTCGGCGTCGGCGCAAGCACGCGTTAATGTCGCGATCGAAATCGCGGGAACCGCGGCGTGGTCAGCAATTGGCCGGGCATCGTCGGCTCCGTCGGCGTCCGGGCCGTGGATCGCCACCCATCCCACTCTGTGTTGGGTGTCGGGATGGGCCACAAGAAGCACATCCGCGGCGGTCATCTGGGCCAGCACGGCCTCTAGCGTGTCGTCGGGTTCGACGATCACGACGACCGGCGAGGCTCCTGGGCTCGATGCGAGATCCAGGTGCACCCGCAGCTCGTCCTGGGCGGGACCTGCCGACAGCAGCGTTTGCAGGAACATTCGGTCGCTGACTGGGTCGCGGTGCACCGCACCGACCTTCGTACGTACCCACATGCCGGCGACGACGGACTCCAAGTGCTCGACCGTCGGCGGCAATTCATGTCGGTCAACACCCAATAGCCAGGTCATGTTGGATCGATAAGACTTTCGAGCCTCGTCAAGTGTGTTGGCGCCGCCGCTGCAGGCGTACGGCAACGAGTGATAGGTGATGGAAGGCATGCAATCGGGGTCATACCTGTACATCACGTGTTCGGTTCCGGTCGAATGGCGTTGCCAAGCGCTGCCCGTGGTGGCGTGCCGAAACCGCGCGTGGGGAGTCGAGGCCGTTTCCCAGACATTTGTGCGGTTGTGTGATTCAGTAGGCATTGGGGACTGGTCCCATTCTTCGCGAGTACCTCCGTGTGCGTTGGCCCTTTCGTTGCCGGCGGCGGCTGTGCCGCCGGAACCTCATTGCAGTTCTGCCCTGCGCGTGTTTTCAACCAATTGCGTTTGTGTAGCTAGCGGACAGCTCGATCCGATCCAGGACCGGGGCCACGATATTCGAGCAGTGGCCTCGGATGCGTAGGGCGGTCATGCGCGACTTTCTTTCTACGGTTGGGTCAGGTCGGGGGTGTTGCGGCGGTGACGAATTCATCGGTGAAGGTGGCGCCGGTGTCGATGGTCTTGCCTTTCACGGCGGGGTTGAAGGCTGACAGCACGTCCAGGCAGGTCGGGGGTCCGCTCGGGGGCATGATGCCGGTGGGGTTGAAGATGGCCTTCTCGTTGTCTAGTGCTTGGGCGTACGCGTCTTTGCCGACGCCGGCGTAGTAGGACGCTGGCATCTTGTCGGCGATTTGGGTGCCGTTGTGGCCCTGGATCCAGACAAGGGTGGCGACGTAGGCGTTGACCAGTTTCTGCACGAGGTCCTTGTGGGAATTGACGTAGTCGGTGGGCATGTACAGCGACGTCGCCGGGTACTCGCCGCCGAGCACGGCCTGCGCGCCCGCGGTGCTGCGCATGTCCAGCAGGATGTAGGCGTCACCGGAGGCCAGCGTCTGGGACACGGTGGGTTCGGTGGTCATGCCGCAGTCGATGGCCTTCTGCTGCAACGCGGTCAGGAAGGTCTGACCGGCACCGACGCCGCGGCGGGTGGTGGTGCTGGGGTCCACTCCGGCCTTGTTGGTGATGTATTGGGTGAGGAAGTCGGTGGATGATCCGGTGTCGGTCATGCCCAACGACCGGCCCTTCCAGTCGGCGGGCGACTTGATTTGGCTCTTCAGGTCGGTCCGGCACAGCTCGACCTCGCCGGGGTTCTGCAGCATCGAGACGACCGACTCGGTGGCCTTGCCTTTGCCCTGCAGCACGATGGTGTGGTCGTAGAAACCGCCGACGCCCTGCACCTGGCCGGCCAGCATGTTCGTGGTGGCATCGCCACCGGCGGGTTCATCGATCAGGCTGACCTTGACGCCCGCCTTGTCGTAGTAGCCGAGCTGCTGGGCGAGCATGTAAGGCAGGTAGATCTGCTTGGACATGCCGCCGACCATGATCGTCAAGTCCGGGGTCCCGGTACCGCCTGCTGACCCCGCGGTCGAGCCGCCACCGGTGGCGTTGTTCGCGCAGCCGACGAGGGCGAGTACGCCGACGGTCGCGACGACGGCGAGCGCCTTCCATCGTGAGGGGGACATCGTGATTTCCTTCCGATCAAGGGGTGGGGAATGCAAGAACATGCGGGGCATCACACAGCTGTCATATCCGCGGAGCCCGACGGTGGGCGCCAGCGCAGGATGCGGTTCTCGAGCAGGGTGATGAGTGCTTCCGCGACCAGGGCGATGATGGCCACGAGGACCATCCCGGCCAGCACGCCGTTCATGT
>JAOPVX010000088.1 GCA_025965975.1 Mycobacterium sp. | reverse complement strand
TGGACGGGATGCAGCCCACATTCAGGCACACCCCGCCCCAGTACTTGGGCTCCACCACCGCGGTGTTCAGCCCCAGCTGCGCGGCGCGAATGGCCGCGACGTATCCGCCAGGACCGGCTCCAAGAACAACGACGTCATAGTGGTCGCCCATGCATTACCTCTCCCGTACGTGGCCCTCGGTCACCCGCCGGGCGCACCCGACTAGCCGTCCGCCCACCAAGGATCGACCGCGAATCACCGCCGTCAGCATGATGCAGATTACCTCATAATGGCGCCATAATGGACGGTGGAGGCTGATGTATTCTGCGATGACAGTGCATGAGGCGCAATTTAGGATCCAATAAGTGTGTCGACCGCGAGCGACGCGACGTCCGCGCGGACGCTTACCGGCCGTAGCCGGCGCTCGATCGATCGATGACAACCGAACGGAGAATCCCATGACTACCCTCACCGAACTCGAGGCAACACTTGGCCCGGTCGCCCGCGGCCCGATCATCGGCTCCGAGGTCGGAGGTGGGCCTGACACCATCTCCGTCGTTGACCCGGCAACGGAGGAGGTCGTCGCCGACGTGGCCGGCGCCGACGTCGACACCGCGGTCACAGCGGTCGATACCGCCGAGCGGGCACTGGCGCCGTGGAGTGCCCGCAGCCCCCGAGAGCGCAGTGATGTCTTGCGTCGTGCCTACGACCTGATGATCAGCCGCTGCGAGGCTCTCGCGCGGTTGATCGTGCTCGAGAACGGAAAGGCTCTGCCGGACGCCCGAGCCGAAGTTCGTTACGCTGCAGAGTTTTTCCGCTGGTATTCCGAAGAAGCGGTAAGACTGACGGGCGAGATCACCACCGCTCCGGCCGGCACAAATCGGATCATGGTGCTGCACAAGCCGATCGGCGTGGCGTTGCTGATCACCCCATGGAACTTTCCCGCCGCGATGGCTACCCGCAAGATTGGACCGGCGCTGGCCGCCGGGTGCACGGTGGTGCTCAAACCAGCCTCCGAAACGCCGTTGACGGCCCTGGCGTTGGGCCGTCTGCTTGCCGAAGCTGGGGCGCCTCCCGGCGTGGTCAATGTGGTTCCCTCACGCCGCTCCGGCGCCGTGGCGTCGCGCCTCCTCGATGATCCGCGGGTGCGGAAGATCTCGTTCACGGGTTCAACCGAGGTGGGCCGCGATCTGCTCGCGCACGCTGCGCGCGCGATCGTGAATTCGGGAATGGAACTGGGAGGTAATGCGCCGTTCCTGGTCTTCGGCGATGCGGACCTCGAGTCAGCGGTGGAGGGCGCCATGGTGGCCAAGCTGCGCAACGGTGGTTCGGCGTGCACGGCGGCAAATCGGTTCATCGTTGACGAGTCGATCGCCGAGGACTTTGCGGCCCGGCTGGCCCAGGCGATGAGCACCCTGACAGTCGGGCCCGGCATGGATCCTGGCATTGATATCGGGCCACTGGTCAACTCGAAAACCCGTGAGAAGGTGTCTCGTCTCGTCGATGACGCCCTCGCCTCCGGCGCCAAAGCGCTGATTGGGGCCGAAGCCCCGCCCGGCCGCGGCTTCTACTACCTACCTACTGTGCTGTCAGCGGTGCCGCGCGATGCTCAGATCCTCGGCGAGGAGATCTTCGGCCCGGTGGCGCCGATTACCACGTTCACTGACACTGATGAAGCCGTTGCGCTCGCCAACGCGACGGACTACGGGCTGGTGTCTTACGTGTACACCGGCGACTTACGAAATGGGCTACGCGTCGGCGAGCGGCTCGATTCCGGGATGGTGGGAATCAACCGGCCGGTGGTCTCGGATCCAGCGGCTCCATTCGGTGGCACGAAGCAATCTGGACTCGGGCGCGAAGGCGGCCACGAGGGCATGCTCGAATACACCGAGACACAGTATTTGGCCGTCGACTGGTAGCGCGGTGGAAGCCTCGACCGGAGCTGTTTCTGGCTCGCGGCATCGAATTCCAGCACGATTCTTCCTCGTGCGTGGCGGCGTGCAAGCTCTTCGTATGCAGTGCGAACCTGTTCGACTGGATAGATGGTCTGGATCGGAATGATCAGAGTCTGTTCTCGGCGATGTGGTCATGTGACAGCCGGAACCGTGCTACGGACACAATTTCGGATTGAGAAAGACGTACAGCGCAGCGATCTTGTTCTCACGAACGACGACAACGTCGAGCCCGGCGTACTCGGGCGGCTCACCTTTCGGACCGGAGCCCCACGCAAGGATTCCACCGTCGTGGAGGGCTTGGGGCTCGCCGTAGGGTGTATAGACGAAGTGCGGATGGGTCGCGCGTAGTTCACCGGCGAACTTGTCCAATGCGTCGTGTCCAACAAAGACGCCATCCGCAACGTGGACCACGCAATCGTCGGTGTAGAACTCTTCGATGGCGGCGCGTCGGCGGGCCGCATCGCCTTCCCCGAAGACCTCCTGAAGGTTTCGATCAAGTAGTTCTGTAATTCGCTCACTCATTGGTAGTCCTCGTATTTGTGCTGATGTTTTGCGGTCTATCGCGTCGGATGATTCGTCCGGGGCCGCGAGGTCTCTGCTATGCGGCCAGTCGTGCGGCGATGGCCACCACGCGGTGGGCCAGATGTGCAAGTGCGGCGGTGCTGGGTTCGGCGACCTGAGTACGGTTGTCGGCTCCGATGATGTGGCTGACACCGTAGGGGTTGCCGTCGGCGAACTTAATCGGGTCGGTGTAGCCAGGCGGGACGATGATGCCGCCGAAGTGCATCAGGGAGATGTAGAGGCTGAGCAGTGTTGTTTCTTGTCCTCCGTGGGGTGTTTGCGAGGAGGTGAATCCGGCGTAGACCTTGTCGGCGAGTTTGCCCTGCGCCGAAAGTCCGCCCAGTGAGTCGATGAAGCCGCGGAATGGGCTGCAGGAGAGCCGAATCGGGTGGGGGAGCCGAAGATTACGGCGTCGGCCCAGAGGATGTCGTCTCCGCTTGCGGCGGGGAGGTCCTTGGTTGCGTTGTAGTTGGCGGCCCAGGCGGGATTGTGTGCGAAGGGCGCGGGGTCGTGGGTTTCGACGATGTGGCGTACGCGGACTTCCGCCCCGGCCCGTTCGCCTGCGTTGGCGAGGTGTTGGGCCATGGTCGTGCCGTGTCCAGTAGCGGAGTAGTAGATGACTGCCGGCTTGGTCATGCGGTTTCGCCTCTCTGGTGGGTTGAGGGTGTGTCGTTAGTTGTTGTCCGTTCGACTGGTGGCACCGTGCGGCGGCGAGCACCCGACGGGTGCCGATGGCGATGTGCCGGTGGCACAGCGGCCGGCAGGATTTCCACATTTGACACCGCGCGCTGGATGTGGCCGGGTTACGTTGTGAGCGCGGCCTCGAGGTTGGTCAGCACGCCGAGTTGGGCGAAGATGACCGATCCTTCCGGGTAGCAGTCGAACCGGATGATCTTGCCGTCGTCGTCGAGTTCGAAGATATCGGCGCACGGGGCGTCCATCTGCTTTCCGGTGGCGGACAATTCACCGAAGGGCAGTTGCAACGGACCGTCGTGGGTGCCCTGAAGGGCGAGTTGGACGACAACCACATTGGCGTCGGTGTAGATGCGGCCGAGTTCGCGATGCATGTTGGAGAACGCGGTTGCGTAATTGCGGACCGGTTCGGCGAGGTCGCGGCCGCGGTAGGTTGCTCCCACGGAATTATCGGTGAATTCGCCATCGCGGGTAAACAGCGCGATCCAGCCTTCGAGGTCTTTACGCTCGGCGACCTGGTATGCGTTGCGAACGGCTGACACGTAGTCGATAGCCATGGGGTTCCTGTCCTTTCACACACATTGCGATGTCAATGAACTGCGGTGGTAGGGGTGTCTGCGTACCTGGGACGCGTCCCATTATTAGTGATATATCACGTAGCTTAGCGGCGATTGATGGTGTGTCAACTGAGTCCCCATTGCCCATCCGGTCGCATCTGCGCGTTGGCTTCCGTCTCCTGACGGGTCATCGAACGGAATCGGCGCTGCGTTGGCCCCGGGCCACCACCACTGGCTTCCGTGCCGACATCGCCGTCAGTGCAGACACGCAGAAAGGACGGTGGACACCACCGAAATGGGGTGTGATCTGGCACTATAGGAGATGTGTCGGCCCCGCGTCGCCGAACGCCTCCTGCCCCTGATGACGCCGCCACCGTGAGAAAGCCCCACCATGTCCGGTACCCAGCCGTCGAAGCGGCGAGGTGAGCCGCGGTGGCTCACGCCCGCACAGCAGCGAGCTTGGCTTGCCTACATCCGTGTGGAACTTCGAATGAATTACGAGATGCATCGCCAATTGCTGGCCGACAGCGGCCTGTCATTGTCCGATTACCATGTTCTCGTCGCACTGAGCAACGCGCCACACGCGCGGATGCGGGTTGCCGACCTGGCCGCCCAGATCGGCTGGGAGCGTAGCCGCGTATCGCATCACTTGCGGCGTATGTGCGAGCGTGGCCTGACCGACCGTCAGCCCTCGCCCGGCGACGGCCGAGCCACCGATGCATGGCTGACCGCCTCTGGCCGCGAAGCCATTACACAAGCGGCGCCGGGACACGTCGAGCTCGTGCAGCGCCTGTTCTTCGATGCGATACCCGACGAACTGCTTGCTCCGCTGACCGCGGCGTTGGAACACGTAAACGTCAACCTGAATCTCAACAGCTCGCTGCCCCCGATTCCGAACTAGCCGGCCCGAGCCGCGGCGCGGGCAGAAACCCGACAAAACGACAGCAATGGACAGCGCCCTATTTGTGATATGTCACTAATAAGCTGCGCAGCTAGCACATCTGCATCTCGCACCGGAAAGGAGACGTTGGGTCGTGGATCTGACTGAGATCGCTCGCCTCATGGATGCCAACCTGCTTTACGTATTCAATGCGAGCGACCCCGCCCGGCGCCGCGAGGTCATTGCCCGCGCCTATACCACCGACGTTCGCTGGACCGACGACGACGGCACCACGGTGGGCCACGGCGATTTGAACACCAAAGCCCAGCAATTGCTGGACGGTCCCCTGGCCGGGCTCGTGTTCGTCAAGAAGGGCGCGGTGTACGGGACGACCGGGCTGGGATTCATGGACCAGGTCACCGCCCGGTCACTGACACCATAGGGCCGACTTCCCGACGCTGGTTGCCACGCCCTGAAAAGCCCGCGCTAGTACCCGATATGGCATGCCACAGTTCGTCAGTTGCAAGCGCGCGGTCCGCGCGGCGCCCCGCGTGTAGGCAGCGTCATCACGGTGGCTTCCGTGAGATACCCATCGGGGGTGAGGAACTCGTGGGGACACCGACTCGGGCGGATCAGAGCAGGATTTGCAACGGATTTTCGACGATGCCTACAAACGTGCGCATCCACTCCGCGGCGATCGACCCGTCAATGGGACGGTGGTCCACCGACAGCGTGACTCGCATGACGGTGGCGACGGCCAGTTCGCCATCCTGCACTACTGGTTCACTAAGGGCCGCTCCTACGGCCAGGATCGCAGATTGCGGCGGATTGATGATGGCCGAGAATTCCTCGGTGCCATACATTCCCAGGTTCGAGATGCAGAACGACCCACCCTCGATTTCACGCTGAGCCAGCGTGCCTAACCGGGCTCGCTCGGCGAGCTCGCTCACATCAGCCGACACGGCGCTAAGACTGCGTCGGGCGGCGTCACGCACCACTGGAGTAAGCAAGCCGCGATTCGTCGCAACGGCGACGGCGATGTCCACAGCATCGAACCGGCGAACAGCATCCTGGGTCCACACGACGTTCATCGCCGGAACGATTGTGTGGGCACGGGCGGCGGCTTTGATGATCAGATCGTTGACGGAAACCTTGGTGCCGTCGGCATTTTCGGCTGCGGCGTTCAGTTCGGCGCGCATCTTCAGCAGGTTGTCGACCCGACACGTGGCACGCAGATAGAAGTGCGGCGTGTCGCGTTTGCTCCCGGTCAATCGCGCTGCGATGGCGGCCCGGATACGGGTATGTGGGATGTCCTTGAAGCCGCGGTCGCCATTGTCATCGGTGGCGGGCGGGTGCGCTTCGGCTGGCTCGTCCGGCGTGGCATCAGGGCCGGGCGCCGAGGTATGGGTGAGGAGCGCTTCGACGTCGCGGCGAACAATGCGACCATTGGGCCCGGTCCCCGAAACGGCCCCCAGATCCAGGTCGGCGTCGCGTGCCAGGCGGCGAACCAGTGGAGTTGCAAAGACCCGACCGCCGTGTGTCGAGAGGACCGTCGTGGGTGCGTCACTCGAATTCGGCTTCTCCGACGACGGCCGTGAACCGTTCGAAGATGGCGACGCCGCTTGCACCCCCAGTTCGCGAAGTGCGGCTTCGATGTCGTCGACGGCTTCCCCGGGGGTGCCGCTGAGGGCGATCACCGCGCCGACTTCTACTTGTTCACCTGAACCTACGAGGAACCGGAGGATGACCCCGGCATCCTCGGCCTCCATGTCCACCATGGCTTTGTCGGTTTCGACGGTGGCGATGGCGTCCGACTTGTTGAACGGAACCCCTTCTTGCACTTGCCATTCAGACAGGACCGCGGTCTCAGCCCCCGCGGCGATGGCGGGCATCCGCAGCAGCGTCGGCATGTCAGGCCTCCAGGATCTCGGTGAGTTTGGCGGCGACTTCCTCGGTCTTGGCGATGGCGGCTCGTTCGAGCACCTTGCTGATGCTGGGTGAGGCCTCCCCGCCGGTGACCCGTTCGACGGGGTGGTCGAGCCAATCGAAATAGCGGCGCTGAATCTCGTCGGCCAGCCAGCCGCCGTAGGAGGTGCCTCGTGCTCCCTGTTCGGCAATCAGGACGCGGTTGGTTTTTTGGATGCTGGCGCCGATGGTGTCCCAGTCCAGGCTGGCGCGATCCAGCCAGCGCAGGTCAATCACGTCGGCGTCGACATGGCCGGCGTCGACGGCCTCCAGGCAGTAGTTGACCATCGCGAGATAGGTGATGACGGTGACGGCCGAACCTGAACGGCGCAGCGCGGCCTTCCCGACCGGTAGCACGTAGTCCAGGTCGTCGATCGGGGCGTCACCGGTGCTGGCGTAGAGGTCCACGTGCTCGAGGACCACCACTGGGTCTTTGCATGTCAGTGCGGCGTTCATCAGACCGACGTAGTCGAACGGCGTTGAGGGAGCCACGATGCGCCAACCCGCGGAGGTGGCGAGTACGCCGGCGGGATCCATCGAGTGCTGCGAGCCGTAGCCGGTGCCCATCGCCACCTTGCTGCGCAGCACGAGTGGCACGTCGTTGTCGCCGCCGAACATGTGGCGTGCCTTGCCGACCTGATTGAAGAGCTGATCGGCGGCGACCCACATGAAGTCGGCGTACATGAACTCGACGATGGGCTTGTAGCGGCCATCGAGAGCGATTCCCCCGGCCAGGCCGGTGAACGCGTTCTCGCTGATCGGGGTACCCAGCACACGGTCGGGAAACTTCTCACTCAAACCACGGGTGGCGCCGTTGGTGCCGCCGTTGAGGCGGTGGATGTCCTCACCGAGGATGACGACCGAGGGGTCTTGCTCCATGCGGCGAAACAGCACTGCGGCGACGGTGTCGATGAACTTGCGTTGTTCGAGGGCGCCGGTGAAGGTGTCGGTGTCAGCGAACTGCACGTCGGCGAACTCCGAGAGGTCGCCGCGTACGCCGACATCGCGGAAGTCGGGGTCGGGCCATTCGGCTGGTTTGATCCGGCGCTGTCCGGGTTTCCCGCCGGGCAGCGGTTCAAGGATCTCGGCCGCGACGTCGGTCATGATCGCTTTCGATCGGGCGGTGAAGTCCTCCACCTGATCACTGCTGAGGACGTCGCGCCGGATCAAGTGCGAGCTGAGCTGGGCGATGGGGTCGCGGTCGCGCCACGACTTCTCTTCGTCCTTGGAGCGATAGCCGAAGGCGCTGCCGGGGAACGGGCCGTTCTGATGGAAATAGCGATAGGTGTCGGCTTCGATCATCGTTGGGCCCAGACCGCTGCGCATGTGCTCGACGGCTTCGGTCATGGCCAGATGTACTGCCATGACGTCCATCCCGTCGACTTTCCAGCTGGGAATGTTGAATCCCAGCCCCCGCGCCGACAGTCGTGGTTCGGCCGTGACCTCGTCGATGGTCGTGGCGACCGCGTAACGGTTGTTCTCGATGAAAAAGCAGACGGGCAGCTTCCAGGCGGCGGCCAGATTGAACGACTCCAATGTGGAGCCGATGTTGGTGGCCCCGTC
Organism: Mycobacterium sp.; assembly: GCA_025965975.1. Classification (GTDB taxonomy): domain Bacteria; phylum Actinomycetota; class Actinomycetes; order Mycobacteriales; family Mycobacteriaceae; genus Mycobacterium. The sequence continues at coordinate 6,365 of JAOPVX010000088.1, read as the reverse complement.
GCCGAAGTAGGTGACCGCCACCGCGTCAGAACCTGCGTAACGGTGCGCCCAAGCCTGGCCGACTGCCAGCGGCACACCCCCGCCGACGATCGCGTTGGTGCCGATCGCGCCGGCTTCGCGCCACTGCAGATGCATGGATCCGCCGCGCCCCCGGCAGTATCCCCGCGACAGCCCGCAGATTTCGGCCAGGCTCCGCAACAGCACAGTGCGTACCTCGTCGGACACGTCCGCCGTTGGATCGATGCCCTTAGGGGCGACATGACCAAGCGCCTTGGCGAGAAATTGGTGATGCCCTCGGTGGGATCCATTGACGGAGTCGTCGCTCGTTAGCGACATCACCGAACCCACGGCGGCGCCCTCCTGGCCGATGCTTGAATGTGCCGGACCATGCACCAGGCCCTCGCCGGCCAAGCCCAGTACGAACTCTTCGAACGCTCTAATCAGGCTGAGCTGGCTGAACATGCTGATCAGAAGGTCGGCCTCGGCAGCGTCCCAGTCCTCAGTTGTCGCGGTGATCTGTACCCACGGCGAGGCGGGTTCCAGGGCGGTGTGGGTGCTCATAACACTCTCCGGTCAGTCAGCGGTCAAACACACTCTAGACAGAATATGGATCCAAAACAACGCCATAACTTTTACGATGCAGGATCGATTGCCTATACTAGATCGATAATGGCGCCATAACTGGAGGGGGAACGATGTCCATCAACGGGCTGCCCGGCCTACGCCGCCTCGATCACATCGGCATCACGGTGCCGGATCTGCACGAGGCGACCACGTTCTTCATCGACATCCTGGGATGCGAGTACATGTACAGCCTCGGCCCATTCCGTGACGACGCCGGCGACTGGATGCGCGTGCACCTCAATGTGGATCCGCGCACGGTCATGCATCAGCTGCACTTCTTCCGCTGCGCAGGCCAAGCGATCTTCGAGGTTTTCGAATACGGCGCAGTCGACCAGTGCTCCAAGCCGCCGCGCAACAGCGATGTGGGCGGCCATCACATCGCGCTCTATGTCGACGATCTCGATGCGGCCGTGGCCTATCTGCGTGAACGTGGGGTTGAAGTGCTCGGCGAGCCCACCGCAAGCAAGGGCCCCAGTGAGGGTCAACGGTGGGTCTATTTCCTTGCCCCGTGGGGCATGCAGTTTGAGCTGGTGTCCTACCCTGGTGGCAAGGCGTTCGATCGCCAACACCAGCCAATTCCGGAGAATAGGGGCCGCAGTCTGCTCGACGACCCTGGGTGACGGCGCAAATTCGGACTCAGCCAAAGCCCTGTCTGCGCAGCGAAGCCGATGTCTAACAACGACATTCAACATTTCCTCGACTACGGTCGGAAATTCCACCTGCACGCCCGCGGCTAAACCACCGGTAGGCGGAATGGAGATCTCGGGTTCAGCCCTTGAACTGTGCCTTGGTGAGCATCGCCACTGAACTGAGCTCGACCAGCCCGACGAGAAGCAGTGGCCAGAGAGCACCGGCGACCACGCTCACACGGAGCGGATGCGCTGAAGGTTCACATCGGTCGTGCGGGTGCCGCGCCGCCGTGTAAGCAGCGATAGTGCCTATCAGCCAGCCGCTCAGGTATATGAGCACCATCGCGGTTGCGCTTCCGTCAGCCACTCAGTGGGACCGTGTTGAGATGCGACTGCGAATCCCGTTGGGTGCTCAACGGTCCGGAGACGGTGTAGTACCGTTGCCCGGCCACCAGAAGTTCCTCGGCGGGGAATTTGGTGATCACCTCGCAACCGTCCTTGGTCACGACCAATTCCTCTTCGATTCGCGCCGCGCCCCATCCGTCACTGGCGGGCCAGTACGTCTCGAGCGCGAAAACCATTCCCTCCTCGAGGGTTTCGGGGTGCTCAAGGGAGACCAGCCGCGAGAAGACCGGCTTTTCCCAGATCGACAACCCGACGCCGTGTCCGTACTGCAACGCGAAGGCGGCCTCCTCGTCGGGGAAGCCGAACTCTTGGGCGGTTGGCCAGACCGACACGATGTCGGCCGTCGTCGCGCCGGGCCGGACCAGCCGTATGGCCTCGTCCATGTACTCGCGGCAGCGGGTGTAGGCGTCGCGTTGGGCCGAGGAGGCACTGCCTACCGCGAATGTGCGGTAGTAGCAGGTGCGGTAGCCGTTGTAGCTGTGCAGGATGTCGAAGAACGCCGGATCGCCGGGACGGACGATGCGGTCGGAGAATACGTGCGGGTGCGGAGCGCATCGCTCTCCGGAGATCGCGTTGACGCCCTCGACGAACTCCGAGCCCAGATCGTAGAGCGTCTTGGCCACGACACCCACGCATTCGTTTTCCCGCACCCCGGGCCGCAGGAACTGGTAGAGGTTGTCGTAGGCGGCATCGACCATCGAGCAGGCGTGGGTGAGCAACCGGATCTCGTCGGTGGTTTTGATGCGCCGCGCTTCGAGGAAGACCTGCTGGCCGTCAACGACGGTGACGCCCGCCGCCTGTAGTGCGGCCAACACGGGCATCTCGATGACGTCCACGCCCAACGGTTCGTCGGCCAGACCGTAGAGGTCGAGCTCCCGCTTGATCTTGGTGGCGACGTTCTCGCCCATGCCCACCAATGGATTGATGGCGCCGCGCAGCGTGGAGATGCCGGCGCGGGCGCCGCTGGGGTTGCGGGCGTCGGCGCCGTGATGCGCTGCGTGCGGATCTCCGTCGGAGTGCGCATTGGAATAGTCCAGCCACGGGTTGTACAGCTGATGGTGTTTGGCCGCCGAACCGAAGTCCCACACAATCGGTTCGCCTCCGCGCACCAGCAGCGCGAACCGGATCATCTTGTCGACGGCCCAGGTTCCGATGTGAGTGGCGGTCATGTACCGGATGTTGCTGAAGTCGAAGGCCAGCACAGCGCCGAGCTCGGAGGCTTCGAGCTGCGCGCGCAGCCGGGCGAGCCGCTGCGTGCGCAGCTGGTCCATGTCGATTCGCGTCTCCCAATCAACGGTGTTGGGCCCAAACGTCGGAATCCCCATCAGAGCGTTCCTTTCGTCCTGACCAGACCGGTCGAGGGAGCCGTGGCCATCACCACAGTGCGTTAACTATTACTTAACACCGCGGCGGTCCGCTCCGTCAACCACTCCGTTCAGGACGGTCATCCGCCTCGCCGGAAATCCAGCCGGGAAATGCCGGCGCCGGCTGTGCGTCCTGCGACGGGCTGGCGCTGCGGCCAACGACATGCCATAACCCACGGGCCGGCTCGGCGCCCTCGTTGATGTAGGCGTGCGGAATCGCCGAATCGAAGCTGACCGACGAGCCGGCCTCGATCACAAAGGTGTCGAATCCCAAATGCACGGTGAGGCGCCCAGACAGCAGGAAGCCGTACTCCCGCCCGGCATGGCTCATCAATCCGCCGCCGGATGACGAGCTGCTGCCCGGTGGATAGGTGACCAACAGCGCGTCGACCATCGGGTCAGGGCCCGGAGTGAGGCGTTCCCAGGTAACCCCGGTGTCCATCACGAGTTTGGCGCGGTCATCCTCCGTGACCACCGGTGTTACCGGTCGGTGGCCGTGCGCAGGGTTCCCGGTCAGCAGCTCGTCCAGGGACAACGACAAGGTCGATACCAGCGCGTACAGCGTCGCGACCGACGGTTGGGCGTGCCCGTTCTCGATCTGGCTCAGCATGCTCGCCGAGATTCCGACCCGCCGGCTCACTTCACGCAGGCTCAGATTCGCCGCCACCCTGGCGGCGCGCAACCGTGCGCAGGCGTCGGGGTCCACGTCGTTTGTCCTTCCTCGGTCCGCGCAGCCGACGCGATCCGATCCCTCGTCTGTTGATTGTCACTGAACGGCTTGACTTACGGCAACGCCGCGCCCACATCGGCCAGCAGCCCCGCACACGAACCCGGCGACGAGCGTCACCCGATGTTCATATGCCCCTGCCAGTCGTTGTGGAAGGTGAAACCGTCGCTGGCTGGCGGAAGGGGTGACTGCACCTCCACCCAGCACAGCGGCTCCTCGCTGATCGGGGCAAACCCGTGCGACGCCCCGACCGGTGCGAATATCAAGTCCCCCACACCCGCCCGGTCTGTCTCGCCGTCGCAGAAGCTCTGTGTCTGACCGGAGATGAGGTAGTAGATCTCCTCGAACGGGTGGAAGTGCTCCTTGGCGGTCTTGGCGACAACCCCGTCGGGGTTGGGTTTGAACTGCACGATGAACATCGCGTGGTGCCGCGCACCGAGCAACTCGTCCACCATCATGCGGATCTGCACGTTCTGGACGTTGGCCCCGTGGTAGCCGGGCATGGAAATGGACCCCGGCGGCGCCATGTCGGACTGATCGAAATGACCCGCGAACGGCTTGGCCGGATCGAGCTCGTCGACGGGCTGACCGTCGACCGGGACCGCGGTCTCGGCTGCACCGAACACTCCCCAGCTGCCGCGGCCACCGATCGGGCGGGGCTGCGGGGCGTGCACCCGTAGCACCCGCGCCGGTCCGTTCGACGGGTTGCGCCAGGCGTGCCCGGCGCCGAACGCTACGAGCCCGAAATCGTGCGGCTTCAACGCATAACGCTTATCGGCGATCGCGACCACCGGGTTGCCCTCGAGGACGAAGAACGACTCCTCAAACGGGTGTCGATGGCCCGACACCTGCCCACCTGGCGCGAACTCGACGAGCGCGACCGAGAGATTGACCGCGTCGTGCTCGGGTGACAGGAATGGCGCGACGCGTACCCCCTGACCCGGCTCGCTGGGGTGTTCGGCGAACTGTCGGTCGCTGCCTCGATAGATGCTCAACGCCCGGGGCGCACGCGAGTTCTCGGTTAATTCGGTCATGGTTTCACCTTGACTTATCCCACCCCTGTTAATCAATACTGAACATGGAACGGGTGCTTGCCGGTCCAACCGGACCAGCTCCGGGTGACCTCGCCAACGTCGCGGTGAGCCCGGACACGAGGAGAAGGAGGCGGTCGTGAAAGTCAGTGTGCTGGGGCTTGGCCAAATGGGAACCGCGATCGCGGAACGGCTCATCGACGCAGGCCATTCGGTGAGCGTGTGGAATCGCAGTGCGGGCAAGGCGGCCGACCTTGTCCAGAGAGGAGCCACCGAAATCACATCGGTGCATGATGCGTGGGAGGCCGACATCTGCATCACCATGCTGGCGGACTCGGCCGCCCTCACCGAGGTGGCGCTGGGCAAGGGCGGGCTCGCGGTCGCTGACAGCGGCTGGGGCAAGTTCCTCATCGATATGAGCACCGTGTCGCCGGAGTCCTCGAGTGAGGTCGCCAACGCCGCGGCTGCCAACGGCATCAAGTACCTTCGCGCCCCCGTCAGCGGCAACCCCGTTGTGGTCCGAGCCGGCAACCTCACCGTCGTGGTGTCGGGTGATCAGACCGACTGCGTGGCCATGGAACCTCTGCTGCGGGATATCGGTCCCCACGTCTTTCGCGCCGGCGACGGTGAATCGGCTCGAGTCGTGAAGCTGGCGCTGAACCTGATGATCGCCGGCACCGCACAATTGCTGGCTGAGAGTCTTGCGCTTGCCGAAGCGCACGACGTTGAACGGGCGAAGATGTTGCAGATCGTCGCCGCCTCCGTGGTGGGCTCGCCCTTCGTCAAGTACAAGACCGGCCCACTGTTGGCCGACGACTACACGTCGACCTTCAGCACCCGCCTGATGCGAAAGGACCTCGACCTGATCCTCGGGGCAGCAGCCGCCCGCGGCGTCCCGTTGCCGGTCACCGCGAACGTGCAGCAACTGCTGCAGGCGTGTGTGTCGACGGGGCTGGGCGACCTCGACTTCATGTCACTACTCATCCGGCTCAAACGTGAAGCGGGCCAAAGCGTTTAGTCGCCGCCACTAGCGACGGTCGCAGGATGCACGAGACGGCGAACCCATCACCCAAACGGAAGGAATGAACATGTCGTTGGTACCGCTGCTCGCTGGCAGTGAGTTTGATGAGGTCGACCAGGGCGTCCTGGCAGCCGGGGAGAAGGCGTACGGAAAGGTGCTCAACACGTGGGCGGCAATCGGCAACAGTCCCGGGCTGTTCGCCGTGTACTTGCCGTTCCTGCGACAAGTCAACGGCGCCGGCCTGCTAGAGAGTCGTATCAAGGAGCTGACTGCACTGCGCGTTGCGGTGCTGAACCACTGCCGTTACACGACGAGTCACCGCTACACAGCGGCCTCGGCGAACGGCGCGACCGAGACCGACCTCGCCGCGGTGGCCAGAGGCGATTACAAAGGGTTCACTGACCGCGAGCGGATCGCGCTTCGACTCGCCGAGGAGATGACGACGGAACTGCCCGTATGCACCCGTGAGCAGAGTCCAACGGGCATATCAGCGCGGCTGCGCGACGCCGCGAAGGAGCTGTTCGATCCTCGAGAACTGGTCGAGCTCACAATGAGCATCAGTGT
>JAOPVX010000079.1 GCA_025965975.1 Mycobacterium sp. | reverse complement strand
CCGACCGAGGACCAGTACCACATTGCGCGCGTCATCTCGGATGTCTGGCTGTCCAACCTGCTGGCCTGGCTGACTCGGCGGGCGTCGGCGACCGATGTGAGCAAACGGCTGGATCTGGCGGTGCGTCTGCTCATCGGCGACGGGGAGCACCCTAAGATTTAGCGGGTGGCTTCAGAGCCTTCAGAGCTACCACTTGAGTTGAGACGCGCGCTCGGCACGGTCGGGCGCGTGCCACGGCTGCTGGTGGCGTGCGACTACGACGGCACCCTCGCCCCGATCGTCGCGAATCCAGACGACGCGCGCCCGCTCGCGGAGTCAGCGGCAGCGCTGCGCGAATTGGCCGCCCTTCCGTCGACGACGGCGGCGCTGATCTCGGGCCGGGCGCTGCGCGACCTGGCGACGCTGTCGAGGATGCCCGCCGAGGTCCATCTCGTCGGCAGCCACGGTTCCGAGTTCGACACCGGTTTCGTGCACGCGATCGACGAAGCGGCCAAGACACTGCTCGGCAAGATCAAGGACGCGTTGAGCGCGATCGCCGCAGAGTTCCCCGGCGTCGCCATCGAGATCAAGCCTGCGAGCGTCGCGCTGCACGTACGCAACGCAGATCGCGCCGACGCCAAAGAGGCGCTGGAGAAGGCGCACGCCGTCTCGCAGCACTGGGACGCACAGATCACCAAGGGCAAGGCGGTCCTGGAGTTCGCGGTCATCCAGACCGACAAGGGGCAAGCGCTCGACATCCTGCGGCACCAGGAGGGCGCCTCGGCGACGGTGTTCATCGGCGACGACGTGACCGACGAGAAGGCGTTTCGCCGGCTGCACGGACCCGACATCGGCATCAAGGTCGGCGACGGCGAAACCCTGGCCGGCTATCGCATCGAGTCGCCAGAAGAGGTGGCCGCGGTGCTGGAATGTCTGCTCGAGTCGCGCCGCACTTGGCTGTTGGGCGGGCACAGCACGCCGATCGAGCGGCTGACGATGCTTTCCAACTCCCGCACCGTGGCGCTGCTGACACCCGACGCCGACGTGGTCTGGATGTGCCATCCGCAGGCGGATTCGGCGGCCGTGTTCTCCCGGCTGCTCGGCGACGCGACCGCGGGCCACTTCGCGATCGGTCCTCAGCGTGAGGCGCTGCCGCTGAGCCAGCGCTACGTCACCGGCACGATGACCGTCGAAACCCGTTGGGCCAGCCTGCTGGTCACCGACTACCTGTCGCACGACGTCGGCGCCGGCCGCACCGACTTGATTCGTGTCATCAGCGGGCAGGCCAAGGCGGTGGTCGAGTTCGCGCCGCGACCGGAGTTCGCGCAGGCGCCTGTTCATCTGCGTGTCGACGAGGGCGGCCTGCGGGTGTTCGCGACCAACGACCCGATGGTGTTGCGGTCTCCAGGCGTGCAGTGGGAGATCGTGCCTGACGGGATCCACCAGACCGCGCGGGCCGTCATCGACCCGTCCGACGGACCGTGCGTACTGGAGTTACGCTGGGGCACCGTGGTTTTGGCTGAGAGCCCGGTTGACGCCAACTCTCGGCGTGAACGCGCGGAGAGTTACTGGAGCGACTGGATCTCCACGCTGCCCCTTCCGTCGCTGAAACCCGAGCTGATGAAGCGGTCAGCGCTGACGCTGCGCGGGCTTGTGCACGCGGACACCGGCGCGATCATGGCGGCGGCCACCACCTCGTTGCCCGAGGAGATCGGCGGCGTCCGCAACTGGGATTACCGGTACTGCTGGATCCGCGACGCCGCGATGACCGCGTCGGCACTGGTGTCGCTGGGCTCGATCGCCGAGGCCGAGGGGTACCTGAACTGGCTGCACGGTGTGATCGAGACGATGCACGGCCCCGAACGGCTGCATCCGCTGTACGCACTGTCGGGCGCGATCCTCGGTCCCGAGGCGGTGATCGACTCGCTGCCCGGCTACGCGGGGTCGCGTCCCGTTCGGGTCGGCAACGCCGCCAATGTCCAAGTGCAACTGGACGTCTTCGGCCCGGTGGTGCAGCTGATCGCCGATCTATGCCAGCGGCGGGTCGCCAACGGTGTGACAAACGCCCTGACGGATGCGGACTGGAACCTGGTCAGCGAGATGGTGTTCGCCGTCGAAAGTCGGTGGGTGGAACCGGATCATGGCATTTGGGAGATTCGCGGCAATCCTCGTCATCACGTGTACTCGAAGGTGATGTGCTGGTTGACAGTGGACCGCGCCTTGAAGCTGGCAGCGGAGTTCGGCCGCGAGGCCCCGCCGGGATGGGCCACGCTGCGTGACGTGATCTCCAAGCAGGTGCGCGAACGCGGCTGGAACGACGAAGTGAAGTCGTTCACCGCCGCCTACGACGGCACCGACCTCGACGCGGCCACGCTGCACATCGGGCTGTCAGGGCTGATCGACCCGTCCGACGAGCGGTTCGCGGCCACGGTGGTCGCGACGGAGGCCGAACTGCGCAGCGGTGCAACGGTTTACCGCTATCACCGCGACGACGGACTGCCGGGCACCGAGGGCGGCTTCCATCTCTGCGCGGCATGGCTGCTTGAGGCCTACCTGCTGAGCGATCAGCGCTCGCAGGCCGAGGCGCTGTTCGACCGACTGGTCGCCGCGGCTGGGCCGACGGGGCTGTTGTCCGAGGAGTACGACCCGGTGGCCGAACGGGCGTTGGGCAACCATCCGCAGGCGTACAGCCACATCGGGCTGCTGCGCTGCGCCCAACTGCTAGGCGCTTAGGCAGGCGGGCCCGACGTACGGCCGCGCACCACTCGGGTGTCGAGCACGTCGATCACCGGCAGACCCGACCGCGGCGGGTTGTGCAGCAGCCGTCCAGCGCGACGACCCTTCTCCAGACTCGGCTGCACGACGGTGGTCAGGCCGCGCCGCAATGCCTCAGGTACACCGTCGAACCCTGTCACCGTCATCTGGCCTGGCACATAGATGCCCCGTGCACGCAGGTAGTCCATCGCCGAAAGGGCGAGCACGTCGGCCGTGCATATCAATGCCGTGATGCGCGGATTCGCATCCAGCGCCACCTCCGCTGCGGCACCGCCCGAGGTTGTGTGGTGTTCGTAGCTCTCCACCACGGTGAGTGACTCGGGATCCAGCCCCGCCGCGGTCATCACGTCATAGACGCCGTGGATGCGCTCGCGCTGCACGTGAAAATGCGGCGTCTGCACCCGCTCGGGGTCGGCCACCGCTGGCCGGGGACCGCCGTGCGGCCAGTCGCGGCCCAGCCGCATGGTGAGCAACCCGATCTGCCGATGGCCGAGTCCCACAACGTATTCCGCCAGGCGCCGCATCGACCCGCGGTCGTCGATACCCACCCTTGACGTGCCTGGGACGTCCTTGGGCTGGTCGACGACGACCACCGGCAGATGTCGCTGCTGCACCACCAGCAGGTACGGATCGTCGTCGGACGCGGAGTAGACGACGAAGCCGTCGACACCGGCCGCGAGGACCGCCGCCGACCCTTCGGTCACGCTGCGGTTCGGCCCGATCGCCACCAGCAGCAGACCCTGCCCCGCCTCCTCGCACGATTCGGCAAGTCCGGCAACGAAATCCAGCGCGGCCGGATCGGAAAACGAATAGTTCAGCGGCTCGGTGATCATCAGGCCGACGGCGCCGGCCTTGCGGGTGCGCAGCGACCGGGCGACCGGATCGGGTCCCGGGTATCCCAACCGCTTGGCGGTGGCCAGCACACGCTCGCGGAGATCTGCCGACAGCTGGTCCGGCCTGTTGTACGCATTCGAGATGGTGGTTCTCGAAACCTTGAGCTCGGCGGCCAGCGAGGCCAGGGTCGCACGCCGTCTGGGCGCGGGACTCCTCGACATGCTCCCCGAGGCTAGCGGATGGACTCCGTAGGGCCCGCCAGTGCGCTCCCCCGTGAGTCGTCTATCGTTATCGATAATGGTTTCCATTTCGCTTTAGTTCGTTCAGGAGGAAGCATCGTGACCACCCATCGCCGTATCCGCATCGGCACGATTGCCGCTGCAGCGCTGACGACGGCGACCCTGCTGTTGGCGGGATGTGGCTCCACCTCATCGAACGGGACGTCGACGGCGAGCGCAGGGTCGACCACCAGCGCGGCGGCGCCGGGTCCCGTCAACGTGGTGGCGAGCTCGAACGTGTGGGGCGACATCACCAAGCAAATCGGCGGCGAACACGTGAACGTGACATCGATTCTTTCCGATCCGAACGCCGATCCGCACCAGTACGAGGCCGATGCGAAGACTGGCGCCGCGATCAGCAAGGCGCAACTCGTCGTCGAGAACGGTTTAGGCTATGACGATTTCATGGACAAGCTGCTCGCCGCGTCCCCGAACGCCAACCGCACCGTGCTCAATGCCGCTGACGTCATGAAGATCTCGGGATCGGACGCCAACCCGCATGTCTGGTACGCCATCGCCAAAATCCCCGATGTCGCATCGGCGATCGCGGATCAACTCGGCAAGCTCGATCCCGCCGAAGCCGGCGCATTCACTGCCAACGTGAAGACATTCACCGACAGCCTGACACCTATCACGGCCGGAATCGACAACATCAAGGCAAAATATCCTGGCGCTCCCGTCGGCTACACCGAACGGGTGCCGGGCTATCTCGTCGAAGCGGCGGGTTTGAAGTTGGCGACCCCCGCGTCGTTCGCCCAGTCGATCGAGGACGGAAACGACCCAAGCGTGGCTGACAACTCGGCCATGGACGCGGCCCTTGCTGGAAAGACGATCAAGGTGCTGCTCTACAACGGGCAGGTCACCAGCCCTGCGACCGATGCAGTCAAGCAGCTGGCACAATCGGCTGGGGTGCCCATCGTCGGTGTGACCGAGACCCTCCCGCCGACGGACAAAAACTTCCAGGCCTGGCAACTCCGTCAGATCAACGAGATCACGACTGCACTCGGAGGATAGAGCGTGGGCGAAACGTCCGCCGAACCGACGGTCCGCCTTCGCGGGGCCAGCCTGGGATACGGCACTCGTCTCCTCTGGCAGAATCTCGACCTCACAGTGGCTCCCGGCGAGTTTGTCGCCGTCCTTGGTCCCAACGGAAGCGGCAAGACCTCCCTTGTCAAGGTGCTACTCGGATTGAGTTCACTGTCATCTGGATCAGTGCAGGTGTGCGGGGCACCGCCAAAGCGGGGCAGCAGCATCATCGGGTATATCCCGCAGCAGAGGGGATTCGATCGCGACGTCCCGATCAGGGGAATCGACCTGGTGCGCCTCGGCCTCGATGGACACCGGTGGGGATTCCCACTACCGAATCCGCAACGACGGCGCCTGGTCGATGGCGCCATCGCGTCGGTCGGCGCAACTGAATTCGCCCATACCCCGATTGGCCGATTGTCGGGCGGTGAACAACAACGGTTGCGCATCGCCCAGGCCTTGCTTGGCGACCCGAAACTATTGCTGTGCGACGAGGCGCTGCTGTCGCTCGACCTCAAGCACCAGCGCGAGGTGGTTGGGCTCATCGACAGCCGACGCCGGGCGTTCAATACCTCGGTGTTGTTCGTCACGCACGAGATCAATCCCATCCTGCCCGTCGTGGATCGCGTCCTGTATCTGGTCGGGACGCGGTGGGCGGTTGGGTCTCCCGACGAGGTGTTCACCAGCGCGAGGCTGTCCGACCTGTACCAGACCGACGTCGAGGTGCTACGCGTGCGAGGTCGGATCGTCGTCGTGGGTGCTCCTGACAGCCCGCACGCCGAAATCGGTAGCACGCACTACCACCACCTGCACGGCGATGACGCGGTCGTGCCATGACCTTGGCCGATTACCTTGCGGAGGGTTTCGTCCAGCACGCGCTGATCGCGGCAACCCTCGTCGCGGTAACGGCAGGGCTGATTGGACCGCTTGTCATCATGCGCGACCTCGCGTTTGCGGTGCACGGTACCGCCGAATTGGCGTTCACCGGTGCGGCGGCAGGCTTGCTGGTGGCCGACGATCCGCTGCTTGGCGCGTTGCTCGGATCGATGGTGGTAGCCACCGCGATGGGATTGCTCGGGAATCGTGAACGTGAACGGAACTCCGCGATCGGGGTGATCCTTGCCTTCGGTCTCGGTGTAGGGGTCTACCTGCTTTCGCTTTACCGTGGTTTCGCCACCGCGGCCACCAACATCCTGTTCGGGCAGATCTTCGGCGTCAGCCCCGGCCAGATCACGTTGCTCACCGCGATTGCGATCGGCGTCCTCATCGCAATGGCGTTGATGTATCGACCGTTGCTCTTCGCCTCGGTCGATCCCGAGCTGGCCCAGGCGCGCGGGGTCCGCACCCGCCTGGTCGGCTTGTTGTTCGTCTATGTGCTCGCCCTCACGGTGACCGAGGCAGCACAGATCGTCGGGACGCTTCTCGTCCTAAGCCTCGCGATCACCCCGGCGGCGGCAGCCGGTCGGTTGAGCGCACGCACGCCGGTGATCATCGCGATTTCGATCGCATTTGCGCTGATCGCCGCCGACGGTGGCCTGCTGCTGAGCCTCGTTCACTCCGATATCAAAGCCAGCGTCTTCATCTCGACGATCAGTTTCGCCTTCTACGTGATGGCCCGAATAGCGGCCAGGTATGTCGCTCCGACCATTAGCGCCCGATATCGCGCGCGAGCGGCACACGACGATGCAGCCGTGACGCCTGGGATCAACCCAGCGCCTTCGGAGGATCTGATCCCCTGGCCACCGGACGCGTTGAGTCCGAACTCCATTCGGACCACGAGCCCGGATACAACGCGGCGTCGACGCCGACGGTGGCGAGTGCGGCAAGCACCACCGATGCGGTGACGCCCGATCCGCAGTACACACCGGTCACCGGGCCGTCCACGGCGCCGATCCGGTCGATAAGCGCGCCGTCGGGCAGGAACCGGCCGTCATCACTCAACAAACCGGTACTCGGCACGTTCCGTGCTCCTTGGATGTGGCCTGCCACCGGATCCACCGGTTCGACGTCACCACGGAAACGCTCGGGCGCGCGCGCGTCGAGCAGGATGTCGGCAGCCGCGGCCTGCTCGGCCGTCAGCGTCGGCCTTGCACCCGCGTAGAGGTCGTCGTGGGACACCGTCACGTCTCCGGGCGATGCCGCAGCGACGGTGCCGGTCTCGAGCGGCCCGGTCCACGCGCTAAGACCGCCGTCGAGGATGCGCACATCAGGCAGGCCCGCCGCGGTCAGCACCCACCATGCCCTGGCCGAGCCGGCGCGATTCCAGTCGTCGTAGACGACGACGGGGACGCCGTTTCGCACGCCCCACCGCCGGGCAGCGGCCTGCACACTGCGCCCGGACGGCAGCGGGTGGCGCCCGCGCTGCGCGACACTGTGATCGCTCAGCTCGTCTTCAAGGGACACATACACCGCGCCGGGGAGGTGGCCCCGCTGGTAGGTGGCCCGCCCGTCGGGTTCGGTCAGTTGCCAGCGCACGTCCAGGATCGTCAGTGGCTCATCGGCGTCAAGGCGCTGCGCCAATTCAGTTGCGGTGATCAAAACCTCGTCGCGGCTCACGGCAACGATGGTGCCACTTAGGCTGGCCGGCGTGACCGAGCACGCATTCAGCGCACTGGAGCGCCAAGCCGTGTACCGAGCAATTACCGAGCGCCGTGACATGCGCGGATTCGTGCCGGATGCCCTGGTGTCCGAGGACGTGCTGGCCAGGCTGCTGCACGCCGCCCATTGCGCCCCCAGCGTCGGGTTGATGCCGCCGTGGCGGTTCATCCGGTTGCGCACGCTGATTCACGCGATCGCCGACGAGGAGCGGCTGTGCACCGCCGAGGCGTTGGGACCGCGTGCCGACGAGTTCCTTGCGCTGAAGGTCGAGGGCATCCTCGAGTGCGCCGAACTGTTCGTGGTGGCGCTGTGCGACGACAGGCAGACCCACGCGTTCGGCAGGCGCACCCTGCCGCAGATGGACTTGGTATCGGTGTCCTGCGCTATCCAGAACCTGTGGCTGGCCGCGCGCGCCGAAGGCCTCGGGATGGGTTGGGTGTCGATCTTCGATCCCGTTCGACTCGGTGCACTGCTGGCCATGCCTGACGGCGCGGAACCCGTGGCGATCCTTTGCCTTGGCCCCGTTCCGGACTTCCCGCGGCGACCGCAGCTCGAGATCGACCGCTGGACACTCGGCCGCCGGCTTGGCGACTTCGTGTCGGAGAACGGCTGGGCGGCGCCGGCACCGGCTTAGGCTGGCGGTCGTGACTGACGCCTCCCCCCGGGAAATGGATCTCAACGCGGATCTGGGTGAGAGCTTCGGGGTGTGGCGGCTCGGCGACGACGACGCGATGCTCGATGTGGTCACCAGCGCCAACGTGGCGTGCGGCTTCCACGCCGGTGACGCCGCCACGCTGGCGCGGACGTGCCGCGCGGCCGCGGCGCGTGGGGTTCGCATCGGCGCGCAGGTGAGCTATCGCGACCTGGCAGGGTTCGGCCGTCGCTTCATAGACGCGACGCCAGAGGATCTGACGGCCGACGTCATCTATCAGATCGGTGCGCTGCAGGCGCTGGCACACGCCGCCGGCTCCAGCGTCAGCTACGTCAAACCCCATGGCGCGCTGTACAACACAATCGTCAACAACCACGGCCAGGCCCGCGCCGTTGCCGAGGCCGTGCACGCCGTCGACCCCGGCCTCCCGGTGCTCGGGCTGTCGGGCTCGGTGTTCTTCGCCGAGGCGCACGCGCTGGGGTTGCGCACGGTGCCAGAGGCGTTCGCGGACCGCGCGTATCGCTCTGACGGACAACTGGTTTCGCGGCGTGAACGCAATGCGGTGCTGCACGACATCGCCGAGATCTCCGATCGGGTGGCGTCGATGGTCACGGCGGGCCGGGTCGCAGCGGTCGACGGTTCGACGATCCCGGTCACCGTCGAATCCGTTTGTGTACATGGTGATTCGCCGGGCGCCGTGCAGATCGCACGTGCGGTCCGGGACCGGCTCGTCGCGGACAGCGTCGAACTCAAGGCCTTCGTCTGATGCGTCTCAAGCTCGGCAGGCCGGACCTGAAGAACTACGTGGGCTATTTCGATGCGCCCGCGGCGGGGACCGATGCACCGCTGACGGTGACGTGGGCAGGCGTCACCACGCTGCTGATCGACGACGGTGGGTCCGCGATGATGACCGACGGCTTCTTCTCCCGGCCCGGCCTGCTCGAGGTCGGGTTGAGGCGGTTGTCGCCGTCGGCGCCGCGGATCGACGGCTGCCTGACCCGGCTCGGGGTGGACCGGCTGGAGGCGGTGCTGCCGGTGCACACGCATTTCGACCACGCCATGGACTCGGCGGTGGTCGCCGAGCGCACCGGCGCGCTGGTGGTTGGCGGGACGTCGGCGGTGCAGGTCGGACGGGGCGCGGGGCTGCCTGCCGATCGCCTCGCGGCGGTCACATCGGGCGAGTCGATAACGCTTGGCGCCTACGACGTCACGCTGATCGATGCCGACCACTGCCCGCCCGACCGGTTTCCCGGGGTCATCACCGGACCGGTCGTCCCGCCGGTGAAGGTCTCTGCGTACAAGTGCGGCGAGGCGTGGTCGACGCTGGTGCACCACCGGCCGTCGGATCGGCGGTTGCTGATCGTCGGCAGCGCCGGCTTCGTGCGCGGCGCGCTTGACGGGCAGCGCGCCGACGTCGTGTATCTCGGTGTCGGGCAACTCGGGCTACAACCCGAGCGCTATTTCATCGACTACTGGACCGAAACCGTGCGTACCGTCGGCGCCCGCCGGGTAGTGCTCATTCACTGGGACGACTTCTTCCGCCCGCTGCACAAGCCGCTGCGGGCACTGCCGTACGCCGGTGACGATCTCGACGTGTCGATGCGGGTGTTGTCCCGGCTTGCCGCCGACGACGGCGTCCCGCTGCATCTGCCTACCCTCTGGCAGCGCTGCGACCCGTGGAGTTGACGCTGGCGCTGGTGGCGCTGGCCGTGGTGCTCGGATTCGCGATGGTCCGCCCGCGCGGCTGGCCCGAGGCCATCGCCGCGGTGCCCGCGGCCGGCCTGCTGATCGCACTCGGTGTGATCTCATGGCGCGACGCCACCGCCGAGGTGAGCCGGCTGCTGCCGGTGGTGGGTTTTCTCGCGGCGGTGCTCGTGCTGGCACGGCTATGTGACGACGAAGGACTGTTCCGCGCCGCCGGCGTAGTAATGGCGCGGACCACCTCGGGTAACCAGCGGCGTTTGCTCGCAATGGTTTTCGTTGTCGCAGCGGCCACCACGGCGATCCTGAGTCTTGACGCGACGGTTGTGCTGCTGACCCCGGCGGTGCTCGCGACCGCCCGGACGTTGCGGGTGCCTGCGAGGCCGCATGCGTATGCCACCGCGCATCTGGCCAACAGTGCCTCGCTGTTGCTCCCGGTGTCCAACCTGACCAACCTGCTGGCGTTCGGCGCCGCTGGGCTGTCGTTCGTCGGATTCACCGCGGTCATGACGCTGCCGTGGCTCGCCGCCGTTGGAGTCGAATTCGTCTTGCTGCGCGGGCTTTTCGCGCGCGAGCTGTCGGTCGTGCCGACGCGTGACACCGTCGATGAGGACGTGGAGGTACCGGTGTTCGCGCTCGTGGTGCTGGCACTGACGCTCGTCGGATTCGCCGTCACCTCGCTGTTCGGGTTGTCGCCTGCGTTGGCGGCGCTGGCGGGTGCGGTCGTGCTCGGCGTGCACGGCCTTGCGCGTGGCCGCAGCACGGTCGCCGGGATCGCGAATGCGCTCGACGTGCCGTTCCTTGCGTTCGTGTTGTGTCTTGGCGTTGTCGTCGCCGCGGTGATGCTCAACGGCCTCGACGGTGCCATGCGTGACGTGCTGCCGACCGGCGACACGCTGCCTGCGCTGCTCGGCATCGCGGTCGCTGCGGCGCTGCTGTCCAACGTCGTCAACAACCTGCCTGCAGTGCTGGTGCTGCTGCCGTTGGTGACGTCATCGGGTGCCGCCGCAGTGCTCGCAGTGCTCATCGGGGTCAACGTCGGGCCGAACCTGACCTACGTCGGGTCGCTGGCAAACCTGCTGTGGCGCAGTGTGGTACGACGCGATATCCGGGCCGGTTTCGTTGAGTTCACCCGCATCGGGCTGCTCACAACGCCGATCACCCTCGTCATCGCGGTGCTTGGCCTTTGGGTGGGGATCCGGTTCTTCGGCATCTAGAGCGGCTGGAGCCAGACCGGATTGGACAGCGCCACCATCGAGGGAAGGCGCGTGCGGCGGCGCACCTCGACTCGGGCGAACCGCGCTTCGCCTGCCATACAGTCCCACCGCAACGAAGCCGCTCCGCAGTCGTCGGTCTTCACGCGGCCGACGCAGCCGCCGTCGGTGATGATGGCGAGGCTGCTGTCCGCCGCGCCCGTCACCTCCGCGGTCACGGTCAGTGGCGTATCGGGGCGCACGGTTAGCGTCTCACCCGGTCCTGCCTCCGCGCCGTCACCACGGAATGCGTTGAGCGCCACGGTCACCGCATTCGACTCGGTCACATAGCAGCGCCCATTCCGAAGACCGTCAATGAGCGCTGGGGTGGACGAGTCGTGCGCGTACACGACGGTCTGCGGCCGCCCAACCGGTTGATTCGACGCGTGCGAGTCGCTCCCGCCGACCGCGGTAATCCGCCGACCATGCCGCAGCAACTGCTGCCAGATACGCAGCGACAGTTCGTCATCGACGTTCCACAGCCCGTTCCAAACTTCCATCGCGTCCACGTACTGGTAACCGAACTCCCATGCGCATCCCGGCAGCGGCACCGACGGATGCGCGGCCACCACAAGGCCGCCGCCGGCCCGCACCTGCGCGGCGTAGCCGCCGAACGCGCCGTCGCGCGGTGCGTATCGCCAGTCGACCCAGCCGCCCGGTGGCAGCCCGACGGCCAGCCAATGCCCGTGGCGGGTGGTGACCTCCTCGCCCGGGATGACCTCCAGGCCATCGTATGTGGTTGCCGCCCACGCCCGGTTGGCGGAGCTGGTGTTGTGGTCGGTGGAGACAATGAAATCCAGTCCGGCCGATGTGGCGGCCGCCGCCATCTCCGCGATCCGCCGTCGACCATCGGAATGCACTGTGTGCGTGTGCAAGTCGCCGCGATGCCAGCCTGGGTGCCCGCCACGGCGAGCGGCGGGGCGGAAGACCGGAGCAGGGCGCAACGACGGCTGCACGCCCCGCGTCAGCGCGATCTGGGCGTGCCAGTCCATGCCCAACGGGTTGAGCACCACCGGCCCGAGCGCCAACGCCCAGCGGCCGGGTTCGATCGGGCCCGCCAGATACCCTGGCGTCGCGTTTACCGCGGAAAGCATGAACCCGGCTCGGGCCCCACCTGACCAACCCCGGAAGCCGTCGGCATTGCCCAGTTCGTGGCCCGCTGGCCCGAAGATGCCCAGATCCAGCACATTGCGGCCGATGCCGAGCAGTGAGAATGGGTCATGCGACGTGCTGACGTCGATTCGCTGGATGCCTGCCGGCACCTCGAACGGCACGTAGGCCGATTGGTCAATGCCGAAGTTGAATCGGCCACGGAAGGCGAGCTCGACGCGGGTGTCCGACTTCACTGCCGCCATGACGTCTCCTCGTCCGGTTCAGCCACATCCTCGACGGCGTGGGCCTAAGCGACGGTTACATCGACGCGAACAGCGGTAGGACGGCTGACGTCGATTCGCCGATCGACGGCGCTTCTGGCGAGACATCCGCCGTAGGATGGGCAAGATTGGTGTCGTGGCCATGACCGGATCGCCGCCTCCGTCGGCAGTGTTCACCAGGTACGTGGCGCTCGGCGACTCGTTCACCGAGGGTGTCGGCGACCCACATCCCACCAGTCCCAACGGTTTGCGCGGATGGGCGGATCACGTCGCCGTCGCGCTGGCGCAGAACAATCCGGAGCTTCGCTACGCCAACCTCGCGGTGCGTGGCCGCAGGATGGACGAGATTCTCGCGGATCAGGTTCAGACCGCCGTCATGCTCGAACCCGACCTCGTCACCGTCTACGCGGGCATGAACGACCTGCTCCTGGTGCGCAACGACATCGACGCGATGATGACCAGATATGCTGACGCCCTGAAGACCTTGCAGCAGACCGGCGCCCACGTACTCGCGTTCACCGCGGGTGACCTCGGCACGGTGCCGCTGTTTCGGCGGCTGCGGGGCCGGGCCGCGGTCTACAACGAGCTGTTGCGCAGCATCGCCGACGACCTCGGTCTGCAGCTCGTCGACTTCTGGCGCTTCACAGAGTTTCGCGATCCGCGGTTGTGGGCAGGAGATCGGATCCACCTGTCACCGCTCGGGCACGAGCGCATGGCCGCGAAAGTTCTCGACACACTGACTGTTTCTCATCAACTCACCACGCGTTCGGCCGCGCTGCTGGCCTCGTCGCCGCCGGTGCGGAGCTTTTGGGCCAATCTGCGTTGGGCTACCGCCTTCGCGGCGCCGTGGGTCGCCAAGCGGGTGCGCCGGGTGACTCCTGGAGCCGGCATCGCGCCGAAGTACTCGACGCTGACCAAGGTCATTTGAACCCCGCCGCTATGGATGTGAGCCGAAGGACGCTGATCGTCGGTGGAACGTCGGCGATCGTCGGCGCCGGCGTCGGGGCGGGCGTCGCAGGGCTCATCCCTGCCGACCGCGCGGGTCCGACGTTATGGCAGCGCGGCGACCGCAGCGGTGCGCCACGGGTGGGCGGGCTGCATCTGCAGTACGGCGCTGACGCCGCCTCCGAAGTGGTGGTGTCCTGGCACACCGCCGCCGCGGTGAACAATCCCCGAGTCATGGTGGGCACGCCAGAAGACGGTGTGGGCCTCACCGTCGCCGCAGATACGGTGACCTATACCGACGCGGCAGCCCGCACCGAGATCCGCGTGCATCATGCCCGGCTCGCGAATCTTGCCCCCGACACCGACTACGTCTACGCCGCGGTGCACGACGGCGCCGGCCCCGAGGTGGGCACCGTGCGGACGGCGCCGCGCGGTCGCGCCCCGCTGCGCTTCACCAGCTTCGGCGACCAGTCCACCCCGACGCTGGACGCCCTTGTGGCTAGCGCGTTCGGCAGCGACAACCGCGGATCGCCCTCGGCGGGTGACATCACCACCGCGGTCGAACGCGCCGCGCCGTTATTCAATCTTGTCAACGGCGACCTGTGCTACGCCAACCTGTCCCTGGATCGCGTCAGGACGTGGTCGGACTGGTTCGAGAACAATTCCAGGTCCGCGCGCTACCGGCCGTGGATGCCTGCGGCCGGAAACCATGAGAACGAGCTGGGCAACGGCCCGATCGGCTACAGCGCCTACCAGGCCTACTTCGCGCTGCCTGACTCCGGTTCAGATCCGGCGTTGCGAGGCTTGTGGTACGCGTTCACGGCGGGGTCGGTGCGGGTGATCAGCCTGGCCAACGACGACGTGTGCTATCAGGACGGCGGCAACTCCTACGTGCGCGGCTACTCCGGTGATGCCCAAAAACGCTGGCTCGAAGGTGAACTCGAGCGCACCCGCCGCGACCCTGCCGTGGACTGGGTGGTGGTGTGCATGCATCAGACCGCCGTCTCGACCGGCAACCGCACCAACGGTGCTGACCTGGGCATCCGCGAGAACTGGCTGCCGTTGTTCGACCGATTCGGCGTCGATCTGGTGGTCTGCGGCCACGAGCACCACTACGAGCGCAGCCACCCGGTCCACGGCACGTTACCTACCGACACGCTCACGCCCAAGCCCGTCGATACGCAAGCCGATGTCATCGACACCACCGAGGGGACGGTTCATCTCGTCATTGGCGGCGGTGGCACGTCGATACCGTCCAACACGATGTTCTTCCTTGAGCCGCGCTGCCGCGTCCTCACCGGGGTAGGCGGCGTCGATCCCGCGGTGGGACATAAGGTTCCGCACTATGTCGAGGAGTCCGCGCCGTGGTCGGTGTTCCGGGATCGCAGCAATCCGTGCGGCTTTGTGGCATTCGACGTCGATCCCGGCGCCCCGGGTGGGAAGACCACCATGGCGGCGACGTACTTCGCGGTCAACGGGCCGTTCGGCGAGATGACACCGGTCGACAAGTTCACGCTGTCGCGGCCTCGCACGCAGGGTTAACCCCTTCGCTGGCGCGCGATTTCGGCCAGCACCACGCCCGCGGCCACCGATGCGTTCAACGACTCGGTCGGCCCGGCCATCGGGATGGACACCACGGCGTCGCAGTTCTCGCGCACCAGCCGTGACAGACCCTTGCCCTCGGAACCGACCACCACGACCATGGGTCCTGTGCCGTCGAGCTCGTCGACAGTGGTGTCGCCGCCCGCATCGAGGCCGACCACCTGCAGGCCTGCGTCGGCCCAATTCTGCAGTGTCCGAGTGAGATTTGTCGCCCGGGCCACCGGTACCCTGGCGGCCGCACCAGCACTGGTGCGCCACGCAACGGCGGTGACCGACGCCGAGCGCCGCTGCGGAATCAGCACGCCGTTGCCACCGAACGCCGCCACGGACCGGACTATCGCACCGAGGTTGCGCGGATCGGAGATGTTGTCGAGCGCCACCATCAACGCGGGGACGCCGTCCTTCTTCGCGGCCGCGAGCACGTCGTCGGGATGCGCGTATTGATAGGGCGGCACCTGAAGCGCGATGCCCTGATGCAGCCCGTTGGCGGCGATGCGATCAAGATCATGCCGTGGCACCTCAAGGATGGAGATGCCGGAATCGGCTGCGAGCCTGACGGATTCGGTGAGCCGCTCGTCGGCCTCGGCGCCGAGTGCGACGAACAGCGCCGTCGCGGGCACCGCGGCCCGCAGGCACTCCAGCACCGGGTTGCGGCCAAGCACGACCTCGGTGTCGTCGGTCTTGCGGGCCGGCCGTCGCTGCTGCTTGGCCTTGGCCGAGCGGTTGGCGGCGGGGTGGTTGGGCCGCATGTGCGCCGGCGGCGTGGCACCACGGCCCTCCACGCCGCGACGGCGGACACCGCCGGACCCGACCGTCGGCCCCTTCTTGGTGCCGGGTTTGCGAACAGCACCCCTGCGCCGGGAATTTCCAGCCATCTACTTCGTGTACCCGTCGAGCAGCGCCCATTGCGGCCCGTCGCCGGTATCGGTGACCTCGATGCCTGCCTCCTTGAGTCGGTCGCGGATCGCGTCCGCCTCCGCCCAGTCGCGCCTGGCCCTCGCGTCCTCGCGGCGCTGCACCTCGGCCCGCACCAGCACGTCGACGGCGGCCATCGCGGCCGATGTCTCGTCGTGTGACTCCCAGCGCTCGTCGAGCGGATCGGCGCCAAGAATGCCCATCATGGCGCGGATCGACATCGCATGCGCCAGCGCCGTTTCGTGGTCACCGGCGTCGAGGGCCCGGTTGCCCTCCGCGCGGGCGGCGTGCACCTCGGCCAGGGCGATCGGCACCGAGAGATCGTCGTCGAGGGCCGCGGCGAACTTCGGCGTCCACTCACCCGCCACCACCGCGCCGACGCGGTTGCGCACCCGGTGCAGGAAGTCCTCGATGCCGGTGTAGGCCTTGGCCGCATCCTGCAGCGCGGTCTCGGAGAACTCGAGCATCGAGCGGTAGTGCGCGCTGCCCAGGTAGTAGCGCAACTCAGCGGGCCGAACCCGTTGCAGCACAGCGGGAATCGCGAGCACGTTGCCCAACGACTTGCTCATCTTCTCGCCGCCCATGGTGACCCACCCGTTGTGCAGCCAGAATCGGGCGAACGGGTCGCCGGTGGCCTCGGCCTGCGCGATCTCGTTCTCGTGGTGCGGGAAGACCAGGTCCATGCCGCCTGCGTGGATGTCGAACTGCGCACCGAGGTATTCGTGGGCCATCGCGACGCATTCGGTGTGCCAGCCCGGCCTGCCCCGAGTGCCCCACGGCGTCGGCCAGGACGGTTCGCCGGGCTTCTCGCCCTTCCACAGAGTGAAGTCGCGCTCGTCGCGCTTGCCGGTCGCGACCCCTTCGCCCTGGTGTACGTCGTCGATCTTGTGGCCCGACAGCTTGCCGTAGTCGGGCAGGCTCTTGACGTTGAAGTAGACGTCCCCGTCGCCGGTGTAGGCGTGTCCGGTGTCAAGGAGCCGCTGGATCAGCTCGATCATCTGGGTGATGTGGCCCGTGGCGCGCGGCTCAGCCGACGGCGGCAGTACCCCCAGCGCGTCGTAGGCGGCCGTAAACGCCCGCTCGTAGGTGGCTGCCCACTCCCACCACGGCCTGCCCGCGTCGGCGGCCTTGGCGAGGATCTTGTCCTCGATGTCGGTGACGTTGCGGATGAACGCGACGTCGTAGCCCTTGGCCATCAGCCAGCGGCGCACAATGTCGAACGCAACGCCGCTGCGGACGTGGCCGATGTGCGGCTGGCCCTGCACGGTGGCCCCGCAGAGGTAGATCGACACGTGGCCGGGCCGCAGCGGCACGAAATCGCGCGCGGCACCCGTCATGGTGTCGTATAGCCGCATCCCTGTCGATGCGGCCGCTGGGCCTTCGATCACGACGCGCCAGCTTACCGGCCTTTTCGAGCCCTATTCACCACTACTGACCACCAGGGCGGTGGCGATCGCGGCCAAGCCCTCGCCGCGGCCCGTGAGGCCGAGGCCGTCGGTGGTCGTGGCAGACACCGAAACCGGGGCATCCAGCAGGTCGGAAAGGACCTTCTGCGCCTCGGCGCGTCGCGGGCCCACCCTTGGCCGATTACCGATCACCTGCACGGCGGCGTTGCCGATGCGGTAGCCCTCGGCCCTCAGCAGGCCCGTGACGTGCCGGAGCATGTCCGCACCGCTGACGCCCCGCCATTCCGGGCGGTCGGTGCCGAAGACATCGCCGATGTCGCTGAGCCCTGCAGCCGACAGCACCGCATCGCAGAGCGCGTGAGCGGCCACGTCACCATCGGAATGACCGGCGCAGCCGTCGGCGTCATCGAACAACAGGCACAGCAGCCAGCACGGCCTACCGGCCTCGATGGCGTGTACGTCGGTGCCGAGCCCAACGCGCGGCTGGGTCGACATCGTGTCCTTCAGGACGCGGCGGCCAGGACCTCGTCGAGGATGATTGCCGCCTTGGCGTCGTCGGTGTTCTCGGCAAGCGCGAGCTCGCCGACCAGGATCTGCCTTGCCTTGGCCAGCATCCGCTTCTCGCCTGCGGACAGCCCACGCTCCTGGTCCCTGCGCCACAGGTCACGGACGACCTCGGCGACCTTGTTCACGTCACCGGAGGCCAGCTTCTCGAGATTCGCCTTGTACCGGCGCGACCAGTTCGTCGGCTCCTCGGTATGGGGGGCGCGAAGAACCTGGAAGACCTTGTCGAGGCCCTCCTGTCCGACAACGTCACGCACACCGACATACTCGGCATTGTCTGCGGGTACTCGAACGGTGAGGTCCCCCT
>JAOPVX010000061.1 GCA_025965975.1 Mycobacterium sp. | reverse complement strand
CCCGCTGATCCGGGACCCCGTCTACTGAGGTGGACGGCGACTAGAACACGTTCCAGTTCGGCTGTTAGCCTGGTCCGCAGGCTCACGAAAGGAGCAGCGGTGACGGCAGGTGGCGGACCCCTGGACGGGCGAGTGGCATTCATTACGGGGGCCGCGCGCGGCCAGGGCCGGGCACACGCGATCCGGCTCGCCAACGAGGGCGCCGACATCATCGCGATTGATATCTGCGGCCCGATCTCGGACACCATCACCTACCCGCTGGCCACCTCCGAGGAACTCGCAGAAACCGTTCGCGCGGTGGAAGCCACCGGCCGCAAGATACTGGCCCGGGAGGTGGACATCCGTGATCTGGCCGCACTGCAGCAGGTGGTGGCCGACGGGGTCGAGCAGTTCGGCCGGCTGGACATCCTGGTGGCCAACGCCGGGGTGCTGAGCTGGGGTCGGATGTTCGAGATGTCCGAAGAGCAGTGGGACACCGTCATCGACGTCAACTTGAACGGGACATGGCGGACCATCCGCGCGGCAGTGCCCGCGATGATCGAAGCCGGCAACGGCGGGTCAATCATCATCGTGAGCTCGTCGGCAGGCCTGAAGGCCACTCCCGGCAATGGCCACTATTCGGCGTCCAAACACGGTTTGGTGGCGCTGACGAGTGCACTGGCTATCGAGGTGGGGGAGTTCGGGATTCGGGTCAACTCGATTCACCCATACTCGATCGACACGCCGATGGTGGAGAAGGAGGCGATGATGGCCATCTTCGCCAAGTATCCGCAGTATCTGCACAGCTTCGCGCCGATGCCGTTCCACCCGGTCAACCACGAGGGCAAGAAGGGGTTGCAGGAATTCATGCTGCCCGAAGAGGTTTCCGACGTCGTCGCCTGGCTGGCCGGTGACGGTTCAGCCACCATTTCGGGCAGCCAGATCGCCGTCGACCGCGGCACCGCGAAGTACTAACCGGCGCATCGGGACGTTCAGCCGCTCGGCGGGTGCCGCAACACGTTCCACCACGTGCAACGTCTCCGGGGTGCCGGGGTACGCAGCGGTAATCCGGGTCAGCCCAACGGCTTTCGATCCTCGGTGGCCGCGTGGGCTGATCACCAGAGGAACCGGTGAGGAGTGCAGCAGCCGGTCCGCCGTCGATCCGACGACCACCTGGCCGAGCTGGCCGTCGGCGGCTGAGCCCAGAATCAACACCTCGGGTTCGACGTCGGAGACTGCTTCCAAGAGCCCGCCGGACACCGACCGGTGAGCGACCTTGTGGTATTTGACCTTGAGGCCGTGAGCGATCGAGTCGATGCACCCCTGCGCTTCCTTGGCCGAGCTCGCAGCCAATTGCTCAGCGTACTGGGCTTATTCGGCGTCGATTCGGCCCAGTGAGGGCGTCACCCACGGCCGTGGCGCAACCGTGACCACCGTCAGCGATGTCTTCAGAGTCTTGGCCGCTTCGACCGCCAAGTACAGCGACGACCGGCCGCCCTTGCCCGCCAGGTAGCCGACGGCAACCGTCATTGCCGATCCTTTGGCGGAGTGACGAAATGGTGATCCTTCGGCTCTTCGACGAACATGACATCGTCGTCACCTGGAACCGCGGTCGGGATATAGCCATCGGCGCCACCGGCATTGAGCGCACTGTGGCGGCGGCCCCAGAACAGGTAGAACACCAGCACCGCGCTGACACAGCAGCCGAACACGATCCATGTCTGCCAGCGCAAGCCGGACAGCACCCACACGCACGCGAGCACGGCGAGAGCCGGCGTGACGGGGTAGCCAGGAACCTTGAACGGACGTTCGAGACCGGGCTCGCGTACCCGCAGGATGATCACGCCGATCGACACCACACTGAACGCGACCAATGTGCCGATCGATACGGCATCCAGCAGCCAGTTCAGCGGGACGAACCCGGCCAGGATTGCCGTGATCACGGCGACGATGATGGTGTTGTTGACCGGAGTCATGGTGCGCGGGTTGACCTTTGCGAATATCGGCGGCAGCAGGCCATCGCGGCCCATCGCGAACAGGATCCGGGTCTGGCCGTACAGGACCACAAGGGTTACCGAGAAGATCGAGATCACCGCCCCTGCGGCGAGAAGCGTGCTGGCCCAGGTTCCGCCGGTGATGTGCTCAAGGATGACCGACAGCCCGGCCTCGGACTGTTCGTTCGAGCCAAACTCGGCGGCGTCCTGCGTGCCGAGTCCGGCGAAGGCCACCAGGATGTAGAAGGTGGTGACCGTTATCAACGCGCCGATGATCGCGCGGGGCATGGTCTTTTGCGGATCCTTGACTTCGTCACCTGCAGTGGACACCGCGTCGAGGCCGATGAACGAGAAGAAGATCATGCTCGCCGCCGCGGTGATACCGGCGAAGCCCTTGTCCCAGAAGCCCTGGAAGTGGTCGCCATTGAACGCGGTGAGCGCGATCACGACGAACATTGCCAGCACGCCCAGCTTGATGATCACCATGATGCTGTTGACAAGCGCTGACTCGCTGGCGCCGCGGATCAGCAGTAGCGCGCACATGAAGATCAACAAGACGGCAGGCAAGTTGACGATGCCCGGGGCGGTATCCCATGGGGCTGCCGACAGTGCCTGCGGGATGTGCCAGCCAAATAGGTTGTCCATCAACTTGTTCACGTAGCCGCTCCAACCCACCGCGACGGCGGAGATCGAAACGCCGTATTCGAGCAGCAGACAGGCCGCCACACCCATCGCGACGAACTCACCGAGGGTGGTGTAGGCGTACGAGTAGGTCGACCCCGACACCGGCACCGCCGATGCCATTTCTGCGTAGCAGAGCGCCGATAAGCCGGCCGCGATGGCGGCGATGATAAACGAGACGAGCACTGCCGGACCGGCTTCGGGGACCGCCGCCGATAACACAAAGAAGATGCCTGTGCCCACCGTCGCGCCGACGCCGAACATCGTCAGCTGGAATGTGCCGATGCTTCTCTTCAGGTGATCGGACGCACCGTGTGCGACCGGGGCACCGGCCACCGGCCGAAGCCGCAACAACTGCTGGGAGAAGCTCAACGATGGAGCGGTCATGCTGCCTCCTGTGTGGGGCTATATCTCAGTACGGGGCAAGTGTGAACCGGCCTCCGCCAAGACGTCGGCGAACTGGCTAATCGCCCAGTCGATTTCCTCGCCCGTAATGACCAACGGCGGCGCAAAACGCAGCGTCGATCCGTGCGTGTCCTTAACCAGGACACCGCGTTCGGCCAGCTTCAGGCTGATCTGCTTGCCTGTGGCGAGCACCGGGTCGATATCGACGCCTGCCCACAGCCCCATGCCGCGCACCGCGATCACGCCGCGGCCGATCAGCGCGCGCAGCCGCGCATGCAGGCGCTCACCCAGTTCGGTTGAGCGAGCCTGGAATTCGCCGCGCCGCAGCATCGCCACGACCGTGCTGCCGATCGCCGCGGCAAGCGGGTTGCCGCCGAAGGTGGAGCCGTGTTCACCCGGGTGCAGCACGCCGAGGATGTCACGGTTGGCAACCACCGCTGAAACCGGAACCACTCCGCCGCCAAGGGCTTTGCCCAGCAGGTAGATGTCTGGCACCACGCCCCAGTGGTCGCAGGCGAAGGTGCACCCGGTCCGGGCCAGGCCGGACTGGATCTCGTCGGCGATCATCAGCGCGTTGCGCTCGGTGCATAGCGCGCGCAACTGCGGCAGGTAGTCGTCGGGTGGCACGATGATGCCTGCCTCACCCTGAATGGGCTCGATGAGCACCGCGACGGTGTTGTCGTCGATGGCGGCGGCCATCGCGTCGGCGTCACCGAACGGCACGGCCTTGAAGCCGGGAGTGTACGGGCCGAAGCCACGGCGCGCGTCCTCATCGTCGGAGAAGCTGATGATGGTGGTGGTGCGTCCGTGGAAGTTCTTGCGCGCCACCACGATATTGCTCGCTCCGGCGCGAACGCCCTTGACGTCGGTGCCCCACTTACGGGCCACCTTGATGCCGCTCTCGACGGCTTCCGCGCCGCTGTTCATCGGCAGCACCATGTCCTTGCCGCACAGCTCGGCCAGCGCTTCGCAGAATGGTCCCAGCCGGTCGGAGTGGAAGGCGCGACTGACCAAGGTGACAGCATCGAGCTGTGCGTGTGCGGTGGCAACGATCTCGGGGTTGCGGTGCCCGAAGTTGACCGCCGAGTAGGCCGCCAGGCAGTCCAGATAGCGGCGGCCCTCCACATCGGTGATCCACGCGCCTTCGGCGCTGGCTGCCACCACCGGCAGCGGCGAATAGTTGTGGGCGACGTAGTGCTCGTCGACGGCGATCGCTACGTCGGTTGCGCTTGTCACGGTCGTAGGATCGCCGCCTTCGGCGACGATGTCCAGGATTGTCACGGATGTACCTCCAGTGTGCAGCATTTGACGGATCCGCCGCCCTTGAGCAGCTCGGACAGGTCGACACCGATGGGCCGGAACCCGGCTTCGCGCAGTTGCTCGGCGAAGCCAATTGCGGCGGAAGGAAAGACGACATTGAGCCCGTCGGACACGGCGTTGAGGCCGAGCACGTACGCGTCGGCGCTGGCCACCTCGATGGCGTCGGGGAACAGCTCGAGCAATTGAGCGCATGCCTCGTCACTGAACGCCGGCGGGTAGTAGGCGATCGTGGTGTCGTCGAGCACCGCGAGCGCGGTGTCGAGGTGATAGAAGCGCGGGTCGACCAGCTCGAGGCTGACCAGCGGCATGCCCACCAGAGCGGCGATCTCGGCGTGGGCCTGGCGCTCGGTGCGGAAACCGTAGCCGGCCAGCACGATGGAGCCGACGACGAGTAGGTCACCCTGACCCTCATTGAGGTGCCGGGTCTCGGCAGGGTCAAAGCCGTGGCGAGCCATCCACTCGGCGTAGGCGACGGATTCGCCCGCGCGCTGCGGGTAGGCGAACCGGGCGGCCACGGCCGTGCCGTTCACCAGCAGGCCGCCGTTGGCGGCGTACACCATGTCGGGCAGGCCGGCGACGGGCTCGACCAACTCAACGGTGTGTCCCAGTTCCTTATATGTCTGGCGCAGGGTCTCCCACTGATTCATCGCGACGTGGGTGTCGACGGCCGTCGTCGTGTCCATCCACGGGTTGATGGCGTACTCGACGGCGAAGAAGGTCGGGGCCGTCATGGCGTAGTGGCGGGGGGACGATGCACGCTCAGGTGGTTGGTCGGCGCCGCGGAGCCTCCGGGTTGCGGCGACATCGGAAATCGGAGCCGCGAGGGCGGCGACATCAGATACCGGAGCCGCGACGGCGGCGACATCAGAAATCGTCATGAATTAGACGGTATAAGGGATTGAATTTGCAATCAATCGCCACTCATTGCGTATATCTGAGTGATCTATTGCGTCAGACGTATGATGACGACGGTTTATTGCGTAGGAGTGATCATGGACCGTCTGGACGACACCGACGAGCGCATTCTGGCCGAACTCGCCGAGCACGCCAGGGCCACGTTCGCCGAGATCGGGCAGCGGGTCAACCTGTCGGCTCCGGCCGTCAAGCGGCGGGTCGACCGCATGCTCGATAACGGCGTCATCCGTGGCTTCACCACCGTCGTTGACCGCAATGCGCTCGGCTGGACCACAGAGGCCTACGTGCAGGTGTTCTGCCACGGCACCATCGCCCCCGACGAGCTGCGGGCGGCGTGGGTCGACATCCCCGAAGTGGTCAGCGCCGCAACCGTGACGGGCACGTCGGACGCCATCCTGCATGTGCTGGCCCGCGATATGCGGCATCTCGAAGAGGCACTGGAACGCATTCGTTCCAGTGCCGATATCGAGCGCAGTGAGAGCATCGTGGTGCTGTCCAACATCATCGAGCGGCGGCCGTGAGGTTGTCACCACCGCAGGGTGGCGTATATATCGCCGCGCCCATCGTGTAAGAACTCCACGTGACTAATAGTGGGGGCGTCGTCATCGTCGGCGGTGGGCTGGCCGCCGCGCGAACCGCAGAACAGCTGCGTCGTTCTGAGTACACCGGACCGATCACCATCGTCAGCGATGAGGCCCATCTGCCGTACGACCGGCCGCCGCTGTCCAAGGAGGTCCTGCGCGCCGAAACCGACGACGTGACCCTCAAGCCTGCCGAGTTCTACGACGAGAACGACATCACCGTGCTGCTCGGCAAGGCCGCGCGTTCGGTGGATACCGATGCGAAAACGGTGACGCTGGCCGACGGCGGTGAACTCGGCTACGACGAGCTGATCATCGCGACAGGTCTAGTGCCCAAGCGCATTCCATCGTTCCCAGACCTGCCAGGTATCCACGTGCTGCGGTCATTCGACGAAAGCCTCAAGCTGCGTGCGGAGGCCGGCTCGGCGCGGCATGCGGTCGTCGTCGGCGCCGGGTTCATCGGCTGCGAGGTGGCGGCCAGCCTGCGTGGTCTTGGCGTCGACGTCGTCCTGGTGGAGCCGCAGCCTGCCCCACTCGCGTCGGTGCTGGGCGAGCAGATCGGGTCGTTGGTGGCGCGGCTGCACCGCGCTGAAGGCGTCGACGTCCGGTGCGGCATCGGAGTCGCCGACGTCGGCGGAACCGAGAAGGTGGAGAAGGTCACGCTGAGCGACGACACCGAACTTGACGCGGATCTGGTCGTGGTCGGCATCGGGTCGCGCCCCGCGACGGCATGGCTGGAGGGCACCGGCATCGCGGTCGACAACGGCGTCGTGTGCGATGCGGTGGGCCGCGCCAGCACACCGCACGTGTGGGCGATCGGCGACGTCGCCTCGTGGCGCAACACCGTGGGACATCAAGTACGCGTGGAACATTGGAGCAATGTCGCCGACCAGGCGCGCGCGCTGGTGCCGGCGATGCTCGGCCAGGAGACGTCGCCCGCGGTCAGCGTGCCGTACTTCTGGAGTGACCAGTACGACATCAAGATCCAGTGCCTCGGTGAACCGGAGGCCACCGACATCGTGCACGTCGTCGAGGACGACGGCCGCAGGTTCCTGGCGTTCTACGAGCGCGACGGCGTGGTCGCCGGTGTGGTCGGCGGCGGCATGCCGGGCAAGGTGATGAAGACCCGGGCCAAGATCGCTGCGGGCGCAGCGATTTCCGACGTCCTCTAATCGTGGTTTAGAACTCGCCGAGGTAGAAGCGGGTGCCCTGGTCGTCGGTGCACTGCGCCGACTTCCCGTAGGGCTGCTGCGATGGCTCCTCGATGACCGTGCCGCCGGCCTCGCGCACCCGGGCCACCGCGGCGTCGACGTCTTCGACGGTCCACATCGGGACGGTCACCTGCTGGGTGCTGCCGCCCGCGACGCCCGCCATCGGATGGGTCTGCTGCACGCCCCAGCCGTCGTCGATACTGCCCGGCTCGAAGGTCCAGAACAACACGCGGCTGTAGAACGCCTTGAACGCGGTCGAGTCGGTTACCTCGTGGGTGATGTACGAAAGTTCGCCTGGCCCAGTTCCGTTGAGCGTCGGGCGCGGCTCACCGGGAACCGGCTGGAACACCGCGAACGCCGCGCCCTGCGAGTCGGTTGCGCCGAGCACCGTGCCGAAGTCGAACCGCTGCGGTTCGTCGACGGTGCCGCCGCCGTCCAGGATCGATTGCCGCGCGCCCTGCAGGTCGGCGACCGCATAGCAGCAGAACAGCGTGCGCTGCGCTGGGACGCTGAAGATCCCGATGTGCTGCGTGGTGTTGGTGACCTGGTTGGTCGCCGGGTCATAGGTCCACCCCAGCACGTGACCGTAGAAGGCCGCGGCGCGGTCGGCGTCCGGCGTCCACACCGAGACGTAGCCGACGTCTCCGTGCTGGATCGGCGTCGCGGCTCCGGTCACCGGCCCGGACAGCATCCACCGATGCCCGAACGGGTCGACGATCGTTGCGCTGCGCGAACCGTAGTTCTCGTACGGCTCCCGCTGAACCTGGGCACCGCGTCCGCGCGCCCGCTCCAGGGTCGCATCGGTGTCGGTGACGTGCAGCATCAGGCTCACCGAAGTCGCTTGAAAACCCGGCGCTTTCAGCCCGATCTCGGGGTACTCGTCGGCCAGGTAGAGCACGCCGCCCGCGATTGCCAGCTCGGCGTGTCCGATGCGACCGTCGTCCATCTCGAACGGTTCTCCGACCACCGAAGCGCCGAAGGTGTCGATGTACCAGGCGATGGCGTCACGCGCATTGGCTACGGTCAGATACGGCAGTGCCGCCGGCCGTGGGGGAGCCGCTGCCACAGCCGGTTCGGCGGCGGGCTCGTTGAGTTCGGCGATGGCTGTGTCGGTGCCACTCATGACAACTCCTTGCGTTCGATTGGGAAGGGACACGGCATCTTCAAGGCGTGCGCGCAGCCGGGCCGCGAACGCCGGATCGGGCTGGACCGGAAGCTCGTCGCCATGCAGCACGGTCAGCGGATCGTGGCTGTTGTTCATGACTTCCCTCCTTCCGGCTCGGGGTAGTGAGATCTGAAGGCGCGGCGGGCCCGCACCAGCAGCGCCTCGGTGGCGTGCACAGTGCGCCCGATCAACGCCGCGCACTCCGGCACCGAGCGGTCGTCCATGTAGCGCAGCGCCAGCACGGTGCGGTGCTGTTCGGGGAGTCTGGCCAGCACGCTCTCGGCAACGATGCGGTCCAGCGCGGCGTCCCAGTCGTCGGCCGGCTCGACCGGTTCGGGCAGCTCGGCCACCGGGACGCTGAACCGGTCGTGCCGACGCCGGTAGTGGTCGGCGAGCTTGTGCCGCGCCACCCCCAGCAGCCATGGCACGGTCATCGGTGGCGGCGTGTCCTTGCGGGCAGCATCCATCGCCGCCAGAAAGGTCTCCGATGTCAGGTCTTCGGCCGTTCCACGATCGCCGCAGCGCCGGACGAAGTACCCGTACACGACCGGCAGTGCATCGTCGTACAGCGCCAGAAGGGTCCGCGGAGCTTCGCTCACACCCTTATCGTCGCCGCCGCGGCCCCAACTCCGACGCCCCAATCCGAAATTTCTTTTCGGGGATCATCCGGGCCGCCTTTGCCGGTCCAGCGCCTGCAGCCCGTCGCGGACCGTGTCGAACGCGTCGCCCAGCGCCTCGGCAAGCGACACCGACTCGTCGGCCAGCCAGTGCTCGTAGGCGGACAGCGCCGTTCCGAGCATCGTCCACGCCACGGTCTGCGGCACGAGGTCTTCCGCCTTGGCGCCCAGGCGCTGCGCGACGAATGCGGCGACGACCGTGCGCCACCCCGCGTACATGGTCATCGAATATGCCTGCAGCGCAGCGGTTTCCAGGATAACACGCATCCGCTGCCGGTGCCGGGCGGTCTCCGCATCGTCAAAGGTGTTGAACGCCAACAGCGCCGCACGCAACGCGTCCCCCATCGGGACATCGCGGTCCAGATCGTTGAGCAGATCCCGCATGTGGTCTAGGTGCACGTCGAAGTCGCCCCACGGCAGGGCGTTCTTAGACGGGTAATAGCGAAAGAGGGTGCGGCGGGCGATGCCGGCGGCCTCGGCGACGTCATCGACGCTGACCTCGTCGAAGCTGCGGGCAGCGAACAGCTCGATCGCCACGTCGCTGATGTGGTCCCAGGTCGTCGAGCGGCGACGGCCCACGCGGTGCTCGGAAACCGGCCGCATGCTCCCGCCCTTTCATTTCGGCACTCGATGCCATATTATTGCGACCTCGGTCACACTGTCGAGACCCAATGCGACGAAAGGTGCTGTTCATGGAGCCTAGCCAAGAAGTAGGAACCGAGGCCGGAGCCGCAGCGCCGGCGACATCAGGCAGCGAACTCGTCACCGAGACCCTGGTCGAAGAGGTGTCGATCGACGGGATGTGCGGGGTCTACTGACGGTGTCGGCGCCTGCCGCGGCGTTCGATCCGGACCTCAGCTGGCGGCTGCATCACCAGGTGGCGGTGCGGCCCGAGCCGTTCGGTGCGCTGCTCTATCACTTCGGCACGCGAAAGCTGTCCTTCCTGAAGAACCGGACGATCGTGGAAGTGGTCAATTCGCTCAGCGACCATCCCGACGCCCGCTCGGCCTGCCGCGCCGCGGGAATCGACGACTCGCAACAGGCGCCCTATCTGCACGCGCTCGGCGTGTTGGCCCAATCCAAGATGCTAGTAGCAGGGAAGGACCGATGACCGTCATCGATTCGGCGCTCGCGCCGGCAACCGACTCGGCGCTCGCGCCGGTCGTGCAACCGGTGCCACGATTGGTCGAGCAGTTCGAGCACGGCCTCGATGCGCCGATCTGCCTCACGTGGGAGCTCACCTACGCCTGCAACCTGGCGTGCGTGCACTGCTTGTCGTCGTCGGGCAAGCGCGACCCGCGTGAACTTTCGACGCAGCAGTGCAAGGACATCATCGACGCGCTCGAGCGTATGCAGGTGTTCTACGTCAATATCGGCGGCGGTGAACCGACTGTGCGCCCTGACTTTTGGGAGCTCGTCGACTACGCGACCGCCCACCACGTTGGCGTGAAGTTCTCCACCAACGGCGTGCGCATCACCCCTGAGGTAGCCGCGAAGCTGGCGGCGAGCGACTACGTCGATGTGCAGATCTCACTTGACGGCGCGACGGCTGAGGTCAATGACGCTGTGCGCGGCCACGGTTCGTTCGCGATGGCGATCCGCGCCTTGGAGAACCTGGCCGACGCGGGCTTCAAGGACGCCAAGATCTCCGTAGTGGTGACGCGGCACAACATCGACCAGCTAGACGAATTCGCAGGTCTGGCAGCGCGTTACGGCGCCACGCTGCGGATCACCCGATTGCGCCCGTCCGGCCGCGGAGCCGACGTGTGGGACGAACTCCATCCGACCTCCGAGCAGCAGGTACAGCTCTACGACTGGTTGGTGGCCAAGGGCGACCGGGTCCTCACCGGTGACTCCTTCTTCCACTTGTCGGGCCTGGGCGTTCCGGGCGCGCTCGCCGGGCTGAACTTGTGTGGCGCCGGTCGAGTGGTGTGCCTGATCGACCCGGTCGGCGACGTGTACGCCTGCCCGTTCGCCATCCACGACCGCTTCCTGGCCGGAAACATCCTGTCGGACGGCGGTTTTGACAGCGTCTGGAAGAACGCGCCGCTGTTTCTCCAGCTGCGGGAACCGCAATCGGCCGGTGCGTGCAGCAGCTGCGGGCACTACGACAGCTGCCGTGGCGGTTGTATGGCCGCCAAGTTCTTCACCGGCCTCCCGCTGGACGGGCCGGACCCCGAATGCGTGGAGGGCTACGGCGCTCCCGCACTGGCGCAGGAGCGAGTCAAGCCCAAGCCAAGCGGTGACCACTCACGTGGAACCAAGCAGGGGCCGATTCCGCTGACTTTGTTGACAAGCCCGCCCAGGTCTGACGTCGCCGCCAAAGCGGCTCCGATCCGGCTCTGCAACGAAAGCCCGGTGTAAGTAATGGCACGTGACACATGGTTCGAGACGGTGGCGTTCTGCCAGGAGGCAGCCAAGAAACGGCTACCGAAGTCGGTGTACAACTCGCTGGTGGCCGCCAGTGAGAGGGGCGTGACGGTCGCCGACAACATCGACGCGTTCGCCGAGCTCGGCTTCGCGCCGCACGTGATCGGCGCGTTGGAGAAGCGAGACCTGTCGACAACCGTGATGGGACAGGATATTTCGCTGCCAGTAATGGTCTCGCCGACCGGTGTGCAGGCGGTCCATCCGGACGGCGAGGTAGCCGTTGCCCGCGCCGCCGCTGCGCGCGGTACGGCGATGGGCCTGTCTTCGTTCGCCAGCAAGCCGATCGAAGAGGTCATCGCCGCGAACCCGAAGTTGTTCTTCCAGGTGTATTGGCTCGGCGGCCGCGACGCGATCGCGGCGCGTGTGGAGCGGGCGCGGGAAGCGGGTGCCGTCGGCCTCATCGTGACCACCGACTGGAGCTTCTCGCACGGCCGGGATTGGGGCAGCCCGACGATCCCGGAGGAGATGAACCTGCGGACCACCGTGCGGATGCTCCCGGAAGGGCTGACCCGGCCACGTTGGTTCCTGCAATGGGCCAAGACCATGCGCCCGCCGAACCTGCGGGTGCCCAACCAGGCGCCGCGCGGCGAGCCGGGCCCGCCGTTCTTTGCTGCATACGGCGAATGGATGGGCACGCCGCCCCCGACGTGGGAGGACATTGCCTGGTTGCGCGAGCTGTGGGGCGGACCCTTCATGCTCAAGGGTGTGATGCGAGTCGATGACGCCAAACGTGCTGTGGACGCAGGTGTTTCGGCCATTTCCGTGTCTAATCACGGCGGCAACAACCTGGATGGCACACCCGCGTCAATTAGGGCATTGCCTGCGATTGCCGACGCCGTTGGCGACCAGATCGAGGTGTTGCTGGACGGCGGCATCCGGCGTGGCAGTGATGTGGTGAAGGCGCTGGCGCTCGGCGCGCGCGCGGTGATGATCGGTCGTGAATACCTCTGGGGCCTCGCGGCTAACGGTCAAGCTGGGGTTGAGAACGTGCTCGATGTGTTGCGCGGAGGCATCGACTCGGCGTTGATGGGCCTGGGTCGCGCGTCGGTCCACGATCTGGTTGCCGGAGACATCCTCGTCCCGCCGGGCTTCACCCGTGCGCTCGGCGTGCCCAGCGGTGCCGACGACTGACCAGCAACTCCGTCAGCACCGAAGATCCTGGTACAGGCGTGGCGTAGGGGGCTGGCGTGATTAATCGGCGGCCGGTTGGGGGAAATTCTCGGAAATCAATTGCTGCGCATGCGCCAACAATTGGCGCACGCCAGGTGAATTCGGCCTACCATCGGCGGGTGGCTTTCCCCAGCGACCTCGCGGACTCAACGTCGAGACAGCTGCAAAGCACGTCGCCAGCGTTGATAATCCCAGTAGGCTCGGTCGAGCAGCATGGACCTCACCTGCCGCTGGACACCGACACC
>JAOPVX010000019.1 GCA_025965975.1 Mycobacterium sp. | reverse complement strand
ACACTGCGGCCATGCCCGACCAAAAGTACCAGTACGGAATCGATTTCGAGCGCGTCGCGGCCATCGACATCCACACCCATGTTGAGGTCGACGGCCACGGCAACAAGGCCTATGACGACGAACTGGTCGAGGCCGTGGGGAAGTACTTCAAGATGGCGCCAGGTGCGTTGTCGAGCGTGGACGCGCTGGCCGACGAGTACCGGCGGCACAACACGGCCGCTGTGGTCTTCACCATCGACGCGCACACCGGAATGAGGCACGTGCCGAACTCGATCGAGGACCTCGTCGCGGGCGCGGTGCGCAACAACGACGTACTCATCCCATTCGGCAGCGTCGACCCGTGGCACGAGCGACGCGCGGTGCACCGCGTCAACGAGTTGGTCCGCGACTACGGCGTCAAGGGCTTCAAGTTCCATCCAAGCATGCAGGCCTTCGAGCCGAACGACCGCCGCTTCTACCCGATCTACGAGGCGATCGCCGAAGCCGGCGTGCCCGCGCTGTTCCACACCGGGCAGACGGGCATCGGCGCAGGACTGCCGGGTGGCCACCGCATCAAGCTGCGCTATTCCGACCCGATGCTGCTCGACGACGTGGCCGCCGACTTCCCGGAGCTGACGATCGTGATGGCCCATCCCGCGGTGCCGTGGGTGGACGCCCAGATCTCCATCGCCTCACATAAGAGCAACGTCTACATCGACCTGAGCGGCTGGTCGCCCACCTACTTCCCGCCGCAACTGGTGCGCGCCGTCAGCCGTCAACTACGCACGAAGGTGCTGTTCGGCACCGATTACCCCTACATCAAGATGGACAGGTGGCGTCGCGACTTCGAGGGTCTCGACATCGACCCGGCGGTGGTGCCGCTGATCTACAAGGACAACGCGCTGCGGGTGCTGAGGGTCACGGTCTAAAACGCGCGCACGTGGCCATCAAGGGCCGGAACGGTTTCCGGGAGCTTGTACGTCTCAATACCGTTGCGGAACATGACCGCTTCGCGGAACGCCTCAGGAAGGTGCTTGACCAGCCAGCGCGGGTCGTCGAACGTCCAGTGCGGGTAGTCCGAGCTGTAGAGCAGGATCTTGTCGGCTTCCATCCATTCGAGCGCGCGGGACAGCTCGGTCTTGTCCTCGGGGTAGTCCAGCGGCTGGGTGGTGAACTTGATGTGGTCCTTGACGTACTCCGAAGGCTTGCGCTTGATGTCCACCCACGACCTACGCGCCTTGTAGATGGAGTCCATGCGCCACATCAGCGGCAGGATCCAGGAGAACGCGTGCTCGACGAACACCACCCGCAGGCTCTCGAAGCGGTCGAACACGCCGTCGAAGATCAAGCTCATGACCTGATTGGCGGCCAGCAGCGAGTAGGTGACCATGAAGTCGTGGTTGTAGCTGGGGAACCCGACCGGTGGAATCGGCAGCGTGTCGAAATCGCCGCGGCCGAGGTGGCAGCTGACGGTGATGTCGTGCTTGGTGGCCGCCGCCCAGATCGGGTCATAGCGCGGGTCTCCCCACGAGGGCCGTGGCTCGGCCGCGATCAGAATCTGCGCCATAAAGGGGTGCCCCGCCCACTTCTCGATTTCGCGGACGGCTGTTTCCGGCTGCTCGATCGGGGCGGAGATCGACCCGCGCCACCGCTCGTGCCAGTTGTTGCGGCTGTCCAGCCAGTGATCGGCCTGCCAGGCATTGCTTGCTGCGAAACGGTTCGGGGATGTACTCCGTTAGGACACCCTTCTTCGGCACCGGATGTACATCGGAGTCCACTACTCGCACCGCTATGTGTTCAGCGGCGACGTCTTGCTCTCGGGTATGTGTCAGCGTCATCGTCGTCTCCGCTCTCCGCATCTCCAGTTTGCTCCCCCACCTGCCCGAAACCAACAGCGCTACCTACTTCCCGATCGGACTGCTGGGCACCCTGCCCCTTGCTGAGGGTGTCCAGCAGTTCCCGGTAGGGCCCGACCAGGTAGGCGGTGTCGGCGGCGCGCAGCCTGGCGTCGCGGCGGGGATGCAGCCGCACCGGCTCATCCGACCGGGTGACCGCGATGACGCGGGTCTTGGTGGACATGTCGGCCATCCGTATGCCGTCCAGCTCGCTTCCCGGTGCGACGTGCACGCCGCCGACCATGAACGAGCGCTGTCCGATCGAGAACGTGCCGAGCACCTGCAGCCCGAGAGCCGCGCCGATGAACCACGGCGCCGCCAACTCAACTGTGGACAGGACATTGTCGAACCCGAAGCGTTGCGCGACCGCTGCGCCAAGGATGCGGTCGTAGACCCGAAGCACGATCGGCACGTCAGGGCGGTTCACCTCCGGCAGGACGCGCGGCCCGAGCATCTCCTTCAGCACGATGGCGGTCTCGATGTTCACCATGTCGTCCTGGGTCAGCACCGCCACCGCACGGGCCTCGTCGATGTGCGCCGATTCCAGCGTCTGACGCAGCGTGGCGTCGCCGAAGATCACCGGCACGTCGAGGCGGGCGGCCGTCGACAGGTAGCGGTTGTCGTCGTCGCGCTCGATGACGGCAACGTCGTAGCCGGCGGCGGTCAGATCGCTGACCACGCGGATGCCGAATGAGCCCAGTCCGACCACGATGATGTGGCGACGCAGGTGCCGCACTTTGCGGCGACCGGCGGATCGGGCGAAGCGGCGCGACAGCAGCACGTCGGCGATGAATGCGACGAGGATCGCGGTGGTGGTCACCCCGGCGAACATCAATCCGATGCCCCAGATCCGCAGCCACAGGGGCTGGTGCATGAAGCTGAAGTCGCCGTACCCAACGGTGGCGATGGTCTCCGTGCTGAAGTACAGCGCATCGATCCAGCTCATCCCTGGCGGGTGCTGATAGGCGAACCGCAGCAACACGGTGGAGCCGAGCAGCAGCGTCATCGACGCCGCCAGCGCCCGGTAGAACATCGGGTTGATGTCGTCGCGGATCAAGCGCACCGCGTCGATGACCCGCCGCAGCGGCGGCCGGCGCGTGTGTGACAGCGGCCGCGGGATGGTGACGCCCTGGGCGGCGAGTTCCTCGGCGGTGCCGATCATCGCGGTCCAGTCGCCGGCCCGGACACGGTAGTCCCGGCCGGGACACGCCACCACGTCCCCGGGTGTATCCGAGTTCTCGTCGTGGATCACCGCTACGGGTGCCAGATCGCCGAAGATGTCGCGCAGCGTGGCGTCGCGGGGCGCGTCGGCGCCCGAGATGACGAAGTCGATCCCGGCCACTGAAATCGTGTGCGTGGTGCGCGCCAGGCACGCCTCGACCACCGATGCCGCGGCAAGGTCGGCCACGTCGAGGATGGCGCCGTGGCCGTTGTCCTGCGCCATGGCTTCGCGCAGCACACTGTTGGCGAGCCGGGCTACCACCCGCACGTCAGGATTGGCTTGCCGTGCCAGCAGCGCGATCTCGAGGTTGAGCGCATCGTCGTCGTCGGCGCAGATCACCGCCCGCGCCCCGGCGACCCCGGCCCCTTCCAGGCTGTCTGGGGACTGCATTGTCACGACCTTGGTGCCTGCGCTGTTCAGCTCCTCGACGATCCTCATCGCGAGTGCATCGTCACCGCAGACGATGGTGTGGCCGTGCATGCTGTGAAACGCTACTGCGGAAATGCTGATCGCGAGGGGCGAAGATAGGCACATGCCCACCAGCCCGCGAATCTACGTGAAGGCCTGTATCAACGGCGCCCGCACGCCTGACCAGCATCCGAACCTGCCCGTGGCGCCTGAGCAGCTGGCCGCAGGGGCCGTCGCCGCCCACGGCGCCGGGGCCAAGGCGGTGCACATGCATCCCAAGACCGCCGACGGCATCGACTCGCTGCTTGCGCAGCACGTGGACGCCGCGGTGTCGGCGGTGCGGCACGCGGCACCGGGGCTGCCGCTCGGGGTGACGACGGGGTTCTGGGCGTTGCCCGACCCGAACGCGCGGTTGCGCGCCGTCGACGGCTGGACCGTGCTGCCCGACTTCGCGTCGGTGAACTGGCATGAGCCCGGTTCGGAGGACCTCGCCCTGCTGCTGTTGAGCAAGGGGCTCGGCGTCGAGGTGGGCATCTTCCATGCCGAGGCGGCCGAGTCCTGGGCAGCCTCGCAGATCGCCAAGCACTGCATGCGGGTGATGATCGAACTACCGGCCGACGGTGATATCGCAACCGCCGACGACCTGCTCAGCCAGGTGATGGCCGCAGGCTCACGGGCGCCGGTGCTGCTGCACGGCCTTGACGAAAGTTGTTGGCCGCTGCTGGAACACGCAGGGGTCCGCGGCGTGCAGACCCGCATCGGGATGGAGGACACGCTGCACCTGCCGGACGGCTCGACCGCTGTCGACAACGCCGCGCTGGTGTCCGCAGCGGTGCACCTGCTCAGTCGGTAGGCGCGGCCAGCGCGAAGTCGGCGTAGTCGAAGCCCGGTATCACTACACAGCTCACCAGGCAGGGCACGTCGTCGCGGGGACGGGCCCGTTGCCAGTGCCCGGACGGCACGACAATCTGCGGGTGTTCCCCTAGGAGAATATCGGCGCCGAGCAAATGCGTTGTGGCGCTGTCCTGGTCGGCTCCGATTTGCAGCAGCAGCGGGCCGCCGAAGTGGTACAGCCACAGTTCGGCGCTGCGCACCGTGTGCCATGCCGACTGCTGACCGGGCATGAGCAGGAACAGGATTGCCGTCCCGGCGCTGCGCGGGCCGGTGTAGTCGGGTGGCAGCGCGGATTGCGGCATCGTCAGCCCGCTGCGCCAGGTTTCCTTGAACCAGCCGCCCTCGGGATGAGGGGACATGTCAAGCCGGCGTGCCCACTCCGGAAGGTCGCTCATCGCATTCCCCCTCGTTCGATTCCGAGCCTCCACACTAGAGACGATGGCTTCTGACAAGACACGTATTGTCCTGATCCACGGATTGTGGTTGTCGCCGCCAACTTCCTCCCCAAGTCGCGGGCGGCGACGGTTGTCGGGCTACGCCAAGCCCGACCGCGCGCCGCTCCTACTGATCGCCGGAGGTCGCGACCACATCGTGCTGTCCTCGGTGGTCTATGAGCATTTGACGGCGGGCGCTTGACGGCTGGACCGACGCGGCCGACTACGCGTTGACGTGGACGGCGGGGCACAGCGGATAGTCTTGCCAGATGGCTCGCCTGCGCCCCGCTTGGCTGGTCGTGCAGTGCGCGGCCGTGCTGGCGGTCAGCGGCTGGCTGCCGTGGCTGACCAGCAGAGACGACGGCGGCGGGCACGCAAGCGCGATCGGCGGAATCGTCGGCAACATGCCGGTGCCGCCGCCCGGTTTCGGCGTCGGGCAGCTCATCGTGCTGCTGGCGTCGACATTGATCGTCGCGGGCGCGATTGCCGCACGCGGCCTGTCCGGCCGGCTGGCATCAACGGCGGCCCTGGTCATTTCGGTACTGCTGGTGGTGCTGACAATGTGGTACTACCGGCTCTACGTGTACCCGCCGGTGTCGGCGGGCTACGGGCTCTACCTCGGCGCCGCGGCCGCTGGGTTCGCGGTGCTGTTGTCGGTGTGGGCGATGGTCGCCGCTTGGTCGGCGGCAAGCCGGGTTTCATGAGCGGGTTCGTCGAACCGGTCGCATTGACCGGCCAACGCTGGGTCTTGCTGGAACCGCTTTCCCGTGAACACATTCCGGAGATCACCGACGCCGCCGCCGACGGTGAGCTGGGCGGGTTGTGGTTCACCTTGGCACCAAAGGCCGACGCCGTCGAGCAATGGGTCGATGCGCGGCTGGCATCCCAGAAGCTCGACGAGGGCCTGACGTTCGTGGTGCGCAACCTCGACGGCACGCTCATCGGGTCGT
Source organism: Mycobacterium sp. (assembly GCA_025965975.1). Lineage (GTDB taxonomy): Bacteria > Actinomycetota > Actinomycetes > Mycobacteriales > Mycobacteriaceae > Mycobacterium. The sequence goes on along the minus strand of JAOPVX010000019.1, from coordinate 7,688 downwards.
CGAGCTACCTGAATGTCGACGCGGCCAACCGGCGGCTGGAGATCGGCAGCACGTGGTACGTGACTTCAGCCCGACGAAGTGGGGTCAACTCCGAGACGAAGTTGCTGATGCTCGGCCATGCCTTCGACGAGTTAGGCTGTGTCGCAGTTGAATTCCGCACGCACTTCCTCAACTCCGCCAGCAGGGCCGCCATCGAGCGGATAGGCGCCAAACTCGACGGCGTGCTGCGCAGCCACCAGGTGCTGCCCGACGGGTCGCGCCGCGACACCGTGGTGTACTCGATCCTCGACATCGAGTGGCCGGCGGTGCGCAACAATCTGCGATACCGACTTGACCGCGACGGCTGACGTGCCGCGAAACCGAGCTTGCGTGCCGAGAAATCGAGGAAAGATCGCGCGGAAATTCAGTTTCGGCACGTGGATGTGGCTCGACTAAACGGCGGCGACCTGTGCCCCGGTGAGCGGCTCGGCGCACTGGTCGCAGGCCAGCATTGCGTCAAACCGCGTGCCGCAGCCCGTGTGGGTCAGGATCACCGCAGGGCCCTCTGGCGCTCGGAACCAGCGCTGGGCCCATTGCAGTGCTGCCACAAGCACATCGAACAATGCCAGGCCCTTCTCGGTGAGGCGGTATCGGTTCTGGGATGCGACCAGCACGCCGTTGCCGGTGAAGATCGTCAGCCGATCAGCGATCGACCCAGGCGGAGCGCCGAGCTGGCTCTGGAAGTCGGTGAACCGGCTCACGCCGACGAATGCCGCGACCAGAAGCGCGCAGCCCCAGCGGTTGCCAAGCACGCTCATTGTCTGCGGGAACAGGCCGGCCGACGCGTCGCGCTGATCGGCCTCCGATCGCCGCCGTGTCGCGGCGACCGGCATGGACCGCGGCCACGATCCGCTCGGGCCCCACTGCGCGACAACGTCTTTGTCGCTGGCGGGCTCGCCGCACGAGCGGCAGGTGAGCAATGGAGCGAAGTCTGCACCGCAGGCAACGTGCCGCATGCCCGGCAACCGTTCGGCGTGATCGGGCACCCAGTGGCGTTCCCAATCCCAGATCGACAGCAGCACCGGCCACAGTGACCGGCTGCGCTGGGTCACCAGGTATTCGGACCGGGTCGGGTTCGTCTGGTAGACGCGGCGGTCCAGCAGGCCGTCACGCGTGAGGGACTGCAGGCGGCGGGTGAGCACCGAATTCGAGATCGGCAGCCGCGACTTGAATTCGGCGAACCGCGTCGCGCCAAGCAGGGCCTGTTGGACGACCAGAAGCGTCCACTCGTCGCCGAGCAACCCGAGCATCAGCCCGACGGCGTTGGTGTCGCCCACCGCCAATTCGGTCGGGCCAGGACTGGACTGCTCCACCTACAGTCCGATCGCGCCTGCTGCGGAGTCGGAGTCCTGCCAACGCCGCAGCTGCAATCCGGGTGCCCATGTCGAGTGGGTTCCACTCGAGATCCGTTCCGGGAGCGCGAGTTTGCACACGGGCCCGTCGACCACCCTGGCGGCATCGAACACCAGGCAGTAGGAGGCGTCGTCGTTCATTTCGGTGGTCAGCGTCACCAGGTACCCGTCGTCCTCAGCTGTGCTACCGACGCGAGGGGCCATTGCCGTCTCGCTGCCGTAGACGCCCTCGTCGAACGCGAACCGCTGCTCGCTTCCGGTGTGCAGGTCGTGTTTGACCAGCCCGTCGAACAGGAACCAGGACGGCTTACCGGTCGCGGCGTAGGTGTAGCGATACTTTCCGCCGGCGTACCCGCCGTTGATCATGCCGAACTCGGTGATGCTGTCCGACAACTGCTCCTCCCGCACCTCGCCGGTGACGAGGTTGAACCGCCAGCGGTGCAGCCTGGACTGCAGCCGGTCCAGCGCGAGGAACCGGAACGCCTTCTCCCACTTGTCACCGGTGAGCGAATCGACAGGAGAGGGCTCGCTCTCGAAGAACCCGTCGAGAACGATCTCGTCGCCGTCCTCGTAGGCGTTGGTGAAGTGCAGCACGAACGTCGGGTCGGCCTCGAACCACCGGATCTCGTCGGTTCCGCCGCGGCGCGGAATAACGGCGAACCGTGACGGCATGTCACGGTGGAACCCTGGCAGGTGGACGTCGGCCGGTAGCAGCTTGGGATCCCAGAACAGGGGAAAGTCGTTGAGAATGACGTAGTTTCGAGTGAACGCCATGTCGTGCGGCAGCCGTGGGCCTGGCAGCGGCACGTCGACGTAGTGGACAAGCTCGTTCTCCGCGTCGACGACGCCGTAGTGCATGTACGGCGCCTCCTTGCTGTAGTTGAAGAACAGAAGTTCGCCGGTCTTGTCGTCGACCTTGGGGTGCGCCGACACGCCCCAGTCGAAGGGAAACGCGCCGCCCCAGTCGGCCTTGCCCAGCGTGTCGCCGGAGTACGGGTCCACCCGGTACAGGTCGCCGCACTGGTAGAAGCTCGTCAGCGCGGTGCCACGGTGCACGATCACGTCGGTGCTCGACGCGTCCTTCATCAATGTCCGCGCGCCCCAGCCCCTATCGCGCTTGGCGATCTGCACCGGTTCGGCCAGTCCTGGCCACAGCGGGCCGCCCGCCTCGTTCTCCTCGGCGAACCCGTCCGTTCGGATGAACCTGTTGCGGTAGAACGCCTTCCCGTCCCGGAACCCGACGACGTGCACCATGCCGTCGCCGTCGAACGGGTGGTAGAACTTCAGCGCAGGATGCAGCGGGTTCTCGGTGTTGCGAAGGTACACACCGTCGAGGTCGCTCGGGATCTCACCCTCGACAACAGTCAGGTCATCTGCGTCCCACTCGGTGGTTTGCGGACGCCACGGGCCGGTCCGGTAGGGATGGTCGTCATCCTCGGGCAAGGTCGACAGGAACTTGCCGACGATCTCGACATCCATCTCAGACCCCCTTAACGACAAAGCTGACCGTGGTGGCGGTGCTGCCGCCGAAGTTGAGCGTGCCGAATGTCTTTGCGCCCTCAACCTGATAGTCACCGGCGGCCCCGCTGACCTGCTTGGCGGCGTCGACGAGCATGCGCACGCCCGACGCGCCGACCGGGTGACCTCCGCCGATCAGGCCGCCACTGGGGTTGATCGGCAGCCGCCCCCCGAGTTCGATCTCGTTGTTTTCGATCGCCTTCCAGGATTCGCCAGGGCCGGTCAGCCCGATGTGGTCGATCGCGAGGTACTCGCTGGGGGTGAAGCAGTCGTGCACCTCGAAGCCGTCGACGTCATCGAGCGTGACGTGGGCGCGGTCCAATGCGTCGAGCACCGCCGACCGCACGTGGGGCAGCACGTAGGGGTCGTTGGCGGCGCGGTCGAGCTTCTGCTGCAGGCCAAGACCGACCGTGCGGTGCCCCCATCCATCGATGCGCCCGATCGGGTGTGCGCCCGGGTGGTCGCGCAGGTAGTCGTCGGTAACCAAGACGATGCCGGCGCCGCCGTCGGTCATTTGGCTGCAGTCGAACCGGCGCAACCGGCCTTCGATCAGCGGGTTGGCTTCGTCGGCGCCGAGCGGATCGGGCACCGTCCAATCGCGGGTCTGTGCATTCGAATTCGAGCGGGCGTTGGCGAAGTTCAGTTGGGAGATGGCCCGCAGATGGGCCTCGTCGATGCCGTACCGGCGGTCGTATTCGTCGGCCACGCGGTCGAACATGTACGGCCACATGAACTTTGCCTCGGCGCCCTCGTGGTCAGTCCACGCTGCGGCGCCGAGGTGCTGCGCAGCGGTGTCGCCGGGCACCGTCTTCTCCAGTTCGACGCCGACGACAAGGGCAATGCGGTATGCGCCGGCCCGAAGATCCGAGAGTGCCGCAAGGGTCGCGACATTTCCCGATGCGCATGCGGCTTCGTGGCGGGACGCGGGGGTGTCCCACAGTCCGTCGTTGACGCTGGCAGGCATCGCGCCGAGATGGCCCTGACGGGCGAACATCTCGCCGAAAGCATTGGCCACGTGAACCACCTCGATGTCCGCAGCATCGACGCTGGCTGCCGCGAGGGTGTTGTCCACCACTTCGGCGGTCAGGTCGGCGAAGTCACGGCCTTCGCGGGTGAAGTTGCGCGCGAAATCGCTCTGATAGCCGCCGAGGATCCAGACGTTGGCAGTGCCCATGAACGGACGGTACTACAACTAAGAGAGTGACTGGGGCACATTCGACACGGGGGAGGCGGCCCCGCCGGCTCGATGTCTGAACCGACGAGACCTCAGCGAGCACCATGGTCGACCATTGCGCCCGCCTAATGGGGCATTGCCCGCTATGTCCAATGACAAACGTCTGCATAGCGTCGGGCGACAACGGAAAGAACCGATGGGGGACGAATCCGCTTCGACGTCTGTTGAGCAACGCGCCTGATGCTTGCTACGAATGCCGCGCACCCGCCGGCATGAAGGGCTGGCGATCTGGTTCGGGCCCGCCGCAGCTACGTACCCAAACCAGTGACGACGTGCGCTGGCCGCCTCAGATCAAGCATCTTTTGGCCCTGTCCGACGTACGAAGCCGACGTAGCGAACCCAGCCTCGCTCGATGGCTAGCAGCTTCAGATGCCGTCAAGTGCGGCTACACGTGTGCTACGATCGTAGCATGTCGATGGTGGCCTCACGCGAGCTTCGAAATAACACCGCAGGCGTTCTCCGTCGGGTTCAAGCGGGGGAAGAGGTGACCATCACGGTCAACGGGCAACCCGTCGCGGTGATCGCCGCTGTCCGACCGAGACGCCGGCGCTGGCTGACGAAAGGGGAGCTGGTGCAACGTCTTGAGACCAGCCAGGCAGATGCCGGATTGCGTGAGGATCTTGCTGAGCTCGCCGGCGAGACGACCGACGATCTTGACGCGCTGTGATGACCGGTCAACCCGCGGCCGGCATTCTGGATATTTCGGTGTTCATCGCAACGGAGACGAATCGGGAACTGAACACGTCGCTAATTCCCGAAGAGGTAGCGACAACGGTGATCACACTGGCGGAATTGAATGCCGGTGTGCTCGTGGCTTCCACGGCTGAGATTCGCGCGGGTCGCCTTCGGACATTGGATGCCGTCGCTGACATGACGGCACTGCCGGTCGACGAGGAGGCCGCCCGGCTGTGGGCGTTGCTGCGCGTCCATCTCGCCGAGGCGGGCCGCCGGGTCCGAATCAATGATCTGTGGATCGCGGCGATCGCTGCCTCCAAGCACCTGCCTGTCGTGACACAGGATGAGGACTTCGATGCGCTCGAGGGCGTCGCGGATCTCGCAATCATCCGCGTCTAACGCAGGAGGCATCCATCGCAGATTCCCTCAGACACGCGTCCATCACACCTCAACTGGCCGGGTGGTCGCGCCGCAGCAGGTCGTAGAACGGGAACACCGGCACACCCAAAGCTAGAGAGAGTTGCTCCGCGTAGCGGCGGCCGATGGCGAGTCCCTCGGTTTGTTCATCGAAGGTGCCCGTCAGGTCGACCGCTATCCGGCAGCCGAAGGTGTCAGTAACCGAGTTGCAATCGTCCGTGACTTCGAAAACACCTTCAGGGTTGGGTAATTCGGCCACCGCGGCACGTACAGCATCGGCTGTCGCTGCCATGTCCACGTACACCGATACGAATGCATCCATACACAGCCATAATCCCGACCGCGAAGCGTGCCGGGCGGCGGCAGGATCAGACTTTGCTTGCTGTTCACCACGTAGCCATCTGATGCCGCATCGCAGGATCCGCCACGAAGATGAGAAAAACGCTCCCGCCATTTCGATGAGAATTCGGCACGGCCGCAGGTAGCGGCAACGCCATCCACCATGCAGTGTGAAATCCTGCACTCGTGCAGCCCACTGGGAGGGATCGGCGACGGCGGCTACGGTCGCCTCCTGGCTATCGGGCGTGCGTAGGTAACGCAGCAGCACCACCGAGGTGTCGCGCCATTCGGGGCCGCATCCATTTGCCGGCTACACGAATCCGAGAGCCCGGTCGCGTACCGCAGGCAAGTGTCGGTGTTTGTCGGATACGCGGTCAGCATCAGCTCCTCGAGGGTGCGGATCTCCTTGCGCTCCCAGTTGATTGGGCTTTCGGTGAGGAAGTCCGGTTGCATCTGGGGCTGTTGGGGCGCTGAGGCCGGATTCGCCTCCACCGCCCACCAGAGGTAGATCGCGCGCAGCGCCTCACGAACGCTTTCCGGGGGTGTGACCTGACGCCATATCCGATCGAGCACATTGCCCGCGTCGGTTCCAAGACCTGCGAACCCCCTCCACGCACGCAGAATCGCGTCTGGGTCAGGGCCGTCGAGGCGGAGGCTGGCCCGCTTGGCCAGGCTGCCCGGCTCCGGTCGGGACGCGTCCCACGCTGCGAGCGCCGAGGTCAGCGTCTGGACTCGCACGGGATCTTCCCTGTGTCCGACGCCAATTCGCCGGACGGCGTCGCGGATCCGATCTGGCTCCTCGCGGCCGAATGCGGCAGCGAGCAGCCGTACAAGCGCCGTGTTCGCGTCCAGTTCGGGAGAATCAATGCGTTGCATCAGCGCGCGCGCTTCGAGGCTGTTGAGCCAGTGAGACTCCTCGTCCTCGATGCCGGTTCGCTCGCGGGTGTTGATGCGGTTGAGCTGCAGTTCGAGACATCGTCCCCGCGCTCTTCCGACCTAGCCACTCGAACCGGTGGGACTTGACGCGAACAGTCCCAACATTGCGGTGACGATCGCGGTCACCGGCGCGACGAGAATGGCGGCCGCTGTGGCCTTATCGACCAGCAGGCACCACACCGCGCCGACGGCGAGGACGATCGCGATGATCCCGAACAGAACGAACAGCATCTTTCACAAGTCCAGTTTGTCTTTGTTGTTATCGGGGATGACAGCGGGATTGGCCCTCTGCAGCTCAGTGAGAACGGCCTTCTTGTCGGTGGTGTCCTGCAGGGCATCGAATGACCCGACGACATTGCGTGCCGAATCGGAGAGTTCAGTCATCTCACCGTCCTAGTTTTCGGGGTTTCCGTCCGCAGTTCGTGGTCGGCAGGCGCGTGCACATCGGCGCCGGGGTTGTGCAGGGGCACTCGCCGACCCGTAGTCGGCGAGTGCCCCCGTCCCCCCGTGTGATGTGGCTGGCCGCCATTGGGCGTCGTCTATATGTCGACGGGAATCGGTTTGGCGGGCACCAGCGTGGCCACCGACACGTGCGGCCAGGTGAGCGTCGCGAAGTTCAACGACACGTTCTGGGTGTACTGGATCTGCGGATACGTCACCGTGACCGTTCGCTCATTGGCCAGTGCCGATGCCGACGTCACCGCGAACGTCGGCGCGGGCGCGCCGGCGGGCACCGTCGGCGAAACCTTCTGTGTCTCACCGGCCTTGAGCGGCCCCACGGTGACGTCGACTTGCACGGTCTCGACCCAGAAGATCGCCGACATTTGGACCGCGTTGGCGTTGGGGCCAGCCGCGCCGTCGCCGACGAGGAATCCGATGTTGTCGGTGCCCCCGCCCGGTATAGCCGCCGATTGGGTGTCAATGATGATGACGTCGGTCGAGACGATGTTCATTCCCGCAATGTGGCTTAGCAGCAGTGAGTTTGGATTATCGAGCAGTGCCTGGGTGAGCGCGGGAGCGACGGAGATGTCCTGCGGTATCCGGGCGGTGGCAGAGTTTGATGCGGTCTGGCTGGGGAAGGGGATGCGCGAGGCGGGGTTTCCGATCGGGAACGGGGTGATGTCAACCGGATCGATCCTCGGCCCACCATTGACGGTGAACGCCGTGCCTTGGGCGTT
>JAOPVX010000007.1 GCA_025965975.1 Mycobacterium sp. | reverse complement strand
ACGTCGGTCGAGACGATGTTCATTCCCGCAATGTGGCTTAGCAGCAGTGAGTTTGGATCGTCGAGCAGCGCCTGGGTGAGCGCGGGAGCCACCGAGATGTCCTGCGGAATGCGTGCGGTGGCGGAGTCTGATGCGGTCTGGCTGGGGAAGCGAATGCGTGAGGCGGGGTTCCCGATCGGGAACGGGGTGATGTCGACGGGATCGATCTTCGGCCCGCCGTTGACGGTGAACGCGCTGCCTTGGGCGTTGATGGTCGTGCCGTGCGGGATCGAGGCCATCCGCGCGAAGGTCGGTCCCGACTCGGCGGGATGCGTTGTCGCCGGGACGGTCACCCATAGTCCGGGTTCGAGGTGAATCGGCGTGGTGTTCTTCGGATCGGTGACGTCGCTGATCGTCTGCAGGTACGGGACGCCGTTGAGGAAGATGTCGCCCTCCACTTCGCCACGGTTGGGCACCGCACCAAGGGGGTCTTGGAACGACAGCGACTCGACGGTCAGGTTCAGTTCCAGAATGTTGTCGCTATCGGGTTGCGGAGTCGGCAATTGGGTGGGTGTGGCGGAATTCTGCGGCCGGAAGATCGTGTTGAAGCCGCGGCCGATGAACGTTCCGGTGAACGCCTTGAGCGGGCCGAGGGCCGGCGCGATATCGGCGGGGGCCGGCGGTGCGACGCCGGGCTGGACCGGAACCTCGTTGATGGTGAAGTCGGTCGGAATCTGCACCGCGGAGGTCAGCTTGGTGTGGGGCAGGGCCCGGCGCGCTGGAACGCGCGTCTTGGCAGTCGTCTTGGTGGCCGTTTTGGCCGGTGTCTTGGTGGGTGTCTTGGTGGGTGTCTTGGTGGGTGTCTTGGTAGCCATGTGTCGTCACCTATCGGCTGAAGGAGTGGTGTAGCGGAATTGTTCTCTGGTCAGGTCGGCGCCAGCACGAGTAGTGGGGTACTCGAATTCGGCGGGGGCCCTGCGTCGGTGTTGAGTAGTCGATGCATCAGCGTTGGGGGGCCAGATCGTGGCGGCTACCCGGGCGATGTGTTGGCAGCGACCCGCACGCGACGGCTGGGCAGGACGGGCCCGTGCGCGACTTCTTCGGTCATCGCCGCGACCAGGCCGCCACCGCCCACGCATGCAAGGATGGGTGCCTGTGACGGTGCGGGGCGCGCTATGCCGCGTAGCCGTACCGAGACCTTGTCGGCGATTTGACCGCCGAATGCGATCTTGTTTCCACCGATGGTGACGTCACCAAGCACGGCGTCCGAACCGGCCGGTGTCTCCACGACGACACGCAGGGCGAAGTCGGTCGGCTCGACGCCCGCCTTGCGCTCAATCTCCGGGCGTACCACGCGAATCCAGTCCGATGGCCGGCTACCGTCTGGCGTCTCCCAGTCCGTGGTGTCGACCGCGTCGATATAGAGGCCCGCCGGATCGGCGAGGGAAACTTCGTTGCCGGCCCGCACCAACTCGTTGACCAGCGCGCCGATGTGCGGATCGCTGTGCCTGCCGGCCTCGCCGAATTGAGCGCAGGCGATCAGGGGTTGTTCGTTGGTGATGCCGTCACCGTCGCCCTGTGCGCGGGGCCAGGACGCTACCGCCGCCAGAATGATCGCTGCGAGTAGCTCATTGTTGCCCTGGGCCATGTGCATGATGCGGCCGCGATCGCCGGCGGTTTGAGGCAGGTTCCAGCGGTTGCGTGTCTGATACTGTCCGCCGACGATCAGATCGGAGGGCTGCACCTGTGGTGACACGTGTGTCCGGTACAGATCGAGCAAGTGGTCGCGGTCGTGCTCGGCGAGAAAGCGGTAATAGTCCGGTGTCTCCGATGTCAGTGTGACGCGCACGACTTCGTTGTTGCGCGCAGGCTCTCGAAGCGTTTCCCATTCGCAGTATTCCGACTGTTCGTCGCGATCGTCGTCGGCCTTCCTCCAGGCGGCTCGGTCGGTGGCCGCTTCGCTGCGCACGATTTTCGGAAACGCGATCCAGGTGATGTCCTTGATCGCGGCGGGGGGCGGTGTGGGGCTGGTGATGGGGTTGTAGAACCACTGTCGGTCTGGGTCCGCCCCGCCGCCTTGTGCCGCCTTTGCCGCTTCTGTCTTACCGGCGTCGAAGAAGTCCGACAGTTGGTCGTTCCAGGCTTTGGCGTTGGCGTCGGAGAGTTCGGGAAGGTTGCCCGGGGCGGCGAACATCGTCATAGCTCTGCTTCTCCTGTGGTTGAGGGCTTTTCGATCACGGTGCCATCGGGTGACATGGCGAGATGTGGTGGAGCCGCCCCGGTGGCGAGCGTGGCGTGGAACTCGAAGAGGGAGCGCGTTGTCAGGACTTGGCGACGGGAGTCGGCCAGCCTCAGCAGGTCTGCGACTCCGTCGGGACTCTGCAGGCGCTGGTTCACCGCGGCGTTGTAGTTTCCCAGCATCGTCCCGGCGCGCTGCAGGAAGTCCGCGCTGTTCCACAGGTCGAGCAGTTCGGCTTGCGGGGAATCCTGTTGCGGTGCGGGTGTCCCGACGGCGCCGATGAGCGCGGTGTCCAGGGCGGCGCCGTGCGCGCCCGCAGCCACCGACGCAGGGATATGTCGCAGCAGCGCGGCCCGTCGGGGCGAGAACGCGGGATTGCAGAAGTCGACGAGCAACAGGCACAAGCCAAGGCGTGCGCTGAGTACCTCGTGGGACACGAGTTCGCGGACGACGACTTGGTCTTCCGCTGCGCGTTCGGGTACCAGGAACGCGAAGTTGGTGTCGCCGGGCACCTGGTGCGGGGGCTGCTCGTCGTCGAGGACGTGCAGCGCTGCGTTGGTGACGGCGGTGCGATACAGTTCGGCGTCGACGGTGAGTCGCTGACCGGGCAACACATCAGCAGCTGGATCCAGTTCGGCGACAAGGAAATCCATGGCGTCGGCGTCGAAGAAGAACGTCGATGGAAGGTCGAATCGCGCCACGCTGGGGTCGTGGAATGACTTGGTGGAGCTGACCAGGTTGATCGATGTGCACCACAGCAGTTGTCGTAGGTAGTCGGGCAACCCGGCAAGCGTTGCGCCGGTAAGGTGGCGCGCGAATCTGCCATTGGTCCATCGGCGGATCCCGGTGCGCACTATGCCTTCGAGGGATTCGGCCCCGTCCAGCTGTTGGAATAGGGGGTCGGTGTTGAACTCGGTGTCGGGTCCGAACAGGCTGCGTGGGATGTGGCTGTCGGCGCTGTGCCAGTGCGACCAGGGTGCTTTGAGCTCCTTCATCACCAGGCTGCCGTTGATGTGGCTGTCGAACGGTCCTTGGCCACGCGTAGGTGCGGCCAGGGCGTGAAAGGAGTTGCCCGCCCAGCCCCATGCGCCGTTCTTGCGCTCGAAGTAGTGGAAAGCGCGGTCCTTCTCGCTCCAGGCGATCAGCTGCAGCAGCGATCGCGGATCGCCTGCGATGGCCACCGTGCTGACCAGGATGTCGGGTGGATCGGCATCGGAGGTGCTCCAGGTGAAGACGAGGCGGGTGTTCAGCTCGAATGCCGGGTCGGCGCCGTGGGGGATCGCGCCTTCGTCGACCATGAACATGTTGCGCAGTGGAAAGCTTGGGGCCGCGGCGGATTCGATCGCCGTGACGAGCTCCTGCAGGGTCAGAGGGATCTGGGCGCCGTCGAGGGGCAGCACATGCTGGGTGAACGCGTCGCCAAGGTCCGCTATCTCGTCCGGGGTCATCGCCTTTGGCGCCGCGTCCTGGCCGTGCAGAAACTGGAACAGCACCGGCGTCGCGGCGACTGCGGCGCCCGCGGGGCCGGCGGCCTCAAGGACAGGGCCCGCCGTTTCCTTCGGTGGCGGCGGCATGACTTGGCGTCCCGGAAAACTGGTGCGCACACGACCTCCCGATGTCTGCTGAAAGCGACAGGGTGTGGGATCCCCCGCGACCCATAGTGCGCCGCAGATTGCGCTAGCGAAGCACAGTTGCAGATTTAGCCGCGCCGAATTCTCTGCCGTCCACGGAAATAGCTAATACTGCCACCGCCGAAAATCAGGCCGGCGATATTGTTAGCTCACCGCAGCACCGGTATTACCGACGCAAATTCGCGCCTGACACTGCTCACAGCAAGTACCAAGGAAGTAACCAGGTGGCAAACACAACATTACCGAACCGAACCAGACGCGGCGAGGCAGTCCGATAGCTCTGCGCCGGCACGAGCCGGTGGAGGCTTTCCGCGGCGTACGGAGCGGGCCTGTGCGCCTCATCCAGTCCAGGTGACAATGTACGTGGTCAAACACATAGGCTGAAATCGAGTAGTGCCCTACTCATGTGCGAGGCGAAGAGTCCACATACCGTTTGCTCAGCGGTTGCGGTAAGGCGCGCGCGGCGCGGCGTCCAATCGAATGCCGCTTCCCAGACGTTCGTAAGCAAAGCAACAAAGGGGTACTGGATGGCCAGTACGAACCGGGGGGCGGCCGCTGTAGCCGAGGCACCCCTGCCCAGCGCTCACGTTGCGACATTCGCACGATCAGACTCATCGATGATTCCTGCAATCTCGCAACTCAATAAACCGTCTGGACTAACATCGAATCGTCAGCAAACTAATTTCTGGCAATGAGGGGGGCCATGCCGCACGGGTTTGACGGCGGTCAAAAGGTGTTCGACACGCGGATCATCAGGATTACGGGTCCGGACGTGGTTGATCCGTACGACCTCGCTGACATCGAAGCCGCCGGCTCCGGTTGGCCGGACCTCGGCGGCGACGCGCGGCTGACCGCGCATCACCACGCCGAGGGTGACGTCCGTGCCGATCCGAGCCTGCAATCGGGAGACGCGACGGCATTCGAATCCGGAGGGTGGCCGCAGACTTCGCGGTCGCGGGCATTCACTTCGACATAGCCAGTGCATCGTCAACACATACGGGGGATCACCGTGGACGACCTGTTCGAGAAGCTTCGCGCAAGCAACGCCCAAATGCAGCGTCGCGACAGCAACCTGTCCAAGGAGCTCGACGAGAAGCGCAGCACCGCCGGTCCCGTCGATGAGGA
>JAOPVX010000447.1 GCA_025965975.1 Mycobacterium sp. | reverse complement strand
CCTTGGGGTATTCGAACGGGATGTGTTCGGCCCAGTCCTCGATGAAGAAGTCGAACGGGTTGATGACCTTCATGTCGGCGATCAGCCCGACGGTGATCGTCAGGCTGCGGGCACGGTTCGGGAACACCAGCCGGGCCAGGAAGTTTCCGAATGCGTCCTGCTGCCAATTGATGAAGTGATCGGCTGGCTCAACCTGCAGCGAGTAGGCCTCGATCGGGGTGCGCGAGTGTGGCGCGGGGCGCAGCCGAACGACGTGGGGATGCACCTCCACCAGCCGATCGAACGTGTAGCTGGTGCGATGCTCCAGCGCCACCTTGATGCCCACGGTGCGATCACATCACACCGGCCGCGCTCCTGCTTGTCGGCCATGGTCGGTTGGGGTGCACAAACCGCTGATTCGGCGGACCGGCCCGGCGTACGCTCGCGCCATAGCTAATTCATGGGGGTGAGTCATGAGCTCGATCAGCTTTGTCGTGCCGGTGTTGCCGGGCAAGGAGCAAGCGGTCCGCGAGTGGATGGACGCGATGGCCGGTGCGCGGCGGGAGGAATACCAGTCCGCGTGGAAGAACGCGGGCTTCACCAGGCACGCGATCTGGCAACAACAGACCGCCAACGGGACCGTCGATGTCGTCTATCTGGAGGCCGATGACATACCGGCCGCAATGCAAGACATCACCACCTCCGAGGAGCCGTTCCAGCGCTGGTTCCGGGAGCGGGTGCTTGATGTCCACGGTATCGACCTCACGTCGCAAGCGCCGCCGCAATCCGAGCAGATCCACGACTCCAGCTTCTAATCTGGTGTCGTGGCCACGTGGGACGACGTCGGGCGAATCGTCAGTGACCTTCCAGAAACTGCGCAGGCTTCCCCGCGCATCTGGCGGGTGCGCAAGAAGCCGATCGCCTGGGAACGGCCGCTGCGCAAAGCGGACCACGCGGCGCTCGGTGCCGACGCGCCCGACGGGGACATCCTCGGTGCCCGGGTTGCGGATGAGGGCGTGAAGTTCGCGCTCATCGCCGACGATCCCGGTGTGTATTTCACCACCCCGCATTTCGACGGCTACCCGGCGGTGCTGGTGCGCCTCGCCGAGATCGGCGTGCTGGAGCTGGGAGAACTGCTCACCGAGGGCTGGTTGGCGCAAGCCCCGAAGACGCTGGCTAGGGAGTTTCTGGAGAACCGCTGACCGGGGTCGGCTGGTGCTGGCCGTCCGTGCAGGTGATCGCGTGAACTGCGCGTGTCGGTTCGAGAATCTGGTTGGTCAGCTCGATCAGTGGCCTGTTCTGCTGGTCCTCTTCCTGCACCATCTTGTACTGCTGGTCGGCGGCGGCCTGTCGCTTGAAGTCGGCGCGGTTCTGGCTGATCATCACGAACGTCGACAGGAAGATCGCCTCGAGCGACACGATCATCGTCAACAGCCCGCACGGGTAACCCTCGATCCCGAAGATGATCCAGACCGCGAACCAGATGATGTGGAAATATACGAACGCCATCGAGCCGGCGAACCGAGTGATGACGTCGGCAATCCGATTCTGGATGCTCGCGGCACGCGCCTCGGCGTGTTTGGCCAAAGCCGGGTTGAGCGGCATGGGCAGCTTCGGGGGTACAAACCCGCGGTGCGCCGGATGTGCTTCGGTGTTTGACCTGGCTCACGGTAGCTGTGGGCAAACGTTGGTCTTATTACCTTCAGCTGTGAATCTGCTTGGGGTCACCTCTTGGCGAGCTGTACCACGAGCTCGTCGGCAGGCACGTGATGCCCTCGCTCACAGCGGATCTCGACCGTGGCCTCGGCGCCGCAGTCGGCGTGGGCGAGCCGCAGCGGCGTCGGGCGGGGCAGGTGGCGTTGCCCCCACTCGAACATCGCCCACACGACCGGCATGAAATCGAGCCCCGCGTCGGTGAGCACGTACTCGTCACGGCTGCGCTGGCCCGGTTCCTTGTAGGGCCGGCGCGCCAGCAAGCCGGCGTCCACCAGTTCGGTCAGCCGCGCCGACGCCGCGGCCTTCGTGACCCCGACTCGCCGCCAGAAGTCCTCGAACCGGGTGGTGCCGTAGTAGGCCTCCCGCATGATCAGCATTGCCGACTTCGTGCCCAGCAACGCCATGGTCTTCTCGATCGGGCACTCTCCCACCGCCGACCAGGAATCGCGGTCGGCGAGCCGTCCCTGCAGAACTGTCATGGAATTCACCATCCCTCTGAGTTGTTCTTAGTATACCTAGGTGGTATAGCTGGGTATAGAGAGCACCACTCAGCGTCGAGTACAGGAGGCAGCAATGGCCGGATATGCAGGCCGGGATGCAGTCATCGTTTCAGCGGTACGCACCCCGATCGGAAAGGGCAAGGCCAACGGCGCGCTGCACGACGTCCTGCCCGTCGACCTTCTGGCGCACAGCCTGAATGAACTGGTCAACCGGACGGGAATCGATCCGGTGCAGGTTGACGACGTCATCAGCGGTGCCGTCACCCAGGTCGGCGACCAGGCTGTCAACATCGCGCGCAACGCGGTGCTGGGCGCCGGATTCCCGGAGAGTGTGCCCGGCACGACCGTGGACCGTCAGTGCGGCAGCAGCCAGCAGGCAATCAGTTTCGCCGCCCAGGGCGTCATCTCGGGTGCCTATGACATCGTGATCGCCGCAGGCGTGGAATCGATGTCGCGGGTGCCGATGGGCTCCAGCGTGCTGCCGGGCAGCGACCCGTTCGGCGCGATGGCGCGGCGCTATCCCGAAGGCCTTGTGCCGCAGGGCATCAGCGCCGAGTTGATCGCCGCCAAATGGGGCTTTTCGCGGCAGCAGCTCGACGAGTTCTCCGCGGGCAGCCACGAAAAGGCCGCGGCGGCAACGAAAGAGGGCCGGTTCGACAACGAGCTCATAGGAATCAACGGGTTGACCACCGACGAGATCATCCGCCCCGGCACGACGGTCGAGTCACTCGCCGGACTCAAGCCGGCGTTCTACGACCCGGCCTACGAGGCACGCTTTCCACAGATCAACTGGGAGATCACCCCGGGCAACTCGTCGCCGCTGTCCGACGGCAGCGCCGCGGTGTTGATCACCACCAGTGAGGTGGCTGCGCGTCTTGGACTGCGTCCGCTTGCCCGCATCCACTCGATGACCGTCGTCGGGTCCGACCCGCTGTACATGCTGACCGGTGTGATCCCTGCGACCGAAAAGGTCTTACAGCGCGCCGGATTGACGCTCGCCGATATCGACCTGTTCGAGGTGAACGAGGCGTTCGCGCCCGTCGTGCTCGCATGGGCGCACGATGTTGGGGCCGATCTGGCCAAGACGAACGTCAACGGGGGCGCGATCGCGATCGGACACCCCCTTGGAGCCAGCGGCGCACGGATCATGACGACGATGGTGAACGCGCTCGAGCAGCGCGGCGGCCGCTACGGGTTACAGACGATGTGTGAGGGCGGCGGGATGGCCAACGCCACAATCATCGAGCGTTTGGGCTAGACATCCCAGGGTCGTAAGTAAAGCCGCCGCGGCTTGTCGATGCGCCCAGGCGGTGTGTTCGCTGTAGGGGCCGTGGTGGCGCAAGCAACCGTGCAGGATGCTTTGCGCGCGTTCATCGCCCCGCCACTCTCAGCAGGATCTTGCCGCCACGGAGGAGATGCTGCACCGCGTCCTGGATCTGCTCGAGGGGGTACACGCCCGCCACGGGGACAACGAGGGCGCCGTCGGCCACCAGCGGTGCCGCCTCACGAATGACAGGCACCACCTTGTCGCGGTAGTCGAAGTCGCCGACAAAGAATCCGCGGA
>JAOPVX010000436.1 GCA_025965975.1 Mycobacterium sp. | reverse complement strand
CCCGTATACAGAGACAGCGAAGAAGCTGGCGCGCAAGCTGATCTGACGTCCGCGCCCGCTCGACAAGACCGCTAAGAGAGGAACACCAGTGCCAGGAGTGCAGGATCGCGTCATCGTCGTCACCGGGGCAGGAGGCGGACTCGGACGCGAGTATGCGTTGACGCTCGCCAAGGAGGGCGCCAGCGTCGTCGTGAACGATCTCGGCGGCGCGCGTGACGGCACCGGCGCGGGTTCGGCAATGGCCGATCAAGTGGTCAAGGAGATCCGCGAGGCAAGGGGGCGCGCGGTGGCGAATTACGACAGCGTGGCCGAGTCAGAGGGCGCCGAGAACATCATCAAGACCGCGCTCGACGAGTTCGGCAAGGTCGACGGCGTGGTGAGCAACGCGGGCATCCTGCGCGACGGCACGTTCCACAAGATGGAGTTCGCGAACTGGGACGCCGTGCTGAAGGTGCACCTGTACGGCGGCTACAACGTGATCCGCGCGGCGTGGCCGCACTTCCGCGAGAACAGCTTTGGTCGTGTCGTCGTCGCCACGTCGACCAGCGGCCTTTTCGGCAACTTCGGCCAGGCCAACTACGGTGCCGCCAAGCTCGGGCTGGTCGGCCTGATCAACACGCTGGCCCAGGAGGGCGCGAAGTACAACATCAAGGCCAACGCCGTCGCGCCCATCGCTGCCACTCGGATGACACAGGACATCCTGCCGCCGGAGGTGTTCGAGAAGCTGACGCCGGAGTACGTGGCGCCGGTCGTGGCCTACCTGTGCACCGAGGAATTGCCTGACACCGCGTCGGTGTTCATCGTCGGCGGCGGCAAGGTGCAGCGCACCGCGCTGTTCCAGAACGACGGCGTCACGTTCTCCGACGTGCCGTCGGTCGACGACGTGGCGTCGAAGTGGGGCGAGATCACCGACCTGTCGGCGGCGCAGCGGGCCACCTTCAACCTCGGCTGACCCGGATGAAAGCGCTTGTTGCGCAGAAGCTTTCCGGGCCGTCGGGACTGGCGTACACCGATGTCGACGATGTAGGCGGCGATGAAACGGTCGTCGTCGATGTTGGCGCGGCGGGCGTGTGCTTCCCCGACCTGTTGCTGCTGCGCGGTGAGTACCAGATGCGGCTGGAGCCGCCGTTCATCCCAGGCATGGAGGTCGCGGGCGTCGTGCGTTCGGCGCCCTACGAGTCAGCGTTCAAGCCGGGCCAGCGGGTGTCGGCATTCACGATGCTCGGCGGTTACGCAGAGCAAGTGGCCGTCTCGCCGGAGAACATCGTGCCAACCCCCGACCATGTCGACGATGCGCAGGCCGCGTCGCTGCTTGGTAACTACTACACGATGTATTTCGCGCTGGCCCGACGCGGCGCGCTGCGGCCCGGCGAGACCGTGCTGGTGCTCGGGTCCGGCGGCGGCATCGGCACCGCCGCGGTGCAGATCGCCAAGGCGATGGGCGCCAAGGTCATTGCGATGGTGCACCGCCCGCAGGCGGCCGGGTTCGTCGAGTCGCTTGGCGCGGACGTGGTGTTGCCGCTCACCGACGGCTGGCTGCAGGCCGTGAAGGACCACACCGATGGCCGCGGCGTCGACCTCGTCGTGGACCCGATCGGCGGAGAGGCTTTCGACGACGCGATCCGCGCACTGGCCACCGAAGGCCGGCTGCTGGTGGTCGGCTTTGCGGCAGGCGGGATTCCGACCGTCAAGGTCAACCGGCTGCTGCTGCGCAATGTCGCCGTGATCGGTGTCGGCTGGGGTGAGTTCGTCAACCGCAATCCTGGCGCTCAGTCGCTGTTCGGCTCCGGCGTCGCGAAACTCGTTGAGGCGGGCCTTCGGCCGCCACCGCCGGTGCGGTTCCCGCTGTCGAAGGGTGCCGAGGCATTGGAGAGCCTGGCCAGCGGTGGGGTGCACGGCAAGCTGGTCCTTGAGCCGTAATGAACTCCGCGGCCTTGGCGTTCGACGTGTTCGGGACCGTCGTTGATTGGCGCTCCAGCATCATTCGCGAGCTCGAGGAGTTTGGCCAGCGCCATGGGCTGCAACAGGATTGGCCGAGCTTCGCCGACAGCTGGCGGGCCGGATATGCCCCGGCGATGGATCGAGTGCGCCGGGGTGACCTTCCGTGGACCAGGATCGACGACCTGCATCGCTTGATCCTCGACGACCTGCTCGCAGCCGCGGGAATCGTGTCGGTGACCGACGACGACGTCGACGAACTCAACCGCGCCTGGCACCGGCTCGACCCGTGGCCGGACACCGTGCCCGGCTTGACCCGGTTGAAGGAAAAGTTCACCATCACAACGCTTTCCAACGGCAACATGTCGCTGCTGACCAATATGGCCAAGCGGGCCGGACTGCCGTGGGACTGCGTGATCTCCGCCGAACTGTTCCACCATTACAAGCCCGACCCGCAGGCCTACCTCGGCTGCGCCGACCTGCTCGGCGTGCCGCCGGACCGGCTCATGCTCGTCGCGGCGCATCCCGGCGACCTGAGGGCCGCACGCGCGGCGGGGTTGCGGACCGCGTTCGTCGCCCGCCCGTTGGAGTACGGCCCTTGGCGGGAGGCGCACCGGACCGAGCCTGACGAATTCGACGTCGCGTCGACTGATTTCGTCGACCTGGCCGACCAGCTCGGTGCGTAGCGTGGATTGACGTGAACACCGCGTTGCAGCGGGCGGTTGAACTGCTCGCCGACCCACCGTCGAACCCCGATGTCAGCAAGGGCTATCTCGACCTGCTGGGCCGCATCGAAGCCGCCGACGCGCCCAAGAACACCGGACCGATCCAGGCGGCGTGGGCCTCGCCCATCGGGTCGATGCTCTACGACCGGGCGCAGGTCGTGGCGCGCAGGTTGACGACGTTCTTGCAGCACCCTGCCGAATGGCTCGACATCCCGCCGGGCGGCATCGCCCTCGACGTCGGCAGCGGACCTGGCAATATCACAGCGTCACTGGCGCGCGTCGCGGGTCCCGACGGGCTGGCCCTCGGCGTCGATATCTCCGAGCCGATGCTGGCACGCGCCGTGCGTGCCCAAGCGGGGCCGCAGGTCGGTTTTCTGCGCGCGGACGCGCAGCGGCTGCCGTTCCGCGACGAGACGTTCGATGCGGTGGTGTCCATCGCGATGCTGCAGTTGATACCGAACCCGTCGGCGGCCCTTGCCGAGATCGCCAGGGTGCTTCGCCCCGGCGCCCGGATGGCCGTGATGGTGCCAACCGCGGGACGTGCCAGCGCCCTGATGCGACTTCTGCCCGACGGGGGAGCCCGCTTCTTCACCGACGACGAGATCGGGGACACCCTTGAGGATCTCGGTCTCGTCGGAGTGCGGGCGAAGAGTTTCGGTTCCGTCCGGTGGGTGCGCGGTAAACGACCGTGAGCTCCGGCGGGCTCGTCCTCGTTGCAGTAGCGATCGCCGTCGGGTTCGTCGGGATCGTGGTGCCACTGCTGCCGGGGACGCTGCTGGTGCTCGGGGCGATCGCGGTGTGGGCGGTCGTCGAGCAGAACGTCGCCGCGTGGGTGACGCTCGGTGTGGTGGCCGCGCTGTTGGCCGCGTCGACGTTGATCAAGTACCTGTGGCCGGTGCGGCGAATGCGGGCCGCCGATGTGAGCACGTGGAGCCTGGCGGCCGGCGCGATGCTCGGCATCATCGGCTTCTTCGTGATTCCGGTGCTTGGCCTTGTGATCGGCTTCGTGCTCGGCGTTTACCTTGCCGAACTGGTAAACCACCGCGATCACCGCGTGGCGTGGACGTCGACCGTGCACGCGTTGAAGGGTGTCGCGCTGTCGGTCGGCGTCGAACTGTGCGGCGCCCTGCTGGCCACGACGGCGTGGGTGGTTGGCGTCTATCTCACCAACTAGCGCCTCGCGCGTTCCACGCGCCTTCGATCCGGCGGATGATTCCCCCCTCGGTATCAACCGATGTCACCCGGATGACTATCCAACCCTGTTCGATCAACGCATCGGTTCGCTTGATGTCCTTGTGAAAAACTCTGCGGCTGGTGCGATGGTGATCACCTTCGTACTCGACGGCAATTTTGAGCTCACGCCAACCCATATCGACTTCGCCGATGAGTGCTCCGTACTGGTCGTAGACCGGGATCTGCGTCTGCGGCCGTGGAAAGCCCGCCCGCACGATGAGCAGACGCGTGCGCGTCTCGGGTGGCGACTCTGCACCAGGGTCGACGAGGCCAAGCGCGACCAGCGCCCGCTTGAGGCCTCGTCGGCCTGGATATCGCTGCGCTGCCGATTCGATATCGGGCACTTTGAGTCGGGTCGCCCGCGTCAGCGCGTCGATCGCGACGACCGCGACATCGACGGGATACCGGCGGGCGAGGTCCAACGCCGTCCGTACCGGAGTCGTCACACGCATAGCGTCGATCACGCAAATCTCGCCGTCGTCGATCTCATCCGCCCAGACCGCGATGCCTGGTGTTCTTCGCCGGTTGGTGTCGATGATCGTGGCCGGCCGATGGGCGTCAATCCATCGGGAGCCGTGTAATGCCGCTGCGGAGAACCCGGCCAGCACCCCGTGGCCGCGCGATCGCAGCCAGCATGCCTTTGCGCGGAGGACAGCCGTGACGTCGGTGTCCTTTGCGATGTAGACGTCGTGGTGCATCGCGATGAAGCGGGTGCGCAATGCGTGGCGTGTCAGCGTGCCTGCGGCCAGCGCTGCACTCCCGATGAATGGTTCGCCCATGGCGGAAGTCTGTCGCGCGGCACTGACACGGTCGCTTCCGTAACGCTATGGCGAAAAATCGAGCGAAAAACCGCCGTGACGTTACGGTTTCAGCCGAGCAGCGCCGTGCGCACCCGCGCGACATCCTCGGCCGTCACGCCCGACACCTCGAGGTAGCCCCGCAGCGAGCCGTAGTTCTGCGCGATGGACCGCCGGGCCGCGTACAGGTAGTCCTCCCGCACGCCAAGCAGCTCGTCGGTGAGCCTCGCCTCGGCGAACGTGAGCACCTCCGCTGTTTCCGATTTGTCGCGCACCGACTCAAGGATCCGCGCCCGCAGCTGCCGCACCGCATCGTTGCTGCGCAGAAAATCGGTCAAGATCGCATCACGGTCCACACCGATGGCCTCGAGCACCGTCGCCACCGTGAACCCGGTGCGGTCCTTGCCTGCAAAGCAGTGGGTGATCACCGGCCGCTGTGCGGCAAGCAGCGAAATGACTTGCCGCACAGCGCGTTGAGCGCCGCCAAGCGTCGGGAAGCGCAGATACTCCTCCGTCATGAACCGGACGGCTGCCACCGCGACGTCTTCGTCGTCGGGCTTCTCGCTCATCATCTTCTGGAACGTGGCCTCGTGCGGTGCCTCACCGTCGACTGCGGACACATCGGGAAACGGCAGTAGGTGTACGGCAACCCCGTCGGGCACCTGGCCGGGGCCGCGGCGTTCGACCTCGCGCGGCGAGCGCAGGTCGGCCACATCGGTGATGCCGAGCCGACGGATGTGATCGCGGCCGCCGTCGTCGAGCCGGCTCAGCTCGCTGGACCGGAAGAACCGGCCCTGCCGCACGCCGGTCGCCTCCGCGACATCACGAAAGTTCCACGCCCCCGACAGTTCCCCGACACTGACCGCCACTACCGCGGCCCTTGCGTCACAGCGCCGGCAAAGGGGCCTTTCTCGCGGCCGAGTTCGGCTCGGGCGACAGTGCGCATGTGCACCTCGTCGGGGCCGTCGAACAGCCGCATCCCACGGTGCCAGCTGTACAGTCGCGCCAGCGGGAAGTCGTCGCTGATACCTGCCGCGCCGTGCACCTGGATTGCGCGATCGATGACATCACAGGCCACCTGCGGCGCCACGGCCTTGATCTGTGACACCAACAGGTGCGCCTCCTTGTTGCCGTGCTGATCGATGGTCCACGCCGCCTTATGGCACAGCAGCCGGGCTTGGTCGATCTCGTTGCGTGAGCGGGCGATCTGTTCGCGCACCACACCCTGCTCACTCAACGGCTTGCCGAACGCCGCCCGCTTCTGCACCCGGTCGACCATCAGCGCAAGCGCCCGCTCCGCCGCCCCCAATGCCCGCATGCAGTGGTGAATGCGGCCTGGGCCAAGCCGGGCCTGTGCGATCGCGAATCCGGTGCCCTCCGCACCGAGC
This sequence comes from Mycobacterium sp., assembly GCA_025965975.1. Taxonomy (GTDB): domain Bacteria; phylum Actinomycetota; class Actinomycetes; order Mycobacteriales; family Mycobacteriaceae; genus Mycobacterium. Next base: position 4,465 of record JAOPVX010000436.1, on the reverse strand, counting down.
AGGTTCTCTACCGGCACCCGCACGTTGTCGTAGACGATCTCGCAGTGCCCGTGCTGGTCCTGCCAGCCGAACACCGGCGTCGACCGCAGAATGTTCACGCCCGGGGTGTCGATCGGCACAAGCACCATCGACTGCTGCTGATGGCTGGCGGCGTCAGGGTTGGTGCGGCCCATCACGATCAGGACCTTGCAGCGCGGATCGGCCGCTCCCGTCGTCCACCACTTGCGGCCGTTGATCACATAGTCGCCGCCGTCACGGGTGATCAGCGTTTCGATGTTGCGGGCGTCGCTTGAGGCCACTGCGGGCTCGGTCATCGAGAACCCGCTGCGGATCTCACCGGCCAGCAGCGGCTCCAGCCACTGCTTGCTCTGCTCCTCGTTCGCGAACAGGTGCAGTGTCTCCATGTTGCCGGTGTCGGGCGCGGCGCAGTTGGTGACCTCGGGTGCGATCTCCAGGCTCCAGCCGGTCAGCTCGGCCAGCGGCGCGTACTCGAGGTTCGTCAGCCCCGACACGGCGGGCAGAAACAGGTTCCACAGCCCGCGCTCCTTGGCCAGCGTCTTGAGCTCCTCGATGACCGGAGGCACCGTGTGATCGTCGGGGCCCGCTTCCCTGCGATACCGGTCGTATGCCTCCTCTGCCGGGAACACGAACTCGGTCATGAAAGCGGTCAGCCGCTTGTGGTGGTCCTGTGCCTTTGGCGACATCGCGAAGTCCATGACCGCCACGATATGGCACCCGCCGAAGGGGGGAATCATGGCAGCGCTTCGCGCGTAGAAACAAGGCATGACCGAGAGCCGTCCACCGTTTCCGCCGTTCACTCTCGAGACCGCGAGGAAGAAGGTGCAGGCCGCCGAGGACGCCTGGAACACCCGCGACCCCGAACACGTCAGCCTGGCCTACACCGTCGACTCACAGTGGCGAAACCGCGACCAGCACGTCGTTGGGCGTGCGCAGATCGTGGCGTTCCTGACGCAGAAATGGCAGCGCGAACTCGACTATGTACTGCGCAAGAGCCTGTGGGGCGTCCTGCAGAACCGGATGGCGGTGCGCTTCCAGTACGAGTGCCGCGACGCCACCGGGCAGTGGTACCGCAGCTACGGCAACGAGTTGTGGGAGTTCACGGCGCAGGGCCTGATGGCGCGCCGGGAGGCAAGCATCAACGACGTGAAGATCGACGAGTCCGAGCGGCGTTACTTCGGCCCGCGACCGGAGTCGGACTACGGGCTCGAGATCCCGCTGTGGTGAGCGGCCTCATGAGGGTGGCTGGCTATTCGCCTGCGGGCATCGCGGTGTCGAAGCCGTGATGCCGATGCCACCGCTGGCCGGGCATCACGACGACCGGCGGCCTCGCGATGGTGTTGGGGGTGGCGACGATGCCTGGACGCGGGGTCGGCTCGTAGGAGTAGGTGCCTGCGCTGGCCATGCCTGCAAGGCCGAGAGCGGCACCGCCGATGATTCCGGCCGAGACTGCCGGCAGGGCGAAGCTGCGGGTGATGGTGGTGATGGCGGTGGCCATTTCTGAATCTCCCTGTGGTGGTGATGGTTTCGGCTCTTGCCGGTTTCTTCTTGCGTTGAGATAACTCTCTCGCATCGCGTCGGCGGAGTCTGTCGGGCGATCGGCGGTTGAACCGGTGGAATCCCATGTCCCCCGATCGGGGGAGCCCCAGACGTGGTGAGGCCCTCCCCGGGGTCGTCGGGGAGGGCCTCAGGTCTGTGATCAGCGGGTGTAGCTGGGCTGCAGGTCGGCGAGGTGGTGCACGCCGTGGTGCCAGTGCCAGCCCGGCTGAGCCGCGGGGGCCGGTTGGGCCTTGACGCTCGGGGCGTAGGAGTAGCCGGGGCCGGTTGGCTGAGTCGAGGTGGCTGCGCTGGCCGCGCCGGCAAGGCCGAGGGCGGCGCAGCCGATGATTCCGGCCGAGACGACCGGCATGGCGATGTAGCGGGCGAACCGGCTGGCGGTGGCGTTCATGTGAGTGTTCCTGTCTCCGTTGACTTTTGGTGTCTTGCTCCGGTGTGTTCCTGCGATGACTCAAGAATGCCGCAGCGCAGACGGCTTGTATGTCCGGTGATCGGCGGTTGAACAGGATGAACCGCGTGTCCCCCAATCGGGGGAAGGCACTGTGGTGAGGCCCGTACGGGCTGGCGTTATGCCAGGATGTTCTCGGCCACGGCCTGCAGCGCAGCCAGGTGCTCATCGACTGTGCGCAGGCCCGCGCCCATCGTGTTCACCGACACGTGGGTGGCGCCCGCCGCGGTCCATTGGGCGAGCTCGTCGGCGACCTGCCGTCGGTCACCGCTCCAGGAAACCCGGCCTTCCATCCCGATCGCCGACGGATCCCTGCCCGCCGCGACCGCCGACCGCGCCACGATGGCGCGCGCTTCGTCCAGCTGTGGCCCAGGAGACATCATCGGGAACCACCCGTCGGCCAACCGGCCTGCGCGCTCCAACGCCGGCCGTGATGCCGCACCGAACCACACGGGTATCGGCCGATTCACCGGAAGCGGTGCAAGGCCCGCGCCGGTCACCCGATGATGGCTGCCCTCGAACGTCACCGATGGTTCGGACCACAACCGCCGCATCAGCTCGACCTGCTCTCCTATCCGCTTGCCACGGTTGGCGAAGTTCTCGCCGAGTGCTTCGTACTCGACGGCGTTCCAGCCGAGCCCGACTCCCAGACGGAGACGCCCCTGACTGAGCAGGTCGACCTCGGCGGCTTGCTTGGCGACCAGCACCGTCTGCCGCTGCGGAAGGATGATGACCCCGGTCACCAATTCCAGCGCGGTGGTGAGGGCCGCCAGGTAGCCGAGCATCACGAGCGGTTCGTGAAACGTGGTGTGCACGTCATATGGACCGGACCAGCCGACGTGAACGGCGGGGTCGGCGCCGACGACGTGGTCGTAGGCCAACAGGTGGGTGAAACCCAGCTCCTCCACGCGTTGGCCGTAGTCACGCACCGCTGATGCGTCACCGCCGAGCTCTGTCTGGGGGAACACCACGCCGACTCGCATACTGTGCCCCAACGCATCGAGGCCCTCCCCGATTCCTTGGGAGGGCCTCGATGGTTGTTTGTCAGCGCGTCGCGCTCGCCTGAAGGGTGGTCAGGTGGTGCATGCCGGTGTGCCAGCGGAGACCACCGGGGAGGGCAAGCGGCTGGCGGTGGCGGTCATGTGAGTTCTCCGGTGTGAGTTGGCTTTTCAGTTCCTGCGCCGGCGCGTTCCTGTGATGTCTTAAGACTGCTGCAGCGAGGCGGCGTTGGATGTCGGGCGATCAGACCGCGACACGCGTGCACCACGTGTCCCCCAATCGGAGGAAGAACCCGCCGGTGCTGTGCGACGCTGGCTTCATGACCAGCGAAAAGGTGCGTGTCGTTGTTGGTGACGACCATCCGCTGTTCCGCGACGGGGTCGTCAGGGCGCTCACCTCGAGTGGCGCGATCGAGGTGGTGGCCGAAGCCGACGACGGGATAGCGGCGCTCGAAGCGATCAGGACGCATTCGCCGCAGGTGGCGCTGCTGGACTACCGCATGCCGGGCATGGACGGCGCCGAGGTGGCGGCCGCTGTGCAACGCGACGAGCTGCCGACCCGGGTGCTACTGGTGTCGGCGCACGACGAGTCGGCGATCGTGTTCCGCGCGCTGCAGGAAGGCGCCGCCGGATTCCTGCCGAAGGAGTCGACCAGAAGTGAACTGGTGAACGCGGTGCTGGACTGTGCCAAGGGCCGCGACGTCGTGGCGCCCGGCCTCGCTGCGGGCTTGGCCGGCGAGATCCGCAAGCGAGCCGAACCACAAGGCCCGGTGCTCAGCCCACGCGAGCGGGAGGTACTGAAGCTGATCGCCGGGGGCAGCAGCATCCCCGCGATGGCCAAGGAGCTGTACCTGGCGCCGTCGACCGTCAAGACCCACGTGCAACGGCTCTACGAGAAACTCGGCGTTGGCGATCGGGCCGCCGCCGTCGCGGAGGCGATGCGCCGCAAGATGCTGGAGTAGCGTGACGCGCCCCTTTCAACAGGTCGTCGACTACCTCGCCGCGGAACCCATTCGCGTCTCGGCGACCTTGCGCCTGCCGCTGATCGGGCTGATCGCTGTGTTGGTGTGGATATGGGAGGTCGATCACTGGCTGCCGGGGTTGTACGCGGTGATCCTCGGTGTGTACGCCGCGGCGGCGGTGTTGTGGTTGCTGGCCGTGCTGAGGGGGCCGGTGCCACGGTGGGGGGACTGGGCGTCGACGGCCGTCGACCTGACGGTCATCATCACGCTGTGCCTGGTGTCGGGCGGCGCGACCGCAGCGCTGCTGCCGGTCTTCTTCCTGCTGCCGATCTCCGTAGCGTTCCAGGACCGGCCTGCATTGACGGCGATCATCGGAGTCGTAACGGCGGTGGGTTATCTCGCGGTGTGGATCTTCTATTCCAAACGTGACGACAAGGTGGGATTGCCGAACATGGTGTACACGCACTTCGGCTTCCTGCTCT
>JAOPVX010000393.1 GCA_025965975.1 Mycobacterium sp. | reverse complement strand
GACACCGCCGCGCAGATCGCCGCCCGCGGTGGCGTCGCGCACGCCTACACATTGGACGTCGCAGACGCCGACGCCGTTGAGCAGTTCGCGGAGGAGGTCAGCGCCACGCACGGCGTGCCCGACATCGTTGTGAACAATGCGGGCGTCGGTCAGGCCGGGCTGTTCTTCGATACTCCGCGCGAGCAGTTCGACCGGGTCCTCGATATCAACTTCGGTGGAGTTGTCAACTGCTGCAGGTCATTTGGTCGTCGTCTTGTCGATCGCGGCACCGGCGGACACATCGTCAACGTGGCGTCGATGGCCGCGTATTCGCCGCAGCAGTCGATGAATGCGTACTCCACAAGCAAGGCCGCGGTGTTCATGTTCGGTGACTGCCTGCGAGCGGAGCTGGATAAGGCGGGCGTCGGGCTCACCACGGTGTGCCCAGGTGTGATCGACACGAACATCGTGCACACCACCCGCTTTGACGTGCCGGCCGATAAGCAAGCCAAAGTGGAGGCGCGTCGCGCGCAGATGGAGAAGATGTTCGCCGCGCGCAGATACGGTCCCGACAAGGTCGCCAAGGCGATCGTGTCGGCCGTCAAGAAGAACAAGCCGATCCGGCCCGTGGCGCCGGAGGCCTATTTCGTGTACGGCCTCGCACACCTGCTGCCGCAGGCGATGCGCAGTTCGGCTCGCGCGAGTGTGGTGTAGCCCGCAGCGCTCGGCCGGCGACATCTACGTCAGCCGTTCGCAGCGATATCTTCCAGGACCGCGAACATGGTGCGGGTCGGCACGCCGGTGCCGCCCTTGCCCGTGTAGCCCCACGGGCCGCCGGAGTTGTAGGCCGGGCCCGCGACGTCGATGTGCGCCCATTGCACTTCGTCGGCGACGAACTCGCGCAGATACGTGCCGGCGACCAGCATCCCTGCATAGCGGGAGCCGCTCACGTTGGCCAGGTCGGCCACCGTCGACTTCAGGTCGTCCTTGAGCTCCTCCGGTAGCGGCATCGGCCAGCCGTTCTCGCCGACGCCTTGGGAGATTTCGGCGACGCGGTCCCGGAACTCGTCGCTGCCCATCACGCCTGGTGTGCGCGCGCCGAGCGCCACCGTCTGCGCGCCGGTCAACGTCGACGTTTCGATCAGGTAGTCGGGCCCGTCCTCGCAGGCCCGCACGATCGCGTCGGCCAGGATCAACCGGCCCTCCGCGTCGGTGTTGAGCACCTCGACGGTGGTGCCGCCGTACTGGGTCAGCACGTCGCCGGGCCGCTGCGCGGTCGACGACGGCATGTTCTCGGCCATCGGCACGGTGGCGATCACGTCGATGGGCAACTGTTGCCTGGCGGCCAGCACGACGGTGGCGATGACGGCGGCCGCACCGCCCATGTCGGAGGTCATGTGGTGCATGTTGGCCGCGGGCTTGATGGAGATGCCACCGGTGTCGAACGTGATGCCCTTGCCGATCAGCGCAACCGTCTTGGCCTTGCCTGTTCCTGCTCCTCGCGTGCGCGGCTTGTTCTTCGCCCCGCGGTGGGCCAGCCGGACCAGCCGGGGCGGGCGCGAGGAACCCTTGCCGACGCCGATCACGCCGCCGTAGCCCTCCTTGGCGAGCGCCTTGTCGTCGAGCACCTCGACCTCGAGGCCCGCCGCCTCACCCAAAGCCTTTGCGCGCTTGGCGAATTCAGCCGGATAGAGGTGACTCGGCGGGGTGTTGACAAGATCGCGCGCGGTGGCCACCGCGGTTGCGATGGCCGTCGCGCGCTCGGCGGCCGCCTTGGTCTTGGCCTTGGTGTCGGCGGTCAGCACCGTGATCTCGCGCAGACCCGCGTCCGTGGGTGCGGTCTTGGAGCTACGGAAGTCGGTGAACCGATAGGCGCCGAGGATCAGCCCCTCGATCGCCGCGCCAAGGTCGAGGTCCGAGAGTGTGGTGATCACTGTCTCGGTGCCGTTGAGCGAGCGCGCGGCCACCGCCGCAGCGCGGCGGATCACGTCGGCCGGCCATTCGTCGCGGTCCTTGTCCTTGCCCAGCCCGACCGCAAGGACGCTGGCCACCGGGAGCGAGGGGGCGACCAACCGCGTGAGCTGCTCGTTACCGCCCTTGGCGCCGAGCGCACGCAGGGCGACGTCGATCTCGCCGACGGCCTCCGCGTCGAGGAACGGGTTGGCGACGACCGTCGCCGTCGCGTCCTCGTCCTGCCCGACTACGGGGACGATCAGCACGGCGTCGCTGGCGCGTTTGGGCAGTGACGAGCTGACGGTGACGGTGGGGGCCTGGTAACCGGCGTTTGCGGTGCTCACGAGCGTCCACCCTAGCCATCGGCGGTGGTGTGCAGGTCATAGGCCGTCACCGGCTCGTCGAAACCCTTGAGCATCAACGGATCCTGCACGACGGCGGGCCAATCCGGCAGTTCGTCGCGGACCGCCGACGTGGCAAGGATCTGCCCGGGCTCCGCCGCGGCGACGAGCCGGGCCGCCAGGTTGACCGTGTTGCCGAAATAGTCGCCGCCGACGGCCAGCGCAGCGCCGTAGCCGAGACCGGCGCGAACCTGCATGTGGGCTTCGCGCGCTTTCGGGTGATCGACGAGATCAACCGCCGCCTTGGCGAGTAGTTCCGGCGTCGCGCTCACCCACATCACCTCGTCGCCGATGAACTTCACCACCCGGCCGCCGTCGGTGTGCACGACGTCGGTGACGGTGGCGCTGAACTCGTTGAGCAGGGTCGACAGCTCCGCGGGTGTAAGCAACTGGGTCAGTGCGGTGAAGCCCGACAGATCCGCGAAACCGATGCCGCACACGACGCTGTCCGACGTGTCGCGCAGGACGCCCTCGAAGTAGGTGCGGGCGCTGATCAGGTGATGACGGTGAACGGCGTCGATCAGCGCCCCGACGCGGGGGATGAACTCCGCGACCCCGCGGTACGCCTGCGCAGTGGTCAGTTCGTCGTGGGTGTAGTTGATCTGGATGTCGGGCGCTCCGGCGCGGACGACCGTCGACGTGGCTTCCGCGAGTCGCGCCATGGCCGCACCGAGCACCCGCAGCCAGCCCAGCGAGGCATCGTCGCCCATCACCGCCCTCATCTCGGCCCACGTCGCCAGGCCGTCGACATCGGCCTGGCTCAGCGCGGCCTCATCGGGGCTGGCCACCGTCAGGCCGAGCGCGGCCCATGCGGTTGCGATGTCGTCGAGAGGCACGCCCAGCAAATCGGCCGCCGTCCGCAGGCTGTAGATCGGGCGGCCCGACCGCTGCAGGGCGTCGCCGGCGAGGCCGAACAGCCGGCCGTGCCGCTCGGCCTCGAGCATCTCGTCGGGCGTGAAGCCGAGCTTGTCCAGATAGTCGATCAGGCCGGCTCGTCCGAGCGCGTTGGCGATTCCGGCGGCTTCCAGCGCGTCGAAATCGACCACCTGGACAAGTGTGCCAGGCGCAACGTCAGATTAGGGTGGTTCGGCGTGAGCGAAGTCCAGCACGGCCCCCTCGAGGAACGCCATCGTCAACTCGGCGCGAGTTTCGCGGAATTCTCCGGTTGGCTGATGCCGGTCTCCTATGCGGGCACGGTGAGTGAGCACATCGCAACGCGCAACACCGTCGGCCTGTTCGACGTCAGCCATCTCGGTAAGGCGCTGGTGCGGGGACCCGGCGCGGCCGAGTACGTGAACTCGGCGCTCACCAACGACCTTCGCCGCATCGGGCCGGGCAAGGCGCAATACACGTTGTGCTGCACCGATTCCGGTGGTGTCATCGACGACCTGATCGCCTACTACGTCTCCGACAACGAGATCTTCCTGGTCCCGAACGCCGCCAACACTCCCGCCGTCGTCGCGGCGCTGGCGGACCGTGCGCCCGCAGGCTTGACGATCACCGACGAACACCGCTCGTATGCGGTGCTTGCCGTCCAGGGGCCGAAATCGACCGAGGTGGTCGGCGGTTTGGGTCTGCCGACGGACATGGACTACATGGGATATGCCGACGCCGAATTCGGCGGCGCGCAAGTGCGGGTGTGCCGCACCGGCTACACCGGCGAGCATGGCTACGAACTGCTGCCGACGTGGGATCGAGCCGGCGTGGTTTTTGACGCACTGGTCGACGCCGTCGGCAGTGCCGGCGGTGAGCTGGCCGGGCTGGGCGCCCGCGACACACTGCGCACCGAAATGGGTTATCCGCTGCACGGCCATGAACTGTCGCTGAACATCTCGCCGCTGCAGGCGCGTTGCGGATGGGCGATCGGGTGGAAGAAAGATGCGTTCTGGGGACGCGACGCGCTGCTCGCGGAGAAGGAGGCGGGCCCGAAGCGAGTGCTGCGCGGGCTGCGGGCCCTCGGTCGTGGGGTGCTGCGGCCCGACCTCACCGTGCTCGACGGTGACGCCCCGATCGGCGTAACGACATCGGGAACCTTTTCTCCGACTTTGAAAGTCGGCATCGCGCTGGCGTTGATCGACACTGACGTCAACGGCACCGCCATCGCCGACGGCAAGACCGTCTCGGTGGACGTTCGTGGCCGAGGCGTCGAATGCGAAGTGGTCAGAACCCCGTTCATCGAGGCAAAAACCCGGTAGCGAGCGGATATACAATCGCTACATGACTGACGGCCGCCTCGAGTTCACGGTTGAGCGCAATGCGAACCCGGTGAGCGATGAGGTACGGGCGTCGATTCAAAACGATCCGCCGTTCGGTCGGTTCCACACCGACCACATGGTCTCGATCGACTACCTCGAAGGCAAGGGCTGGCACAACGCGCGGGTGCTCCCGTACGGGCCGATCGAGCTGGACCCGTCGGCCATCGTGCTGCACTACGCCCAGGAGGTGTTCGAAGGGCTCAAGGCCTACCGCTGGGCTGACGGCTCCATCGTCTCGTTCCGGCCGGAGGCCAACGCCAGGCGGCTACGCTCGTCGGCGCGCCGGCTGGCGATCCCTGAGCTGCCAGAAGAGGTGTTCATCGAGTCGCTGCGTCAGCTGATCGCCGTCGACGAGCCATGGGTGCCTCCTGCGGGCGGTGAGGAGTCGCTGTATCTGCGGCCCTACATCTTCGCCACCGAGGCGGGGCTGGGTGTGCGGCCGGCAAACGAGTACCGCTATCTGGTCATCGCCTCGCCTGCGGGAGCGTATTTCAAGGGCGGAATCAAGCCGGTCAGCGTGTGGCTGTCGACGGAGTATGTGCGTGCGTGCCCCGGCGGTACCGGCGCGGCCAAATTCGGTGGCAATTACGCCGCGTCGCTGCTGGCGCAGGCCCAGGCCATCGAGAACGAATGCGATCAGGTGGTGTGGCTGGACGCCGTGGAACGCCGCTATGTCGAAGAGATGGGCGGAATGAACCTGTTCTTCGTGTTCGGCAGCGGCGGCACGGCCCGGCTGGTCACTCCCGAGTTGAGCGGGTCGATCCTGCCGGGAGTCACGCGAGATGCCTTGCTGCAGTTGGCAACTGACGCAGGATTCGCCATCGAGGAACGCAAGATCGACGTCGACGAGTGGCAGAAGAAGGTCGCGGCAGGCGAGATTACCGAGGTGTTCGCGTGCGGCACCGCCGCGGTCATCACCCCGGTGGCCCGGGTCAAGTACGGCGACGGCGAGTTCACCGTCGCCGACGGCGGACCGGGCGAGATCACGATGGCCCTGCGGGACACACTGACCGGCATCCAGCGCGGCACGTTCGCCGACACCCACGGCTGGATGGCGCGGCTGTCCTAACGGATCGCGAGCGCGACGGCGGCCACCGTCGTCGTCACCTCGATCGCCGCGCCAAGCACGTCGCCGGTGATCCCGCCGAACCGGCGCACGCAGTGCGCGACCAGCGCCGCGGCACACGCCAGCGCGACGAGAACGGCCAGCGGGCCCTGCCAGGGTCGCGGATCGGCAGGCACCGCCAGCGCCGCGACCGCGATGACCCACATTCCTACCACTGCGGCCGGTTGAGTGCCCGCCGCCCTCGCACCCAGCGAGCTGCCCTGCGCTGCGGGCACTGCGCGCCGGCATGCCGCCACCGCGGCCACCCGGCCAGCGGTCACGGCGACGATCACCGCGACGACGCCCAGTTCCGCGAACGCCAGCGCCTGCAGCACAATCGCCACCACCACCGCGGCCACGCCGAACGGGCCGGCCGAACCGTCGCGCATCACCTGCAGCGCCCGCTCCGGCGACCCATAACAGCCGAGCGCGTCGGCGGTGTCGGACAGCCCGTCGATGTGCAGGCCGCGGGTCGCGATGAGCACGACCGCGACGGCGAGGGCGCCGCCAAGCGGACTGCCAGCGCTGAAAGTCAACGACGCCGCCCACACCACCGCGCCTGCCAGCGCCCCGAGCGCCACGCCCACGACAGGCAACGCCGTGATCACGCCGCGGCCCACCCCTGCCGAGCCGCGAACGGGCAGGACGGTCGCGAACGCGAATGCGCCTGCGACCGAGCGGATCACGCGGTGACGCCCGCCTCGTCGAACGTGGCCATGAACGCCAGCGTGGCCACGGCGGCGCGCACGACGGGCAACGCGACCGCGGCGCCGGTGCCCTCGCCGAGCCGCATCCGCATGTCGATGATCGGTTCGAGTTCGAGCTGCCGCAGCGCAAGGGCATGGGCCGGTTCGGTGGACCGGTGTCCCGCCTGCCACCACTGCCGGGCACCGGGTGCGAGTCGGTCGGCCACCAACGCGGCGGCGGTCACCACAACGCCGTCGAGCAGCACCGGCGTGCGGCGCACAGCGGCCTGAGCGCAGAATCCCGCCATGGCCGCGAGGTCCGCTCCGCCGCAAACCCGCAGCAGCCCAACAGGATCCGCGGACAATCCGCGAGCCCGGTAGAGCGCGTCCCGGATCGCGGCGGTCTTGCGCGCCCAGCCGGCGTCGTCGATGCCGGTACCCCTTCCGACGACGGCCACCGGTTCTGAGTTGGTCAGGGCTGCGATCAAAGTGGCTGCGGCGGTCGTGTTTCCGATCCCCATGTCGCCGGCGATCAACAGGTCCGCCCCGGAGTCGACTTCCTCGTCGGCGATTTGGCGGCCCGCCTGGATGGCGGCGGCTGTTTCGTCGGCGCTCAGCGCGTCTTCGACGGCGATGTTGCCGCTGCCGCGCCGCACCTTGTGCGCGCCGATCGACGGCGACAGCGGCTCGGCGGCATCCACCGCGATGTCGACCACCCGCACGCTTGCGCCTGCTGCCTCGGCGAGCACGTTGATGGCCGCGCCGCCTGCGTCGAAGTTGGCGACCATCTGCGCGGTGACCTCCGCCGGATAGGCGGATACGCCCGCGGAGGTGACGCCGTGGTCACCGGCGAACACCACGACGCGGGGGCGCTGAAACTGCCGGGGCGGGCACCACCCTTGGCATGACGCCACCCACACCGACAGGTCCTCGAGCCGGCCCAGCGAGCCTGGTGGCTTGGTCAACCGGTCCTGACGGGCCCGCGCCGCGGCGGCCACTTCGGTATCGGGTGCGGTTATCGAAGGGAAGTCCGTCACCGCCGGGCCTCCGCGCGGCTGGGCTCCTTCACGGCCAACGGCTGCCCGGCGACCACCAGCACCACCCGGTCGCACAGCCCGGCCAGCCGCTGGTTGAGGCTGCCCAGCTCGTCGGCGAAGCGACGGCCCGACGCCGTCTGCGGCACCACGGTCATGCCCACCTCCGGACTGACAAGGGCCAGCGGCGAGGAAAACGCGCCGACCGCATCGATCAGGTCGGCCACGTCGGCGGCCACCGAGCCCGTCGTCCACCCGCCGCGGCGGTCCATCACCGCGGTCAGCCAGCCGCCGATGTCGTCGACCAGGGTCGGGATTGCCACCTCGGATCGCAATTGCGTTGGCACGTCTACGGTTTCGACCGTCGACCAGTGCGATGGGCGGCGCGCCCGATGCGCGGCGATCCGCGCCGACCAGTCGGCGTCACCGGCGGGCGTCGCGCCGGTCGCCAGGTAACGCACCGGCTGCCCGGCCGCGGTCGATTCGGCGATCGCTGTCTCCGCCCACTGCGACTTTCCCGACCGGATACCCCCGAGCACAAGCGTGCGCACAGGTGATCAGGCGACCTTATCGCCGCGATTGACCTGCGGCCGTGGCGCGCGCATCCGGCGCAGTTGTGAGGCGCGGCTGGCGGCGTAAAAGCCGAGCTTCCAACCACTTTCGGTGTTATCAGCGAACTTCTGGTTCACCAGCCGGTTCACCCTGCGGCCCACGATGAAGGCGTCGATCACCATGATCAACACCAGCACCAGCATGGCGGGGGAGAGCAGCCGCTGCACCGTGACCGAGGGCATCGCCAGCATGACGAAGATCAGGCCAAGCGCCGAGGGCATGAACAGGCCGAGCACGTTTCGGCGCGAGTCCACCACGTCACGCACGAAGCGCCGCACCGGGCCCTTATCGCGTGGCAGCAGGTAGGTGTCCTCGCCGGCCATCATCTTTTCGCGGCGTTCGGCCATGTCGGCACGGCGGGTGACGCGCTCGGACTTGCGTTCGTCGCGGGTCAGCTTCGGCGCGCCGATCTCCTTGCGGCGCCGCCGCGCTTCGGCAGCGGTCATCGGGGCGGGTGCGATCGGGCCACGCTTGCGGGTGGCCTGGCGGCGTTTCGGGGTCGGCTTGCCCTTGGGGGCGGTTATGCCGCCCTGGGCCGCGGTGCTCTGGCCGGCCTCGGCCTCGGACCCGGCCGAGTCGGCCACGTTGTCCGAGCCCGAGCTGTCTTTCTTACGGCCCAGCAGATTCACGCCTGTCAGATTACTGCGCGACGGCGTAGCCCAGCATGCACCTGCGCAATCAGGGTCATAGTCTGCCGTCATGCGGGTTTTGATCGCCCCCGACTGCTACGGCGACACGCTCACGGCGGTCGAGGCCGCCAAGGCGATCGCGGACGGCTGGCACCGCGGCCGCCCCGACGATGAACTGACGCTGGCCCCGCAATCCGACGGCGGACCCGGCTTCGTCGGCGTGCTGGCCGGCCGGTTCGGTGAGGTGCGCAGCCTCCGCGTGAACGGCCCGCTCACCGCCGAGGTGTCCGCGGACTGGGTGCTGGACCCGGCCACGCCGATTACCGCCTACATCGAGTGCGCGCAGGCCTGCGGGTTGGCTCTGCTGGGCGGCCCGCCGACGGTGCAGACCGCGCTGGCTGCGCACAGCAGGGGAGTGGGCCAGCTGATCGCCGCCGCGGTGCGCGCATCCGCGGGGCGGATCGTGGTCGGGCTGGGCGGCAGCAGTTGCACCGACGGCGGCCGCGGCATGGTTGCGGAGCTCGCTGCGGACGTGAGGAGCACAACAACCGCCCGCCTGGCCGCGGGCCGCAAGCTGCTGGCGGATGTCGAGCTCATCGCGGCCACCGACGTCGAGCACCCGCTGCTCGGACCGATGGGCGCCGCGGCCGTCTTCGGCCCGCAGAAGGGCGCCGACCCCGACACCGTGCGCGTCCTGGAACAGCGGCTGAGCGACTGGGCGGTGGAACTGAACGCGGCGGCGGGCCGCAATGTCAGTGACCAACCGGGTGCGGGCGCCGCGGGAGGCATCGGCGCGGGGCTGCTGGCGCTGGGTGGCCGCCGCGAATCCGGTGCCGCGATCATCGCCGAACACACCCGGCTCGCCGATGACGTCGCCGCCGCCCAGCTCGTCATCACCGGCGAGGGCCGGTTCGATGATCAGTCACTGCACGGCAAAGTGGTCAGCGCGCTCGCCGCGGGCGCACGGTCGCACCGGATACCGGTATTGGTGCTCGCAGGCCAGGTCACTCTCGACGAAGCCACACTGCTGGAGGCGGGCATCGCGGCGGCGTTCTCCATCACTGACCACGCCGGCTCCGTCCAGCTAGCGATCGAGGACGCGGCAAACCAGCTGGACGGGTTGGCGCAGGTGACGGCGGCGGCCTGGGGATAGGTCGGGAATAGCGCCGAAACAAGGTACCGTTGTTGAAGTGGACCCAACGGTCTGCCCACGTACATGCACATCAGGAGATGCAATGACTGTTCAGGACGAGTCGGCGACCAGCACCGCTACCCACGGCGCAGTCCTGACGGACGCCGCGGCCGCCAAGGCGAAGGCGCTGCTTGACCAGGAGGGCCGTGACGACCTGGCGCTGCGGATCGCCGTTCAGCCGGGCGGATGCGCCGGACTGCGGTACAACCTCTTCTTCGACGACCGGTCGCTGGACGGCGACCTGACCGTGGAGTTCGGCGGCGTCACGCTGACCGTCGACCGGATGAGCGCCCCGTATATCCAGGGCGCCACGATCGATTTCGTCGACACCATCGAAAAGCAGGGCTTCACGATCGACAACCCCAACGCCACGGGATCGTGCGCCTGCGGAGACTCCTTCAACTGAGTCAGTACTGCCCGGCCGTCCTCGGCAAATAAGAGCACACCAGGACCTGGTTGTCCTGGGCCAGCAGCTGAGCGATGGCCTGTTCCTGGCTGTTCCGCGGTTGGTAACGCGTCGACCCGTTGGCCGGTGCCACCTGCATCGTGAACAACACCTGCCCCTGATTCGGCGAAAGGAGCACCATCTTGTCTATCGAGGTCACCTCGGCGCGGCTGTACTGCTTGCGAAACGCGTCGCTGCTAAGGGCGGCCAGCGCGAGATCGGTGCGGTGCTCCTTGACCGCGTCGAACAGCCCGCACAGGGTGTGACGCGCCACGGTTTCATCGTCACCCTTCGACAGCGCGTCCAGATACTCCTGAATTGCGGCCTTGGCCGACGCGTCGGTCAGCGCGTTGTGGCCGGCCGCGTGATCGTTGCGCGACGCGAAAATGATCGCGGTGACTAGTGCGGCGACCACCGCGACTGCCAGTCCCACCGCGACGACGGGCGGCCACCACCGTCGTTTCGGATATTGCAGCGGCGGCGGCAGCATTGATTGATACGGCGACGGCACATTTTCCGGATAGGGCTGCGCCCCATACATTTGCGGGCCGACCGGTCCAGCGCCGTACTCAGGCGGGTACGGACCAGTCATCTATTTGCTCCCCCGAGGTGTGTTGATGAATTCGCGTGTCTACAGTGACCGGGCGGGCACTTGTAGGCAGGTTAGCGCACTGCCGGCGGGTTTCCCCTGGGTAAGCTTATGTAGGCGGCTTAATAAATGAAGGGTGACGTTTCGTGACCATCGCGGTGACAGGATCGATTGCGACCGACCATCTGATGCGCTTTCCGGGTCGGTTCTCCGAGCAACTCCTGGCCGATCACCTGCAAAAGGTGTCGCTGAGCTTTTTGGTCGACGATCTGGTCGTCCACCGTGGCGGCGTCGCGGGCAATATGGCCTTCGCGATGGGCGTCCTCGGCGGAAGCCCGACGCTCGTTGGCGCGGTGGGCGCCGACTTCGACGACTACCGGAACTGGCTGACCTCGCATGGCGTGAACTGTGACAACGTGCGAGTTTCCAACTCGGCATACACCGCCCGCTTCGTCTGCACCACCGACGAGGACATGGCGCAGATCGCCTCGTTCTACCCCGGCGCGATGTCCGAGGCCCGTGACATCAAGCTCGCCGACCTGGTCTCCCGTACGGGCACACCGGAATTGGTGATCGTCGGGGCCAACGACCCCGACGCGATGTTCCTGCACACCGAGGAGTGCCGCAAGCTGGGTCTTGCGTTCGCCGCCGATCCCAGCCAGCAGCTGGCGCGGCTGTCCGGTGAAGAGATTCGCCGGCTGATCGACGGCGCCACCTACCTGTTCACCAACGACTACGAATGGGACCTGCTGCTGCAGAAGTCGGGCTGGAGCGAGGCCGAGGTGATGAGCCAGATCCAGATGCGCATCACGACATTGGGGGAGAAAGGCGTCGATATCGTCGGCCGCGACGGCACGTTCATTCACGTCGACGTGGTGCCAGAAACTCGCAAAGACGATCCCACCGGCATCGGCGACGCGTTCCGGGCTGGCTTCCTGACCGGCCGCAGCGCCGGGCTGAACCTCGAGCGTTCGGCGCAACTGGCGTCGATGGTCGCCACGCTGGTGCTGGAGGCGCCCGGTCCGCAGGAGTGGACCTGGGACAGGGATTCCGCCGTGACGCGGCTGACCGACGCCTACGGTGCATCCGCGGGCGAGGAGATCGGCACCGCGCTTGGCGCTACAGCTGCACGGGGTACTGCGGCTCGCTGATCTGCGGGGTCACGCTGTGCTCGACGAAGATCGCGTGCCACAGCATGAATATCAGTACCGTCCACAGCCGGCGGCTGTGATCGCTTGCGCCGCTGCGGTGTTCGTCGAGCATGGTCCGCACCGCGGCGACGTCGACCAGCTCGCCGGCCTGTGACGCATCGACAGTGGCGTACGCCCAGTCCAGCAGTTCGCCCGCCCGCAGCCAGTGCCGGATCGGCACAGGAAAGCCCAGCTTTGGGCGGTTGAGCACATGGGCGGGAACGATGGGTTCCAGCGCCTTGCGCAGCGCGAATTTGGTGGTGGCCCTGGTGATCTTCTGATCGGCGGGAAGCTGCGACGCCACCGCGAACACCTCGGGGTCCAGAAACGGCACCCGCAGTTCCAGCGAATTGGCCATCGTCATTTTGTCGGCCTTGACCAGGATGTCGCCGCGCAGCCAGGTGAACAGGTCGATGTGTTGCATCCGAGCCACCGGGTCCCAGCCGTCGGACGTGGCGTACACCGGCGCAGTGATGTCGGTGTGCGTCCACTCCTCGCGGAAGCCGGGCAGCACCGCCCGTAGCTGGGCGTCGGAGAAGCTGCGCGCGTTGCCGTAGTAACGCTCCTCGAGGGTGAGCGATCCGCGGTGTAGCAGGCTCTTGCCGCGCATGCCCTCCGGCAGCGGTTGGGACGCCCGGCCCAATGACTTCCGCACCGGGCGGGGAAGATAGTCGAAAGGCCGCAGCGACAACGGTTCCCGGTAGATGGTGTAGCCGCCGAACAGCTCGTCGGCGCCTTCGCCGGACAGCACCACCTTCACGTGCTTGCGGGCCTCGCGGGCGATGAAGAACAGCGGCACCAGCGCCGGGTCGGCGACGGGTTCGTCCAGATACCAGACGATTTCGGGTAGGGCCGCGACGAACTCGGCCTGGTTGACCACCTTCGTCACATGCCGCGCGCCGATCGCCTCGGCCGACGCAACCGCGACGTCAACCTCGGAGAAGCCCTCCCGTTCGAAGCCGGTGGTGAAGGTGATCAGTCTCGGGTTGTGCCGCATTGCCAGGGCGGCGATCGCGGTGGAGTCGATCCCGCCGGACAGGAAGGCGCCGACCGTGACGTCGGCGCGCATGTGCTTGGCGACCGAATCCTCGAGAACCGCGGTGATCTCGTCGTAGCGGCTCTGCTCACTGCCCGCGGTGAACGGCTTCGCGGTGAACCGAGGCGTGAAGTAGCGGGTCACTTCTGGCGGCTTTCCCGGCCGCAGCCGCGCGTAGCTGCCGGATTCCAGCCGCCGGATACCGCGGTGCAGCGTCTCCGGTTCTGGCACGTACTGCAGCACCGTGTAGTGCTGCAGGGCGCGATCGTCGATGTCGAGATCGATACTGCCGATGCCGGCGAGCTCCAGCAGGCACTTCTTCTCGCTGCCGACCGCCGTCCCGCCGGACCCCGTCGCCACGAACAGCGGCTTGATGCCGAAAGGATCACGCGCGCAGAACAGTTCCTTCTCGACGGTGTCCCACAGCGCGAACGCGAACATGCCGCGGAGCCGGTTCAGCGCGTCGGTGCCCCAGTGGTGGTAGCCGGCGATGATGGCCTCACCGTCGCCGTCGGTGGTGAACACGGCGCAGTGGTTGGCCGACAGCTCGTCACGCAGTTCGAGGTAGTTGTAGATCTCGCCGTTGAACACCAGCACGTAGCGGTACGGCGACTCGGGTGGGCCCCAGCGCAGCGGCTGATGGCTGTGCGCGATGTCGATGATCGACAACCGGTTGAAGCCAAGCACGACATGGTCGTCGGACCAGGTGCCCGGCTCGTCGGGACCGCGGTGGCGCATGAGCTGGCTGGCGCCCGAAACGGCATCCACCAACGCGGGCGAGACGTCAGCGGACGGGTCGACAATCAGGGCCAGAAGTCCGCACACCGCGCCAGTATGCCTAATCCGTGAGGTGTGTCGAGACCGGCACTCCACGGTGGTCTACGCTGCGTAGTATTCGCCTAGCGTTACTGACTTCCAGGAGGCTCCAACGTGACACCTCGCGGGCGCAAGGTGGTGGCACGGAGAGTGGCGTTGACAGTCGTCCTTGGTGGCACGGCCGTGCTGCTCAGCGGGTGTAGCTGGGCTGAGGTGCTTGGCCTTGGCTGGCCGGAGGGCATCACGCCCGAGGCGCACCTGAACCGGGAACTGTGGGTCGGTTCGCTGATCGCCTCGCTGGTGGTCGGTGTGATCGTGTGGGGGCTGATCTTCTGGGCCTCGGCGTTTCACCGGCACAAGAAGGGCGACACCGAGCTGCCGCGCCAGTTCGGCTACAACATGCCGCTGGAATTGGTGCTGACCGTGGTGCCGTTCCTGATCATCTCGGTGCTGTTCTACTTCACCGTGGTGGTGCAGGAAAAGGTGCTGCACAAGGATCCCAACCCCGAGGTCGTGATCGACGTCACCGCGTTCCAGTGGAACTGGAAGTTCGGGTATCAGAAAATCAATTTCACCGACGGGACCTTGACCTACGACGGCACCGACAACGAGCGCAAAGCGGCGATGGTGTCCAAGCCCGAGGGCGTCGACAAGCACGGCCAGGAGGTCGTCGGCGCGGTCCGCGGCCTTAACCCCCAGGACCGGCGTTACCTGAACTTCGACAAGGTCGAGACGCTGGGCAGCTCCACCGAGATTCCCATTCTGGTGCTGCCCACCGGCAAGCGAATTGAGTTCCAGATCGCCTCCGCCGACGTCGTCCACGCGTTCTGGGTGCCGGAGTTCTTGTTCAAGCGCGACGTGATGCCCTATCCGGAGGCCAACCACTCCGACAACATCTTCCAGGTCACCGAGATCAACAAGACCGGCGCGTTCGTCGGCCGATGCGCGGAGATGTGCGGCACTTATCACTCCATGATGAACTTCGAGGTTCGGGTGGTGGAGCCCAACGACTTCAAGGCGTATCTGCAGCAGCGCATCGCGGGCAAGACCAACGCCGAGGCGCTGCAGGCCATCAACCAGTGGCCGACGGCCGTAACAACGCATCCGTTCGACACCCGCCGCGGCGAGCAGGCGCCCCAGCTACCCCAGGCCAGCAAGTAGGGACACCTCATGCACATCGAAGCCAGGCTGTTTGAGTTCCTGACCGCGTTCTTCGTGCTGTCGGCGGTGGTGTACGCCGTGCTGACGGCGATGTTCGCCAACGGCGGGGTGGAGTGGGCCGGCGTGACCGCGCTGGTGATGACGTCCGGCCTGACGCTGATCACCGGCACGTTCTTCCGGTTCGTCGCCCGCAGGCTCGACACCCGGCCCGAGGACTACGAGGACGCCGAGATCAGCGACGGTGCCGGTGAGCTGGGCTTTTACAGCCCGCACAGCTGGTGGCCGTTGTTCATCGCGCTGTCGGCGTCGGTCACGGCCGTCGGCGTCGCGCTGTGGCTTCCGTGGCTGATCGCGGCGGGCGCCTGCTTCGTCTTGTCGACGGCGGCCGGCCTGGTGTTCGAGTACTACACCGGCCCAGAAAAGCACTGACCGTCTGGGCCAACACCGAACGTCGGGGAGAAGGTCACATCGGGACAACAGTTCGCCCGCAAACCGCCCTGTGAGATTCGTACACGCCGTCGATTTGGGTAGTGTTGCCGAGGCACGGTCAGCCGCTTGTGGCCACGACAGAACCGGCGCCGGTGAAGTAGTCGAGAAGGATAGGCGTAGATGAGCGGGCCGAATCCCCCAGGATCTGAAGGGTCGGATTTCGCGGGCAAGGAGCCGGGCAACCAGCCCGCGTCGGACCAGTCGGCAGCAAAGGACACCGGCGAGACGGCGCAGGCGTACTCGGCGCCGGAGTCCGAACAGTTCACCAGCGGTCCGTACGTACCCGCCGACGCGTCGCTCTACGACTACGACAGCTACGACCCGGCCGCCGAATTGGTCGACCAGCAGTCGCCGCCGCGCTGGCCCTGGGTGGTGGGTGTGGCGGCCATCATCGCCGCCGTCGTGCTCGTTGCCTCCGTTTCCGTGTTGGTCACCCGCACCGACACCAACAATCTCGCCACTCCAGCGACCAGCACGACCACCGGGCCGCCCGTGCAGGACGAGATCACCACGACCACCCCGCCACCACCACCGCCGCCACCGCCACCACCCACGTCGGAGGCGCCACCGCCGCCACCGCCGCAGACCGTGACGGTGACGCAGGCGCCACCTCCGCCGCCGGCCACCACCGAGGCGCCACCCCCGCCGCCGGCCACCAGCGAGGCGCCCCCGCCTCCGACCACCACCCGGTCGGGCCCGCGGCAGGTCACATATTCGGTGACCGGCACCAAGGCGCCAGGTGACATCATCACCGTCACCTACGTCGACGCTTCGGGGCGCAGCCGCACCCAGCACAACGTCTACATCCCGTGGTCGCTGACGGTGACGCCGATCTCGCAATCCGACGTCGGCTCGGTGCAGGCGTCCAGCCTGTTCCTGGTCAGCCGGCTCAACTGCCAGATCACGACCAGCGACGGCACGGTGCTCTCGTCGAACACCAACAACGCCGCGCAGACCAGCTGCTGATGCCCGACAACACGGCGGCCGCGGGCCGCGCGCAGATGCGTACCGGCCCGGATACCGGCGAATCCGACCGCACCGACCGCATCCTGCTTGGCGCCTGCGCCGCGATCTGGCTGGCCGCGCTTGGCGCAGGTGTTGCGGCCACGGTCGCACTTGTCGACCTGGGAACCCGTCACGGCGCGTCAACGGGGAAGTCCGAGACGCCATGGCTGCTGTACGCCGTGATCGGCATCTCTGCGGCGGTGATCATCGGCGCGGTGCCGTTGTTGCTGCGGGCACGCCGCGCCGCTCTGGAGGATGCACCACCGCCGGCTCGCGCCACACCAGTTCGAGCCGTGCCAGGGCAGCCGCCGCCGCCGGTTCGGGGCGCCGAGGCGCCAACCGAGAAACTGCGACTGCCACCAAGGGCGGCCAGGGTGCCTGCCGGCCCCGGCTATGGCACCCGTGAGGCCATCAGCCCGCCGCCGAGCCCGTTGATGACGGCGATCGACCAGCTATGGCTGCGGTGCGCCGTGGTCATCGCGATCGCAATGGGCGTCGCGATGGTGGCCATCGGTGTGGCCGCCTACCTGATGGCCGTCGACCACAACACGGCGGCGTGGGTGTTCTACGTGCTCGCCGGCCTTGTCACGGTGGCGATGCCCGGGATCCCGTGGTTCTACCTGCGCCAGCTCCGCACCTTGTTGGAGCCGTCGAAGGCGTGAGGCCGGCGGGCGTCTAACCCGTCAGTGGTGCCCGTTCGTCTCGCCGTTCGACGAGCCGTTGCGCTCCTGGTGTTCGCGCAACACGGTGAGCGCCTTGTGTTCCGAGGCATGCGCGGCTTCCGTCAGTGCCTCATTCTCGGAGAGCGGGTCGGCGGTCAGGAAGCTGCCGGAGCCCGGGGCGCCGGCAGAGCCGAGCTTGTTCATCCGCTTGGGCACCGCGGCGCCCTGGTACTCCAACGGAATCGGATGGCCGTGCTCGTCGACCGGTCCGAGCGGCTGGTGCAGCTCGATGTACGCGCCGTGCGGCAGCCGCTTGATGATGCCGGTCTCGATGCCGTGCTCGAGCACCGCGCGGTCACTGCGCTGCAGGCCGACGCACCACCGGTAGGTGATGTAGTAGACGATTGCGGGCAGTACCACCATGCCGATGCGCGCGATCCACGTCGTTGCATTCAGCGAGATGTGGAACTTCCACGCGATGATGTCGTTCATCGCGGCCAGCGTCAGCACCATGTAGAAGGCGATCGCCATCGCGCCAATTGCGGTGCGCACCGGCACATCTCGTGGCCGCTGCAACAGGTTGTGGTGGGCATTGTCGCCGGTCAGCTTGCGCTCAAGGAACGGATACACGATCAGCAGCGTGAAGACCAGGCCCATGCCCAACGCAACGCCGACCACCGCGGGGATGGTGTGTCCGAACGGGTAGAACTCCCACGGCGGCCAGATACGGGCAAGGCCCTCGGTCCACATCATGTAGAAGTCGGGCTGACTGCCGGCCGACACCTGGGACGGCTTGTAAGGGCCGAGCTGCCAGATCGGGTTGATCTGCAGCAGGCCCCCCATCAGGCCAAGGATGCCGGTGGTCATCGCGAAGAACGCGCCGGACTTCACCGCGAAGACCGGCATGACCCGCACACCGACGACGTTCTTCTCGGTGCGGCCAGGGCCGGGGAATTGGGTGTGCTTCTGGAACCACACCAGCGCAAGGTGAACACCGATGAGCGCCAGGATGATTCCCGGAATCAGCAGGATGTGCAGCGCGTACATGCGGGGCAGCAGGACACCGTCGGCGGAGCATTGGTATCCGAGCCCGCCGCATGGGAAGTCGCCACCGAACAACGCCCAGTGCATCCACGTGCCGACCACCGGGATTGCCATTGTGATCGAGGACAACGCGGCGCGCAGGCCGATGCCGGACAGCAGGTCGTCGGGCAGCGAGTAGCCGAAGTAGCCCTCGAACATCGACAAGATCAGCAACAGCGAACCGATCACCCAGTTCGCTTCGCGGGGTCGGCGAAACGCCCCGGTGAAGAAGATCCGGGCCAGGTGCACCATGATCGCTGCGGAGAACATAAGCGCCGCCCAGTGGTGGACCTGCCGGACGAACAACCCGCCGCGCACCTCGAAGCTGATGTCCAGTGCGGACGCGAAGGCCTTGGACATCTCGACACCGCGCAGCGGTTGGTACACGCCGTTGTAGGTGACCTCGGCCATCGACGAGTCGAAGAACAGCGTCAGGTACACGCCGGTGATCAGGAGCACGATGAAGGAGTACAGCGCGATCTCGCCAAGCAGGAACGACCAGTGGGTCGGGAACACCTTGTTCAGCTGTCTTCGCACCGCCGCCGACGGGTGATACCGCGAATCGATCGCATCGCCTTGTGCGGCTGCGATTTCGGCCATGTTTGGAGGTTTGAGACCACTCATGAGCGCCGCTCCCAGAATGCCGGTCCGACGGGTTCGATGAAGTCACCGTTGGCGACCAGGTACCCGTCTTGATCAATGGTGATGGGCAGCTGCGCCAACGCGCGCACAGCCGGACCGAATATGGGCCTCGCGAAGTGCAAGGCGTCGAACTGCGACTGGTGGCACGGGCACAGGATGCGATAGCTCTGTTGCTCGAAAAGCGAAGAGGGGCAACCCAGATGCGAGCACACCTTGGTGAAGGCGAACAGCTCGCCGAAGTTGAAGCTCTCCTGGCCCTTGCGCTTGACCACCTTGGACATGTCAACCGGTCTGATGCGGATCAACATCACCGGGTTGCGCACCCCCATCCCGATCTCGTTGAGCCTCTCGTGCGACTCGATGGTGGTGCCGTCACCGTCGGACGCGCGCCACGGGAACACCGTCTCCATGCCGCCGGCGTCGAGGTCCTCCGGGCGCATCTTGACGAACGGTGACTCACCGGGCCTTCCGGTGGCGCGGGCCAGGTAGACGGTTTCGCCCTTGAATCTGGGGGTCCAGCCCGACGTCCACAGCACGGCCTTGTTGCCCTCGGCCGTCGGAACGACCGGCTTCCACGGATTCTTGATCAGCCCGCCCATGAATGCGATCAGCGTGCCGAGGCCGAACGCACCGAGACCGATACCCAGCGACATGCCAATCAGCTTGCGCCGCTTCAGGGTTGAGCCCTCCAGCGCATCGGTGAGGTTGGCCGCGATGGTCTTTCGGTCGATCTCGGGGGAGCGGCCGTCATGGCGGTCCTGGATCGAGATCTCCTCGGGGATGAACTTCCTTTGGAAGAGCACCGCGCCGATGCCGATCGCCAGAATCGACAGCCCGAACGTCAGTCCGTAGAGCGGTGTGGCCAGGTCGTACCAGAAATGTCCCTGGGTGTCGCCGCCTTTGTACTCCCACGGCCAGAACAAGAAAATCAACAGCAGCGCCAGCCCCGAAAGACCGCCAAGCAGAAGCCAATACGCCACCGTGCGCTCGGCCCGCTTCTCGGCTTTGGTGCCAGGAACCGGCCAGCGGTCGTCCTTGAAGACGGTGTCGACGCCGTCGAGCTTGCCGCCAAGCTCGACAAGCTCCTCGCGCGACATCGAGCCCAGTTCGGCGTCGCTCGGCTGGGTGTCTGTGCCTTTGACGTCCTCACTCATGCTCGGGCTCCGATCCACAGCGCCGCACCAACGACCGCGACGATGCCGATGATCCACATCGCCATGCCTTCGGATGACGGTCCGAAGCCGCCAAGTCCATAGCCGCCAGGGTCGGGCGCCGCTGTCGCCATCCGGACATAGGCCACGATGTCCTTCTTCTCCTCCGGGGAGAGCTGCCGGTCGGAGAACTTCGGCATGTTCTGTGGACCGGTCAGCATCGCGGTGTAGATCTGCGCGGGCTGGGCGTCCGCGAGGTCGGGCGCGTACTTGCCCGACGACAGTGCGCCGCCCTTGCCGGTGAAGTTGTGGCAGGACGCGCAGTTCAACCGGAATAGGTCGCCGCCGCGGGCCACGTCGGAGCCGAGCAGCGACTGCTGCGCGACATGGCCGTTGTCGTCGCGGGGGACCGTCGGGCCACCGCCGTTGGCCTGCACGTACGCGCCGAGCGCGTCGATCTGGGACTCGTCGAAGATGGGGTCCTTGCGTGGGGCCTGCGCCTCGCCGCGCATCGCGGGCATCCGCCCTGTGGACACCTGGAAGTAGACCGCGGCCTCGCCGACGCCGATCAGGCTCGGCCCGCGATCCGGCACACCCTGCAGGTTGGCGCCGTGGCACGTCACGCACGAGGTGTCGAACAGCTGCTTGCCGGTGCGCAGCAGCGCCGAGCTCGACTCGTCGGCGACCGCGACCTGCGGCACGGGCGTCAGCGTGGCCGCAAGGCCACCGGCGACTGCCAGCCCGATCAGCAGCAGCAGTGCAGCCGACAGGCGCCGGCGCAGCCGACGGCGGTTCAATGTCGCCGGCCGCCCGGCTCCCTGGTTCAATGTCGCCGGCCGCCCGGCTCCGCGGGACTTGTCGGTCATCGAACCCCTTCTCATCGGCGAGCCGATCATCGGACGCATCGGCGAGCCGATCATCGGACGAAGTAGATCGTGGCGAACAACGCAATCCAGACGATGTCGACAAAGTGCCAGTAATAGGACACCACGATCGCGGCCGTGGCCTGTGCCGGGGTGAACTTGCTCATCGTGGTCCTGGCGAGCAGGAAGATGAAGGCGACCAACCCGCCAATGACGTGCAGGCCGTGGAATCCGGTGGCCAGGTAGAACACCGAACCGTAGGCGCTGCCCGGGATCGTGGTGCCGTGGCTGACCAGGTGGTAGTACTCGTAGGCCTGGCCGAGCACGAAGAACAGGCCCATCAGGAAGGTGGCGAAATACCAGCGGCGCAGCCCGAACACGTCGCCGCGCTCGGCGGCGAACACGCCCATCTGGCAGGTGAACGACGAGGCGATCAACACCAGCGTCACAGGCACTGCCTGATACAGGTTCAGCTCGGTGGGGTGCGGGGGCCAGTCGCCGCCGGCCTGGGCGCGCGCGGTGAAGTACATCGCGAACAGCCCAGCAAAGAACATCAGCTCGCTGGACAGCCAGACGATGGTGCCGACACTGACCATATTCGGCCGGTTCAGCGAATGTACTCGCGACGTGATGGCGGTTCCCGGCGTCCCTACAGCGCTCGTCACAGGAGCAAGTATGACGCTTTGTAGTTGTTGAACTCCACCCGGGGCGAGCAATTCGTCATAATCGCACTCGTGGCATCCCCT
The DNA here is from genome assembly GCA_025965975.1 of Mycobacterium sp. Taxonomy (GTDB): domain Bacteria; phylum Actinomycetota; class Actinomycetes; order Mycobacteriales; family Mycobacteriaceae; genus Mycobacterium. The sequence goes on along the minus strand of JAOPVX010000393.1, from coordinate 2,162 downwards.
AAGGCGCGGCCCTCCGGTTCCGGCGACTCCCCGACGTGGCGGCTGGTCCTTGGTCGGCTGACCACCGGCCAAGCGCTGGCGCCGGGTCAGGCGGCCTGGGCGATGGACCAGATCATGACCGGAACGGCGACTCCTGCACAGATCGCCGGCTTCGGCGTGTCGATGAAGATGAAGCGTCCGACGGCGGGCGAGGTGACCGAGCTGGCCGACACGATGCTCAAGCATGCGCGCCGCGTTCCCACTGCGCAGATCGGCAACGACACCGTCGACGTGGTGGGCACTGGCGGCGACGGGGCCAACACCGTCAACCTGTCGACGATGGCGGCGATCGTGGTCGCTGCGGCCGGCGTGCCGGTGGTCAAGCACGGCAATCGCGCGGCGTCGTCGATGTCCGGCGGTGCCGACACGCTCGAGGCGCTGGGGGTGCGCATCGACCTGGGGCCCGACGACGTGGCCAGGAGCGTGGCCGAAGTCGGGATCGGCTTCGCGTTCGCGCCGCAGTTTCACCCGTCGTACCGGCACGCCTCGCAGGTGCGCCGTGAAATCGGAGTGCCGACGGTCTTCAATCTGCTTGGGCCGCTGACGAATCCGGCCGCGCCGCGGGCGGGCCTGATTGGTTGCGCATGGGGTGAGCTGGCCGAGGTGATGGCCGGGGTGTTCGCCGCTCGCCGGTCCAGCGTGCTGGTCGTGCACGGCGACGACGGCCTGGACGAGTTGACCACCACCACGACGAGCACGATCTGGCGGGTGCAGGCCGGGACCGTCGAGCGGCTGACCTTCGACCCGGCGGCGTTCGGGTTCAGCCGGGCCGACATCGCTGAGCTCGTTGGCGGCGACGCCGAGTTCAACGCGGCCGAGGTGCGTTTGGTGCTGGGCGGGGCGAAGGGCCCTGTCCGGGATGCGGTGGTGCTCAACGCGGCAGGCGCGATGGTGGCCCATGCGGGACTAGCCAGCGACGCCAAATGGGTGCCGGCCTGGGAGTCGGGGCTCGCCAGGGCGGTCGAGGCGATCGACTCCGGCGCGGCCGAACAGCTGCTCGCGCGTTGGGTGCGGTTCACGCAGTCCGTCTGATCCTTCTTCCGGTGTGAGGGCTTGCTCGGCAGCCATTCGCGCCGACCGTGCCGAGGCGGCCCATGCTGCCCACCGGCCGGCCGATCCCACCGGGGACGCGTAACCCGGCTCGGCCCGCACGATGCGAACGCTGGGCTGGGCCAGCCAGCGCGCGATCAGGCCCGTCTCCTCGACCAGCGCACCGCCCAGCGGCGCCTCGATTGGCAGAACCGCTTGTGCGCCAACACAAATGGCGTCGACGACCGGCATCGGCGGCACGCCACGACGGGCGTTGCCCGCCGCCGCCAGTTGACCGTGCCGGATCACCGCGAGGTGCCATCCACCGTCGCCGTCCGGGCGGGCGGCCACCAATTCGGTGACCGCGGCCAGCGACCGCAGCCGTTGGCCACGCCACAGCACGTCGATCGCGGCGGCCGCGTGGTCTCGCAACCGGGCGGCCGTTTCGTAGCGGTTGAGCTCGGCCAGGCCGGCGATGTGCGCGAGCACCGCGGCGAGCGCGCGGTTGTCGTTGCCGTCGATCAGCTCGATGGCGCGGGCGGGAGTGGACGCGTACTGGGTCGGCGCGATGCCGTGCGGCGCGGGACACGGCGAGAGTTCGCGCTCGGGACACACGTGCAGCGCGGAGCGGCTCAGGCGCGTTGTGCAGGTGCGCACGCCCGTGAACCGAGCCAGCAGGGTGGCGGTTTCGATCGCGTCGGCACGCGACCGGAACGGACCGACGGCGCAGTCGAAGTTATGCGGCCGCACCGCGCTGCCTGATTGCGGTGCTCGCACCGCGCTGCCTGATTGCGGTGCTCGCACCGCGGCGAAGCGCGGAAACGCTTCGTCGGTCAACACCACCCACCACCAGCGGTGCGGAAACTTCGAGCGGCGGTTGTACGGCGGCGCGTGCGCGGCGAGCAGCCGCAGCTCGCGTACGCCTGCCTCCAGGTCGTGCGCGCACTCGACGTGGTCGACCGCGCTCGCCAGCGACGCCATCTCCTTCATGCGGGTGCGCGGGTCGGCGCCGTTGAAGTACTGGCCGACCCGCCTGCGCAGATCGACCGCGGTGCCCACGTAGAGCACCTCGGCCGACGGCCCCCGGAACAGGT
>JAOPVX010000149.1 GCA_025965975.1 Mycobacterium sp. | reverse complement strand
GCGACGGGCAACACGACAGCCACGGTGATGGGCCGAACGTATCCGGGTGCCGGCGCGAGCATCGCGAGCACGATGGTGTTCGGCTACGTCGCGGCGCGACACGTCGCCTGCCGCAGGGTCGCAGGCGAGCACAGGCGCTGACCGGCGAAGGTCAGGATCGCGCTGGGATGCGATGGGCGATCTGGAACACGTTGCCGAACGGGTCGCGCACCATGGCCCGCCGGTCGCCGTATGGGGTGTCGAGTGGGCGTTCGATGCTCGTCGCTCCTGCCGCGATGGCTCGGTGATAGGCCGCGTCGGCAGTGTCGACATGGATGTCGACATACACGTAGAGGAACGCCGGGAACGCGTCGCGCTCGCCCGCTGAGCTGACCATGATCAGCGAGTCACCGATGCGCATTTCGGCCGGGCGATCTGCAGGAACCTCGCCGAGCGCGCCGAAGACGGCGCGCAGGAATTCCACCGCCGCGACGGTGTCGCCGACGACCATGCGAGGCGTCACCGTGTGGAATCCCGACGACGGAGGGCTCACGGTTCTTCGGGTCCGCTCCGATCGACGAAGTCGCGCGGCTTAAGGCCCGACTGCATGAGTTCCGCTCGCCGGGCCTGCACGTCGGATGCCGCGCCGACCATGTTCGTCAGGATGTGGCTTACCTGAAGGTGAACGCGCATCCCCATCAGCTCCCAGGCGCGCTTCACGTTGTTCTTCACCGCCATCAGCGTCGTCAACGGGATCTGCCCGATCTTGCGCGCCATCTCCTCGACGGTCTGCTCGAGATCGTCGCGCGGCACCACCTTGTTGAGCAGCCCCCAGTCGAGGGCTTCCTGCGCGGAAAGTGTTGGCGCCAAAAGCAACCAGTCCATGGTGCGATGCCAGTTCATCAGCAGCCACGGCTCGATCATGGTGTGCCCGCCGGGCTCGCCGAGGCTCTGCGCCAGCGGCATCTGGAAATACGCGTCCTCCGACGCGACGCAGAAGTCCGTCAGCAGGCCCAGGTAGATGCCGCCCCCCATGCAATAGCCATGGATCTGGGAGATGGTGGGCTTGGGGAACTCCCACAGATACAGCGTGGGCCACAGAAACAGGTCGGCGGTCCCCTTGTACAGGTCTTCGAAGCTGTTCCCGAAGTCCGGGTACGGGTTCTCGTCGGGACCCCAGCGCGCCACGTGCCCGCCGCAGAAGCCCTTCCCGTTGGCCTTGAGGATCACGACCTTGATGTCCTTGTCGCGGTCGGCTTCATGAAGGCAGGCGTCGACTTCTTGTACCAGTTGCGCGTCCTTCGTGTTGGCCTTGTCGGGCCGGTTCAGGATGATCCGCGCGATCGGCGGCTCGCGCTCATAGATCACCGATTCAAGGGTGCGCCGCTCCTGCTTGCCTGGACTGGTCATTGCCCCTCCTACAGAATCGCGCCACTGTCTTTGGCCGCCGAGATGTCGTCCCAGTCGAGGTCGAGCTCCAACAGGATCTCCTCGGTGTGCTGTCCATGTTCGGGAGCACGCGCGGGTGCCGGCGGTGTTTCGTTGAATTGCACTGGTGCGGCCACGATCTGGTACTCGGTGCCCTGGTCGTCGACGTTTGCGATGGTGTAGCCGTTCGGCTCGACCTGCGGATCGTTCAGGGTCTCCTTCGGCGTCGCAAGGGCGGCCCAGACGCCCGGCTCGTCGGCGAGAGCCTTGCGCCAGTGCTCGAGGTCCTGGCCTGCGAGCGCCTCGCCCACGAGCGCACACGCGTCGGCGGCGTTGGCGATCAGGTTGCTCGATGGCACGAAGCGTGGGTCGGTGGCGAGCTCGGGGAGGCCGATCCGCTCACAGAAGCCGGCCCAGTAGCGGTCGGGCTGAAGGAAGACCAACTGCAGCCACCTGCCGTCACTGGTCTTGTAGCGATTGACCAGCGGGTTGATCGCCAGGCCGGGCGGGGCTCCAGGAATGCCGTCGATGCCGAACAGGTCGGCCACCGAGATCGACGGCGCGATTGTCCACATGGCCTGGGCCAACAGCGATGAGTCGACGATGGACGGTTCGCCGCAACGTTCCCGGTGGAAAAGCGCCGCGCAGACGCCGCCTGCGAGCGTTATCCCACCCTGAAGGTCGCCGAAACCCGGACCCTGCACGGCAGGAGTCTCGGTGCCGAACGGGGTCATGGTGTAGGACACCCCGCCGCGCGACAGGTACGTGGCCGCGTCGAATCCGCCCTTGTCGCGGTCGGGTCCGCGGACTCCGGTGCCGGTACCGCGCGCGATGATGATGTTCGGATTGAACGAGCGAATGTCGTCGACCGTCAGCCGCGCTCGTTCCAGCGGTGCAGGCAGCCAGTTGGTCAGGAACACGTCCGCGGTGGCCAGCAGGCGACCGAAGTACTCGCGGCCGGTGTCGGACTTGATGTCGATCGCGATGCTGCGCTTGCCGCGGTTTCCGATCTCGAGGATGAAGTCGACGTGGGCCCTGGCGTTCTCCTTCGTGAAGCCGCCGATCACCAGCGCGCGACCCGGGTCGCCGCCCTTGACGTCCTCCACCTTGATGACGTCCGCGCCCCAATCCGCCAGCGCTGCACCGGCAGACGGCACGTACGTCCACGATGCCAGCTCGATGACGCGCACTCCGCGCAGCACTTCCGTCATTGCAATGCCCTTCCGACCTCTTGCAGGTATCTGTCGGAGCCACCGAGCAATGCGCTCCAACCCAGCAGGCGCTTGAGATACAGGTGTGCGTCGTGCTCCCACGTGAAGCCGATGCCGCCGAACACCTGGATCGCGGTGTCGGCGACGGTGACCAGTTGTCCCGCGAATGCCTTGGCGCGCACCGCGGCCAGGTGGCGCTCCGCGGGTGGTGCGGCGTCGGCCGCCCACAGCGCGTGCAGGACCCCGCTGCGCGCCAGTTCGACCATCTCATACATGTCGACGCAGAGGTGCTGGACCGCCT
>JAOPVX010000146.1 GCA_025965975.1 Mycobacterium sp. | reverse complement strand
CCTTGCGATGCGGTGATGGACGTGGAATTGCGACGACCAGGTCAGTTCTTTGACCCGCGCTCCGGTGGGGCCTCGTTCGTCGAGGATGTGCTGAACGAAGTCGACGTCGATGACCTCGGGGGGGTTGTCCACCGTTGCGAGCACCCGCCGCTGGTTGTCAGGCAACGGTCCGCTGACGACGATGCCTGCGGGTGAGAAGAAGTTCTGCACCTCGGCGAAGGGCAGTGGCCAGTCGACCCGGGCATCGGCCAGGGTGAAGGACTGGTCGTAGGTCCCGCCGGCGAATTCGATCTTTGCGCCCTGACGCACGACCGAACCGACGCCGTCGGCGCCGACGAGGAAGCGCGCGCGAACGACTTCACGCCCATCCGGGCCGTCCACCTCGACGTCGGCGGAGTCGGCGTCGATCGAGACACCGGTGACGCTGTAGGGGCGCATCACCTCGCCCCCCAGAGCGTGCAGGCGCTCGGTGAGGATCTTCTCGGTCCGGTACTGCTGCAAGGTCAGCACGAACGGGTATGGGGTCGGCAGCATGGAGAAGTCCAGGCGGGTCAAGATCCGGTCGCGATCGCGAAAGGTGAACGTCGGCACGATGACCCCCTCGGCGACCAGCCGATCGGTGATGCCCAACTCCTGCAGCACCTCCAGAGTCTTCGCGTGGATCGCCGCGGCCCGAGAATCGTTGGCGCCTTCGGCCTGCCTGTCCAGTGCCAGGACGTGATGACCCGCTTGGCGCAGCACCGAAGTCAACACCAGGCCCGTCGGGCCGCCACCCACCACAACGACATCGGCTTCGCTGGGCAGCATCACTTCTCCTTCGAATCGCCTCAGGGCTGGTGGTTTCGGGCGACTTCTTCCCAACAAGTGTCATTCGCTCAGCGCGCGCTCGTATCCGCCTGTGGACAGTCCGAATGGTCAGTCGTGGCTTCGCAGCGCGCTGTCGCGCGGCTGTACTTGACGGTGCGCGGGCCGATGAACAGCCCTGCGCCGACGGCGGGGGTTCGCAGCAGGGTTTTGAGGAATGCCAGAGCTACCTGTGCAAGGACTCAGGACGAGGTGTGCGTGCGCAGGCGGTTGTCGATAATCTCTGTGGCCTCCTGCACCAGATCGTGGACAATGTCGGCCGCCCCTTTGATGTCGTGCACGAGGCCGACACCTTGCCCGGCCAGCAGGTCCATCGCGTCGAGGTCGCCGCTGGCGTCGCGGTTGGGCGGGAATCCCATGAACCGCAGTACCGGCATGGTGACTCCGCCGATCACTGTCGTCCCGACCTGGGGTTCGTCGGGACGGGACTCCTGGCCGCGCGCTTCGTTGCCCAGCCACTGCTGCACGAAGGGGGTCCGCAGCGTCCGATGCGGTGCGTGCGGCCACCCGTGCCCGAACAGCGTGGTGCGCACCGTATCGCCCTCGGTTGCATCGAGCAGCCTCCTCTTGTAGTACGGGTGGGCGCGAGATTCGCTGCTGGCGAGAAATCGAGTTCCCAGCACCGCGGCTTGTGCGCCCAACGCCAGGACGGCAACTAGCCCGCGGCCATCGGCGATGCCGCCCGCGGCGGCCACTGGACGCGGCGCGACGGCGTCCACGACCCGGGGCACTAGCGCCATGGTCGTAACCTGCCCTGCGACATGGCCGCCCGCTTCGATGCCCTGCGCGATGACCACGTCCACGTCGGCCGCTGCCGCCCTGCGCGCATCCTCGACGTTTCCCGCTTGGCAAAACACTTTCGTCCCGGCGGCGTGGGCCCGCTCGACATACGGACTCGGATCGCCCCAGAACAGGCTCAGCACCGGGATCTGCTCTTCGATGCAGACGGCGAGGAGATCATCCACCGGAAAGTTCAGGAGCAGGTTCACCCCAAACGGGCGGTCGGTGAGCTCGCGCACCCGGTGGATCTCGTCGCGGAATCGTGGCGGCGCGCACAACTGCGCCTGCAGGATGCCGAGGCCGCCCGCGTTGCTTACGGCCGCGACGAGATCCGGCCCGCTGATGTCGGGACCCATGGGCGCCGAGATGATCGGGTACGCAACGCCCAGCTGGCGGCAAAGACCGGTCTGCATCGCGAGATCGGCTGAATCGAATCGGTTCGACACCGTTGACTCCTCTCGGCCGGACCACAGCACCCGTGCCCAGTGGCGGCGCGACGGCGCACCGGCCGACCCGTGGTTGTCAATCTATTTGTCGCACAGGCTATTTGTCGCACGGAGCGCTTCTATCTGCGGTGCGACGGGTAGCCTCGCGGGCGCCCGGGGCAACCGCGTGGCACTTGGCCGCCCAGTGCGGTACCCGGGAGGGGCTCGCGACAGGCCGGTCGGCGAGCAATTCTGTCGGCCACTCGTCGTCCGCTCGGCACGGCGTAAGCCCCGCACGGGTGAGGCCCGCGTTCACCCCCGTTGGGCTCTGGCTTGCCCCTATTCTGAGGCTGGTCGAGACGCGCAAGCTGGTGGCCCGATGACGAAAAGTCGTTCGGCTCCGCTACCGCGGCTGGCGCGCAACTCGTGGATGACAACACCGACGAGCCCCACGGCGATGCAAGAGCACTACGTTTCGCCCAGGGCCGCTGGCAGGACACGCCGCATCTGGCCCCGACGGAGCCGTCTACAACAGACGCTACGGACATACCAGCGGCTGCTGTTCTGGCCGACCCGGCGCTGTTCCACTCCTGAACACCCACTGCTCGATGCGTGGACTTAACGGGCCGCCCGATGCCCGTCGCGGTTCGAGGGCGCCCCTGAAGGTCTGGCGCGGGCGCTTGAATGAGTGTGAGCGTGGTGCCGGGGGCAACGGACCCCTGAAACCCCCGAGCCGGATGCGCGTGCCGACGCGTGTCATCGCCCGTCCAACCACGCGGCGACGCTCGCGGCCGCGTCGCTGTAGAAGGTGCGGTACAGGTCCTCGGCGACGTAGCCGATGTGCGGGGTCGCCAATACATTCGGCAGGTTGCGCAAGGGGTGCCCAGCGGGCAGGGGTTCGGTGTCGAACACGTCCAAGGCCGCCCCGGCTATCGATTTCGACCTCAACGCGGCGAGCAACGATTCCTCGTCGACGATCGGGCCGCGGGACGTGTTGACCAACCATGACGTCGGCTTCATAGCGGCGATGTCGGCGCCGTTCACCAGCCCGCGAGTGCGGTCGCTGAGCACCAAATGGATGCTCAGCACGTCCGAACGGCCGAACAGCTCCTCCCTGGACACCCATGCGGCGCCCGCTTGGCTGGCGCGCTGCGGCGTGAGGTTCTGACTCCAGGCAATCACGTCCATGCCGAAGACTGCACCGATGCGGGCCACTTCGCTGCCGATCCGGCCCAGACCCAGCACGCCCAGCACCCTGCCCGACAGTTCCCGTCCCACCAATGTCTGCCAACCATCGGCTCTCAGCGATGACGCCTCCTCCACCAGGTTGCGCACCGCCGCCAGAATGAGTGCCCAGGTCAGCTCGATCGTGGGCGCCGACCGGTAACCGGTCGCGGTGACGTGGATGTTGCGCTCCCGGACGGCCTGCATGTCGATCGAGGCATTTCCTGGACCGGTGGAGGCGATCATCTTCAGGCGCGGCAACCGCTCGAGAACCTCGCGCGAGAGGGGTGTGCGTTCCCGCATCACGCACACCACGTCGAACGGCTGCAGGCGGGCGACCACGGCGTCTGGTTCGCCGACATGGTCGGTGAACACCGTGATCTCCGCTTTGCTTTCGACGCGCGACCAATCCGCCATCGTCAGCGCAACGTTCTGGTAGTCGTCGAGGATCGCTATCTTCATCACATTATGTTCCGATCTGGATGTTCCGATCTGGCTCGCGAACTCGCCTACGTCTTCGCGATATCGGCCTTTCATTCCCTGAGCGCGTGGTGTCCGGGTGCGATCTCTTCCGGGTGGCCCATCCGGC
>JAOPVX010000344.1 GCA_025965975.1 Mycobacterium sp. | reverse complement strand
ATCTGGCAGTGTTAGAGCGAATGGGTGGACGCTTGGTCACCGCTGCGGACGCCGAATGGCCGCTGCTGGCCTTCACCGCCTTCGCCGGTATCGACACGAAGCAGCGGCCAGAGGCGCATCCACCGCTGGCCCTGTGGGTGGCGGGGCCTGCTCGGCTCGACGAGGTGGCGCAGCGAGCCGCGGCGATCGTCGGCACTCGTGCTGCTACCGCGTACGGCGAGCATGTCGCCGCGGAGCTGGCCGACGGCTTAGCGGGTCGGGATGCGGCGGTGGTCTCCGGCGGCGCCTACGGCATTGACGGGGCGGCGCATCGCGCGGCGTTGGCGGCAGACGGCTTCACGGTTGCGGTACTCGCCGGCGGCGTCGATGTTTGCTACCCGGCCGGCCACGCCGCCCTGTTCCATCGGATCGCCGAGCAAGGCCTGCTTGTCACCGAGTACCCGCCAGGTGTCCGTCCCGCCCGGCACCGTTTTCTGACCCGAAACCGTCTCGTCGCCGCGCTGTCCGGAGCCACCGTGGTCGTCGAGGCCGGTGCCCGCAGCGGCGCGGCCAACACCGCGGCGTGGGCGCGGGCACTGGGCCGTGGGGTCTGCGCGGTGCCCGGCCCGGTCACCTCGTCGGCGTCTGTCGGGTGCCATGTGCTGTTGCGTGCCGGCGCCACCGTCGTCACCCGCGCCGAGGAGGTCGTGGAGCTCGTCGGGCATGCGGGCGAGTTGGCCGCCGACGAAGAACGCCCGGCGTCCCTGTTCGACGATCTCGGCGACGACGAGCAACGCGTCTACGACGCGCTTCCGGCCCGCGGCGCGCGCACCGCCGACGAGATCGCGGTCGCGTCCGGTTTGCCACCGACGCAGGTACTTGGTCCGCTGTCGATGCTGGAGATCGCAGGTTTGGTGATCTGCCAAGGAGGGCGGTGGAAACTGGCTCTCCGGTAAGTTGGCCGCCATGCACTGCGCGATGAGCAGGATCGTTGCGCGCGCCGCGACCGTCGTCCTGCTCATCGCCGCGATGATCGTCATCGGCCAGCGCTCGGTCACGGCGGAGGCGGTTTCTGCGCCGCAGGACGGCGACGGCTTCAGCGTGGGCGCACCGATGACCTACATGAGCAACGTCGATGCCGATCGCGAACTCGACGCCGTGGCCAAGACCAGGGCTACGTGGCTGCGGGTGCTCATCGACTGGCAGCTGGTCGAACCCATGCCAGGAGCGTTCGACTGGGGTTACGTCGATCACTGGATCAACGGCGCGCGGCAGCGCGGCCTCAACGTGCTTGGCCTGATCGCGTACACCCCCGACTGGGCCAGGGCGCCGGGAAGCTACTTCAGCGCCCCACCTGTCGACCCCTCGACCTACGCCGCCTTCGCCGCGAAAGTCGCGCAGCGATACGGCGACCGCGTCACGAATTGGGAGCTCTGGAACGAGCAAAACGTTGCGCTGTTCTTTGGGAACGTCCCCGACCGAGTGGCCCAATACACCACATTGCTCAAGGCGGCCTATCCCGCGATCAAGGCGGTGCAACCGAACAGCACGGTGATCGCTGCCGGGCTGAGCCGCGCGTGGGAACCCGACTCGCCGCCGACCTTCGTCAGCGCAATGTACGCACATGGCGCGAAGGGATTCTTCGACGCCATGGCGATGCACCCCGACGTCTATCCCAGCGGCCTGGCCATCGACGATGACAACGGGTGGTCCGATGTCGATCGGGTGCACCAGCTCATGGTCGACAACGGCGACGGCGCCAAGAACATCTGGATGACCGAGCTCGGCGCGCCAACCAGTGCGCCGACGGCCGCCGGTGTCAGCCAGCAAGAGCAGACCCGGCGGATCACCGACGTGTTGTGGAAGGCCGCGGAGTCCGGATTCAGCGGGCCGGCGTTCATTTTCTCCATCCGTGACGTCGGCACCACCGACCAGGGCAACTTCGGCGCGCTGCTGACCAGCGACTGGCAGCCCAAAGTGGCGGCCAGCGTGCTGGCAAGGTAGCCCGCCGCCTCGTCGGCCACGCTCGTATCCTCGACGAGGTCGGCCAACAAAGCGGTCGGCTCACGAGTGTTGGAGGAACAGTGGCAGGACGTCCGGTGCACACGTTCGAAGTGGTGCGCAGCGAGCAATTGACGCCGCACCTCATCCGCGTCGTGCTGGGAGGCAAGGGGTTCGACACGTTCATCCCCAACGAGTTCACCGACGCCTACGTCAAGATCGTGTTCGTCGACGACGGCGTCGACGTCGGCGGTTTGCCGCAACCGCTGACCCTGGAGAGCTTCAAGGCCCTACCCGCCGAGCAGCAGCCCACGGTGCGCACCTACACCGTGCGCCGGGTCGACACCGAGCGCCGCCAGATCGTCATCGACTTCGTCGTGCACGGCGAGCACGGTGTCGCCGGGCCGTGGGCCGCCGCGGCCACACCAGGTCAACCGGCATACCTGACGAGCCCTAACGGTGCATACGCGCCGCAACCCGCGGCCGACTGGCACCTGTTGGCCGGCGACGAAGCTGCGGTCCCCGCGATCGGCGCCGCGCTGGAGGCCTTGCCCGACAACGCAATCGGCAAGGTCTTCATCGAGGTCGCCGGACCCGATGACGAGATCGCCCTGAGCGCGCCGGCTGGTGTCGAGGTGAGATGGATCTACCGCGGCGGCCGGGCCGACCTGGTCCCCGAGGACCAGGCGGGCGACAACGCGCCGCTGATCGCAGCGGTGAAAGAAGCCGCCTGGCTGCCGGGTCAGGTGCAGGTCTTCATCCACGGCGAGGCCCAGACCGTCATGCACAACTTGCGGCCCTACATCCGCAAGGAACGCGGCGTCGACGCCAAGTGGGCCGCGTCCATCTCCGGATACTGGCGGCGCGGCCGCACCGAGGAAACCTTCCGCCAGTGGAAGCGTGAACTCGCCGAAGCCGAGGCCAGCGCCTGAGCGCGGCCGCGCCTGCGGATCAGAACCAGCTTGGCTGCGCGTCCACGGTGGTGCGATCCAGGCTGGCCAGCAGATCGAACTGCGGGCCCACCTTCGGCAGCTCGTAGGCGTAGAAGTACTGTGCCGCAGCGCGTTTGCCGTCGTAGAAGTCGCCTTGGTGGTCGCTGGCGGCGATCAGCTGCTCGAGCCAGATCCACGCCACCACCACGTGCCCGGCCGCCTCGAGGTAGATCGTCGAGTTCGCGAGTGTGGTGGCGATATCGCCCGCTGCCCACAGGGTCGCGGTGACGTCGACCAACCGCTGCACCGCATGGCGCAACTGCTTCGCGTAGGACGCGCTGCTTTCGGACCCCATCGCCTTGTCGACGGTCTGATTGATCCGCTCGGCCAGCACGGTCAGGCCCGCGCCGTCCTGCATGACGACCTTGCGGCCCAGCAGGTCAAGGCCGTGAATGCCGTGGGTTCCCTCATGGATCGCGTTGAGACGGTTGTCTCGGTAGCCCTGTTCGACGTCGAACTCCTTGGTGTATCCGTATCCGCCGTGCACCTGGATTGCCAGGCTGTTGGCCTCGAGACACCACTGCGACGGCCAGCTCTTGGCGATCGGCGTGAGGACTTCCAGCAGCAGGTGCGCGCGATCGCGGTCTGCGCCGATGCTGGTGCGCCCCTCGTCCACCAGCATCGCGCAGTACAGACCGACCGCGAGCGCACCCTCGACATATGACTTCTGCGCCAACAGCATTCGCTTGACGTCGGCGTGTTCGATCAATGCCACTGGCGGGCGGGCAGGGTCCTTGGCGTCGACGGGTCGACCCTGTGTGCGCTGCTTGGCGTAGGCGAGCGACGCCAGGTAGCCGGCGTATCCGGTCGCCATCGCCTGCAATCCCACCGCCATTCTGGCTTCGTTCATCATGTGGAACATGCAGGCCAGGCCCTTGTGCTCCGCACCGACGAGATAGCCGACCGCGCCGGACTTGGTGGCGGGCCGATGCGTGCCATCGCCGAAGTTCAGCAGAGCGTTCGTCGTGGCGTGGTTGCCCATCTTGTGGTTCAGGCTGACCAGCGCGACGTCGTTGCGGGTCCCGTCGGGTAGGAACTTCGGGACGATGAACAGCGAGATGCCCTTGACCCCGGGTCCGCCGCCGGGGGCCTTGGCCAGCACGAGGTGCACGATGTTTTCGGTCAGTTCGTGGTCACCGCCGGTGATCCACATCTTGGTTCCTGTGACGCGATAGGTACCGTCGCCAGCGGGAACGGCCTTGGTCGTGATGTCGGCCAGCGACGAGCCGGCATCGGGCTCCGACAGGCACATTGTTCCGAAGTAGCGGCCTTCCAGCATCGGGCGGACCCAGGTGTTGATCTGCTCTTCGGTGCCGTATTCGGCCAGCAGGTTGGCGTTGCCCAAGGTGAGGAAGGCGTACGAGGTCGTGCTGGGGTTGGCGGCGCGGAAGAACGCCATCGACGCCTGCGCCACGACCGTTGGGAGCTGCATGCCGCCGATCGCCTCGTCGAACTGTCCTGCCAGCAGGCCCGCTTCGCTGAAGGTGTCCAGCGCGTCCTTGATCTCGTCGATCAGCACGACTTTGCCGTCGGGGCCAACCGAAGGCTCGTTCTGGTCGCCCTTCTTGTTGTGCGGCGCAAAGCATTTCGTGGCGATGTCCTCGGACAGATCGAGAACCCCGTCGAAGGTGTCGCGGGAGTGTTCGGCGAAGTGCTCGCGTTTGGTCAACTCGACCACGTCGAGCCACTCGTAGAGCAGAAAGTCGAGATCACGCCGGGAGAGGAACTCTGCCATGTCGGGACAACCTTTCGAAAGCAACAGATTAGCGAGCGCTCATTTTATCAGCGTTCGCTCATAATGCGCCCGCCGTCCGCAGATGTCAAACACGTGTATGATCACCGACCGTCATGACCATCGATCGAGGTGCGGATTCGGCTGCGGCGGAACGCATGCGGCGGGCCGCGATCGAGGCGTTCGCGGAATCCGGATACGGCGGCAGCTCGACTCGGCAGATCGCCAGACGGCTCAATATGAGCGCGACGGCCATGTACCCGCACTATCGCTCCAAAGAAGAGCTGCTCTATGCCATCGCCCTGGAAGGCCACAGCAGCCTGCTGGCCGCGCTCAAGGAGGCCGACGACCCCGCCGCGAGCTTCACCGACCGGCTGCGGGCAGTGGTGGCGGCGTTCGCCACCTGGCACGCCGAGAACCACGAACAGGCCCGCGTCGTGCAGTACGAGCTGCATGGCTTGACGCCGGCCCACTACCGCACGATCGCGCCGCTGCGCCACCAGGCGACCGACATCATCACGGAGATCGTGGCCAGCGGTGTGACCGCCGGCGAGTTCCACCTCGACAACGTCGACGAGGTGGTGATGGCCATCTCATCGTTGTGCGTCGACGTGTGCCGGTGGTTCCCGTCGCGAAGAGACCGTGACGCGCACAAGCTCGGCGAGGTGTACGCCGGGGTTGCGGAACGGCTGGTTCGCTGACAAAGCCCGGTGCCGGGCTGGCACGCTAGGCCGATGGCATTCGGCGACTACCAGTTCGAGATCTACCTCAAGGGACTCTCCGGCATCGTGCCGGCGCTCCCAATGTCTTATGCGGAATGGGAGGCCAAGGCGGAAGCGGCGATGTCGCCGTCAATCTGGTCCTACGTAACCGGCGGCGCCGGCGACGAACGCACGCAGCGGGTTAATCGCACCGCCTTCGACGGCTGGGGCCTGATGCCGCGGATGTTCAACGCGCACCGGGAGCGTGACCTGTCGGTGGAGGTGTTCGGTCTGACGCTGCCATCGCCGGTGTTCATGGCGCCGATCGGCGTCACTGGCCTATGCGCACAAGACGGCCACGGCGATCTGGCCACCGCACGAGCCGCCGCGCGCACCGGCGTGCCGATGGTCATCTCGACGCTGACCGAGGATCCGATGGAGGACATTGCCGCCGAATTCGGTGATACCCCAGGCCTTTTCCAGCTGTATACGCCGACCGACCGCGACCTGGCGGCCAGCCTTGTGCACAGGGCGGAGGCGGCGGGCTTCAAGGGCATCATCGTCACGCTGGACACCTGGGTGCCGGGCTGGCGGCCGCGCGACCTGTCGACGTCGAACTTCCCACAGCTGCGTGGCCGTTGCCTGGCGAACTACACCAGCGACCCGGTGTTCCTGGCGGGCCTGCAACAGACGCCAGAGGAAAACCCGCAAGCCGCGGTGCTGCGCTGGGTTTCGGTATTCGGCAATCCGCTGACGTGGGACGACCTTCCGTGGCTGCGGTCGCTCACCGACCTGCCGCTGATCGTCAAGGGCATCTGTCATCCCGACGACGCGCGCCGTGCCATCCACGGCGGCGTTGACGGCATCTACTGCTCCAACCACGGCGGCCGCCAGGCCAACGGCGGGATACCTGCCATCGACTGCCTTCCCGGGGTCGTGGAGGCCGCCGAGGGGCGGCCCGTGCTGTTCGACTCCGGCATCCGCAGCGGCGCCGACATCGTCAAGGCGCTGGCGCTGGGGGCCACCGCGGTCGGCGTTGGGCGACCGTACGCATACGGCCTTGCCATCGGCGGCGAGGACGGCGTGGTGCACGTGCTGCGTTCGCTGCTGGCCGAGGCCGACCTGATCATGGCCGTCAACGGCTATCCCACTCTCAAGGACCTGACTCCCGAGGTGCTGCGGCGAGTCACCTGACCTGTGCCACCAGCGGAATTGGATTGGGCATCAGCACGATTCGCCAGTTATCGAGGTCGGCGACGGGAATCGCCCCGTTCTCGTGCCACCACGGGTTGTCCAACCCGACGGGTTCATGCCCGCACTCGCCGAGCCGGGTAACGACGTCGAACATCTGGTCCTCGGTGGCGAAATAGAAGACCAGCAGATTCTCGTCGGTCGGCGCTCGGCCGGGACTTCCGTCGTGGTGGGAGGTGAACTCGAGGTGATATTTGTCGCCCGGCAGGCCGACCATCACTACCCGGTAGCCGTGTGCGGTGGTTCGATACAGCTCGGGTAAGCCCAAGTCGCGGCAGTAGAAGTCGAGGACCTCGCCGAGCTTGTCGGTGGGACGGGCGATTCGGACCTCGACGGCGAGAAGGCGATCGGGCCGGACTCCATCGGAGGTTTCCATGGTCGCGACGGTAAAACCTCAAGCTTTGTTTATGTCAACCACGCCGCGACACACGCGCTCACCTGATGGTTACGACGGCGGCTGTCTGCGACGGTAGGGGAGTGGACGCGATTCTCGACGAGTTCGATGAGTATCTCGCGCTGGAGCGCGGCCGATCCGACCACACCCGTCGCGCGTATCTGGGTGACCTGCACTCGCTGTTCGGCTTTCTCGCCGAACGGGTGCCCGATGCCGGACTGGACATGCTGAGCCTGCCGATCCTTCGGTCCTGGCTGGCGGCACAGGCATCGGCAGGCGCGGCGCGCACCACGCTGGCGCGACGCACCTCGACGGTCAAGACCTTCACCGCGTGGGCGGCGCGCCGCGGGCTGTTGTCAAGTGATCCCGCCGCGCGGCTGCAGATCCCCAAAGCCCGACGTACCTTGCCTGCGGTGCTGAGGCAGGATCAGGCGCTCGACGCCATGGCCGCCGCGAAATCCGGTGCGCAGCAAGGTGATCCGCTCGCGGTGCGTGACCAATTGATCGTTGAGTTGTTGTACGCCACCGGTATTCGTGTCAGCGAGTTGTGTGGGCTTGACATCGACGACGTCGACCGGCCCCGGCGGCTGCTGCGCGTTCTCGGCAAGGGCAACAAACAGCGCACCGTGCCGTTTGGGGAGCCGGCCCAGGCGGCGCTGACGGCGTGGCTGGACGACGGGCGGCCGGCGCTGGCCACCGTGGATTCGGGTCCTGCGCTGCTGCTGGGCGCCCGCGGGGGTCGGCTCGACCCGCGGCAGGCCCGCACGGTCGTGCACCAGACCGTCGGCGCGGTCGGCGGGGCGCCGGACATCGGCCCGCACGGGCTGCGGCACAGCGCCGCCACCCATTTGCTCGAGGGCGGCGCCGACCTGCGCGTCGTGCAGGAACTGCTCGGCCACTCGACGCTGGCCACCACGCAGCTGTACACCCACGTCACGGTCGCGCGCTTGCGTGCGGTGCACGACCAGGCTCATCCACGCGCCTGACTTGTCCGCGCCGGCTCAGCGCAGCAGCGCAATGACTTTCGCGATATCGGGCATCGCCGACGCCCGCCCGACCCACTCGTCGAACACCGTCCAGTAGCTCACGCCGAACCGGTGCTGACGCTCGACAAGCGCCTCGGCCATCTGCTCGTGCGTGCCGAGCAAGACAAACGGCGAATCGAGCACGAACTCCGGCGATATCCCTCCGAAGGCCGCTGCCAGTTCGGCAGCCGATGCTTGGCGGTCGTCGGTGTGCACCACGAACTGAATGAGGGCATTCAGTTCGATCGCGTCGAACCGGTCGCCCGCGGCGTCGCGTACGACCGCGATCCGGTCGTCGAGACCTGCGGCGTCGAAGTGCGTCAGCTCGACCACGGTTCCATCGCTGTTGTGGCTGAATCCGGCAAACCCTGCGATGTCGGCAACGCGGCCGGCCAACTGCAACACCCGCGTTCCATTGCCGCCGATGAGTAGCGGCACGGGCACAACGGGAGTGGCGATAAGTTCGCCCGCATCGGCCCGCACGCAGTAGTGCGCACCGTCGATGTCGACGGGCTCTCCGGCAAGCAGCGGCCGTATCACGTTCACGGATTCGATCAGCCGGTCGACCCGCGCTCCAGCGGAGTCAAACCTGAGCCCCGCGGCGTCGTACTCGGATTTCATGTGCCCGGCGCCGAGGCCCAGCTCGAACCGCCCGCCGGAGATCGCGGCGACGGTGGCGGCCTCGCGTGCGGTGTCGACTGGATGGCGTAAATCGTTGTTCAGCACCAGCGTTCCCGTGTGCAGGCGCGACGTGGCGACCGCCGCGGCCGCCGCACCCGCGAACGGCGACACGGATGCGACGAGGTGATCGGGAATGGTCAGCACGTCAAAACCGGTGTTCTGCGCCGAGTTTGCGAATGCGCCGAACTCCACGCCGCGGGGCAGCGCGGTGTGCAGGCCAAAGCGAAGCGGACGTGAGCGATGAGCGTCGGTGGTCATGGTTTCGACGGTAGGCGCGTTCGTCAGCTGACGATCACGACCAGGCTCCACACGACGAGGACGGCCAGCACCAGCATCTGCGGCCATGGCCGCCAAGGTGAGTCCTGGATCGCATACGACATCTCCTTCAGTGGCGACGTCTCCGGAGGCGCCGCACGATCGACCGGCACCGGCGTGTGGAACCGGTGGAAGTACAGCTGAATGAGTGTTGCGCCGATCCAGAGGCCGCCGAGGAAGCTGACCGCCTCGACACCGCGCCACAGCAGCAGGGCGGCAAGTACGACGGTGAACCCAAGCACGACGACATCGGACGTCGTTGTCGCCGACGGCTTTGAGCCGTAGCTCTTGTCCAGCGCGGCACGACGCGTGCGATAGGGCAGCGTGAAGAACGCGAACTTGATGATGATGTGCACGCCCAGCAGGGCGATGACGACGGTGGTGACCGTGTTGAGTATGACCCCATGGTGCCCGGGTCGACCCGCCTCGATCACGGGGGTCCAGTTCGGCGACGGCACAACGAACACCCGCATTACCGCTGGTCGAGGCCGCAGCGGCCAGTCCAGCCTGCCGTTGTCGGCCCAGGCAGATGGCGCGCAGACCAGGGCGACGGCGGTCGTGAATCACAGCCAGCGCATACTCCCAGCTCAGCGTGCTGCCGCGGGCAGAAACCAGGCCCAACCGCCAAGCTGTGGATGGCGGGCCGGTGTGGAAAAAGCACCCCTGTCCAGCGTGTAAACTCCTAACCGCAGCTCGCTTGAGCGGGCTGACTTCGCGTGTCTGCAGACGACCACCCGATTGGCGGTCGTACCCGGATGCCGGCGGTCCCGACTCGGGTTTTCTCGAGACGGGTCCGGCAACCAGCAGGCACCAGGGCCCGGCATCACCCGACGCCGGGCGACAACCGACAACTGAAGGCAAGGCATACCCATGGCCGTCGTGACCATGAAACAGCTGCTGGACAGCGGCACCCACTTCGGGCATCAGACCCGGCGCTGGAATCCCAAGATGAAGCGGTTCATCTTCACCGACCGCAACGGCATCTACATCATCGATCTACAGCAGACGCTGACCTACAT
>JAOPVX010000322.1 GCA_025965975.1 Mycobacterium sp. | reverse complement strand
ACCGCTGGTCAACGATGTCCGTCATATCGCCGTGCCATCTCCGACACAAAGTTTTGAGACTCTCATATGTCGTCTATTTCGAGACCATCCGGCGGTCGCCCACGGCCCGATGATGACCGGACCGTCGGGTCCCGGTGCTGGGTAACGATGCGACGAAAGCGGCGAACGCTCTCGTCGCGTCACCTACGATTATTGGGGCGATCTTGACCCGGGGGGAACGGACCGATGCTCGAACTTATCGACAGAGGGTCTTGCAGTGACGCTCATCCGACGCCGCTGCTTTTTGTTCACGGGGCCACACTCGCCGCATGGTGCTGGGATGAGCATTTCCTCGATTTCTTCGCCGACAACGGTTACCGGGTGATCGCCCTGAACTTGCGCGGGCATGGCGACAGCCCACTTTCGAAGCCGCTCAACAAATGCACGATCGCCGATTACGTCGACGATGTTCGTTCGGTGGCCGCGACGTTGCCCGCCAAGACCGTCGTGATCGGTCACTCCATGGGCGGGTTCGTCGTGCAGAAGTACCTGGAGACCGGCATAGCACCCGCCGCCGTCCTGGTGTCGTCGGCACAGCCACGGAGCTTTTTCCTCACCGCGCTACGGTTGTCGCGGAAGCACCCATGGCTGACCGTCAAAGTCGCCACGACGCATAAATATCTGAGCCTGTATCCGACCTCGGCACACGTACGCGAAGTGATGTACTGCGCGCACACTCCCGAGCCGATCGTCGACCAATGCTTCACTCGACTCCAGGAGGAGAGTTTTCGGGCGCTCAGCGTGGATATATGCGGGCTGAACCTGGTTCGACCGCGGCGCATAACAACACCGATGCTGGTCCTCGAAGGCGCCGACGTCGGGTGGGGTCACCGCCCGGCGAGGGAAACCGCCCGTGCGTATCACACCGAAGTCGAGTTCTTCCCCAACATGGGCCACAACATGATGCTCGAACCCGGATGGCAGGCAGTCGCCGAAAGAATCGACAGTTGGCTCGGCGGCCAAGGACTTTAGCGGAATCCGTACCCGCGACTCTGACACGGATTTTCGAGACTCCCGTATCTCGTCTATTTCGAGACGGCGTTCAACTCTGTTCGAGCCTGGTCGATTTGGTCGTATGCATAGGTCACGATGGCGGCGGTGGTCATCGTCTCGCCCTTGCGGGCGAGCGATTCGTAGGTCTGGTCGCCGAGGACCTCGCGGAGGTGGGCGAACGCTGTGTCAAGTTCGGGGAGAGCCGCGGCGGTCATGGGATTGACCGCTGCGAAACCGGTGATTGTGGCCGCTGATTCGTAACGTCCGAGCCGGTCGAGAAAGACGGCGAGGAGGGCCAGAGGCGCGCTGATCATGTAGGTGTTGCCCGACTCGTGGTGATTGTGGATGACCACAGCGAAGTAATCCAACGCGGCCATCCGGTCCCCGTGTTCGGCCTCGAGTCCGGACAGCATGTACACCAGGGTGGTCTCGTTGAAACGGTTGCCGCTGTCTTGCGCGATGACCAGGCCCCGGCGCAGGGCCTCGAGAGCGAGGCCGGGATCAACGTCGCGGAAGGCATACCCGTAGGCGAGAAGCGCCCATGAAAGCACATGCGGGTTGCCGGTCGCTTCGGCGGCGTCGATCAGACCGTTGGCGGCCGCCATCGCATCGTCAAAGGAACGGGTAGCCGCCAGCCCGATGAGAAGGCACGCCGTGGTGTATGCGTGGGTGTCTAGACCGCGTGCGAGCTGAGCGCGACACCACCGAACCCACCGTTCCGGCTGGCCGACGGCGACGTAGGCACCGCCAACGTAGCCTTCGGCGCCGTACGGGACGCGGTCGCTTCCACCGCTGATCGCCCTCTGCGCGGCCTCGGTGTAGCGAATAGCCGGATCGATCCGTCCGGCCATGTAGCAATTCGACGCCTTCACATACAGAGCCGCTAGCTAGCCGGGGGTGGTCGATGGCGCGGGCGGGTTCGATCAGCTCTTCGGCCCACGCGATGGGTTCGTAATTCTCAGTCTGAAAGCCGACCCACGCCGCATATGTTGCGATTGGGGCGGCGACATCCAGATCGCCTTGGTCGGCAGCCCCAGCGGAATGCGGTGCGCAGATTGGCCAGCTCAGTGCTAAACGAGGTGTACGCCTCGCGCTGCCGAGGACTGTCCCACAGGGCAAGGATGTCGGCTTCTCGTCCGGCGAAGTAACGGGCGTGCGCATTGCGGACCGCAGGAGCCTCGCCGCGGGCCACGAGTTGCTCCTCCGCGAACTGACGGATCGTCTCCAGCATCGAGAACCGAGTCCGCCCCGACGACCGGTCGGCGACCGGCAGCGACTTGCGCACCAGAACATCCAACAGATTGAGGACAGCGTAGTCATCATCGAATCCGGCTACTGCCCAAGCGCTTTCGAGATCGAGTCCACCGGCGAACACAGAACACCGGGCGAGCAGATCTTTTTCGGCGTCATCGAGAAGGTCGTAGGACCACGCCACCGTGTGACGCAGTGTGTGGTGGCGTTCCAGACCGCGCCGTGACCCGACCAGCAGCCGGAACCGCTGATCCAGACGATCACGCACCTCGCCCGCCGTCATCGACGCCATGCGTGACGCCGCCAACTCGATCGCCAACGGAATCCCGTCAAGACGGCGGCAGATCTCCACGACGACGGTCGCCTCGTCGGCGTTGGCCACCGAGAAGCGCGAAGACACGCTCCGGGCCGCTGTAGGAATTCACGGAAGATGTCGTCGACCGGCGGGACTGACTTGGGGTTTGTCAGATATATGTCGGTCGTGGATTGTCATTAAGTTGTCGCAATCCTCGCAGCACCTCAGGTCGCTTCACGTTGTTTCGCGGCGGCACATTCAGCGTTTATCAGGGTGTAGCCGTGGGGGCGGCTCATGAGAGCAAGGCTGTGCTCATATGAGACCGAGGGTCACGAGGAGGGCGCCCCCGACGACTCCGGCTGCCGCGACCGCACCCGCCTTGCCGACGTTCGCTCCGTCCAGTGGATCGATCGGCAGAAGCGTCGAACCAGCCATGACGAGAGCCGCCACGGCAAGCACTTGAGTTAGAGGGACATTGAGCCATACGAATTCCACGAAAAGCACGAGGCTGAGCGCAGCGAGGGTGAGCGGCGCAGCAAGGTGAATTCGGGCGGACTGCGGCTCAGCCTTGACCACGGGCAGCGGCGCCCACGGGAGCCCGGCAGCGCCTGTTACGAGCCCGAACGCTATGCCGGGCAGCCACGACGACTGCGTGGCTGAAGCCCTTGTCCGATTGGCAATGGCTATTCGCACGTATATTGCTATGCCGGTCAAGAGGATAACGCCGAGCGCATAGACGGCTATCTCTGTTGGGCTGCCGGCGCGGCGTAGATACGTGAGTAAGAACGTGACGACCGTCGCGACAATTGCCCACACTGGCCGCTGCAGCCAGTTCACGCCGCGAATCTTGTTCAGCCACTTGGCAAGCGGATCCAGCCACTGTTTGGCGAGATCGCTGCCACCACGACCGAACGATCTAGCGAGCCCGGCGGCCAGCAGCAGTACAGCGAGCAACCCGGCCGTTGGGACCGGCACCGCCCTTTGCGTCTGAGTGAGGCTCCAGCGTGGCGGCAGTGGCTTGGACAGGTCGAGGCCCGTGCGGTATACCGACCCGTCGATCGTCAGCTCGTGACGTCGATCCTTCAGCGTCGGATCGAGGGCGAAAGCCTTGCCGAATGCACCCTGGGAGGCCAGCAGATGGAGGGGGCCCCTGAGGCCTTCGAGCACGCCAAGGTTGAACCAGCCCAACGCGTAATCCGGTTTGGCCCCGATCGCCTGGCGCAGCGTCACCTCCGCAGCGCCGAAGTTGTGCTCCCGGGCATGCTCGACGCCCAGATCGTTGGCGGCGGGGAAATCGCCTGGGTCGTTTTGTAATGCTCGTCTGTCGTAGTCAGCCGCTTGCGCCGTCTTGCCGGCGCGGTCGGCGATGAAACCCGCGGTCATGAGGAATACGGGGTCCTCTGGGTCGGATTTCAGCGCGTCGCCTTCCTCGCTTGCCGCAGCGTCCGTCGCTCCAAGAGCCAGGTCCGTCAGAGCGAGATTGTTGTGGAGAACCTCGGGACGCGCAGGCGTGCCGTCTGGACGCGCCGTCGTGCCGACTGGACGCGCCGTCGTGCCGAGTGCGAAGTTGTAGTCGTCGACCGCGGCGTGCAAATCGCCGGTTTCGCGCTCGAAGTCGGCGAGTTGCTCGGCGGCAAAGTACGAGGACGAAACACTTTGAGCGCCGAGTTCGAGCGGACGCAGCAACGCGACCGCCTCCGCGCTGCGGCCGGCTTTAAACAACGCGGCCCCGCGGTCCAGCTCGGCCTGCTCCACCACCGTGGAGGCGTAGGTGGGCGAAGGTCCCAAATTCAATCTGCCTGCATGTTGGCTCGCGCGTCGTGCGGCGATGTCGAATTGGGCGGCCGCCTCGTTGTAATTTTGCTGGAGAAAGGCTACTTCGCCGAGCCGCAGCGCTGGCACCGCGCTGCTGTCGCCATCTGCAGCCTCCCAGCTCGATATCACCTTGCGCGCACCCGGCAAATCACCCGCCCAGCGCAGCAGGTTCTGCGAATCGTCGGTGACTTGGTCCTTGCTCACCGAGTTGTCGGTGATCGCCTGCCCGGCCACCAGTTCGGCGATTGAGCGAAGATTCTTCCCGTCCCCACAGTAAAACCACTGCGGCCAGTTCTCCAGAGCGCGCACGGCATGCCCGGCGACGACGGCATCGCGCCGCCACGCCAGTGACGGGCAGTCCGTCAAATCGGCGGTCGGCGACCCGTCGTCACGGTACTGAGGGATGAACGACACATCGTTGACGGACGCGCCGGCGCCTTCGCCCAGTGGCTCGAACACGAGGGAGTCCTCCAGCGGTGCCAACGTCTCGGCGCCCGTAGACAGCGGCAACAAGGCGTGAAGGGCGGACACTGGTAACTGGAACGGCTTCAACGGCGCCACCCCGGGGAAAAACGCCGTGGCCGCCGGGTAGGCGGCAGGGCCTGCCTCGTCGAGGCGGCGGGCTACGTCCTCGGCGCTGGCGAAGTCCCCGGCACCCTGATACGCGGCGAGCAGGACCTTGAGCGCCGCTCCTGGACGCGGCGAATTCGCGACGACCTGTGTCGCGATCGGGACCGCCCGCTTGGACTCGCCGAGGCCGATGAGAGCGTGCGCCCGGCCGAGATCGGCGTCGTGGGCGTCGCCCAGTTCGGCCGCGCGGTTGTACTGAGCCACCGCCAGCCGGAGGTCCTGCCGCGCGGTGAATGGCTGGTTGTGCAGGAGGGTTAGCCCGGCTTGCAGGTACGCGTCGCCGAGCCCCGTCACCACCGATGTGTCTTGGGGAAACCGGCCGGACAAAGCCTGGAACGTCACGATGGGCGCCATGTCCGTGGCATGCGACGGGTCGTCGCTCAGTTGGCGTATTTCAGTCTGCCCGACGATCCAGCCTGGTGTCGGGTCGTTGGGGCAAGCGGTGGTGGTGCGCCGCAGCTCGTCGGCCAAGATTGCCGTTGATGTGTGCGGGTCTCCGACCACGAGCAGCATCAGGTCGAGCTGGGCGTCGCAGCCGCCAGATGCACGGGTTCTGTCGAGCAGGGCGTAGGCGGCCTGCGCCGCTGTCGCCGTGTCCGCGGCGCGAGGTTGTCCCGCCAGGCGGATCAGCGCGGCGGCAAGTTGTATTGCGCCGCGGCGCAGATCAGCCGGTGGCGCGGAGTTGAGGATCGGCTCAAGTGCGGGATAGCGGTAGGGATAGGAATAGGAGAAGTCGCTCGCCAAAAGGTGTTCGTTATCGAGTTGATACGGTTCGGAGAGGAGGGCCATGAACGCTTGGGCGCCGGGGATGCCGAGGGCTGCAACCGCATAGGGGTAGACGTTGTGGCTGGTCGCTATCGTAACGGCGGCCGGGAGCCCGACGGGCAGGTTCCGCATCGCTGTCGTGCCCGAACGCGTTGTGCCGGCAATGATTGTTGTTGGATCGTTGGGCGGGAGCGGCAGGTGGCTGGCGACGTAGTGAGCCACGGGTGCCAGGGCGGCGAGCAATAGGACGCCGGCGGCGACCAGCACGCGAAGCGGGAGCGTCCACGTCCCGCGGACGCTGGGCGCCACGGAGGCATTACTCGGCCGTTCCTGGTCGACAAGATCGGCGTCCCGGTTCGGTGGTGGACCCGATTCGACAGGAGGATCAGCTGGTGGCCCGACCGGCGTCATGACGCTTGCCGCTGCCTAGGGGCTGGCTCAGGTCCGGTCGGCTTCGTGGCATTGCAGCTGTGTGTGGCGGTCGTTGTAACCACCTCTCAAGCGGCTCTGGACAGGTTGAACAAACGCACGCTAACGCGTGTCAGCATGAAAGACCGAGTATCCGACTACTTGAATTGCACTGGCGTCGCCCTTTGCCTGTGCGTATCGGAACCGGTCTCGCTAAGCATGAAGCCGCCGTCGGCATCGAGAGACGGATTCGCGCCGCCGAACTCGCCGGATCTCTCTATGCCCTGGTGAGGGCGAGCAATCTCACCCTGAAGCGTGCTCGAAGCCGGTGACCGGCGACTGCGGGCGCGAATCGATGAGAGTGGTGACGAACTGGGTGATCACGCCGAGTTGCACGCACGTCGCCCCCGGCTGGGCGGGATGTAGAGGTCGGCGGTGACAGGCCTGATCGGCGGCTCGATCGCGAGTGTCTGCCAGCGTGTCGGTTGGGAGCACGGGTGCAGGCGTGGGACCGCGGCCCGCCATCGTGGAGTGGTCGCCGTCGGCCGCGTTTCTTCGTGACAAACTGACACTTCGTCGCCAACTAGATGGCAAACCGACAAATCGAATGGCAACCGACAGTAGTGGCTAACTGGTGTAGGAATTCAGCGAATGTGTCGGAACCCGACCGCTCCGATCTCGGCGTTCTCAGTAGCGTGTCGGTCGGCGATTCTCACTAAGCTGTCGGATTCCTCAGCTCCGAAGAGTAGCTAGCTACAACAACACCCGGCTGGCTAGAGACCGCTTGCGCGGATCCACAGCGGCAGATCGTTCTTGCTGGCGCCCGGCGCCCACGCGCGGTTGTTACCGCTGCGAAGACGCCGCCGGCGCCATCGCCGATGCTTCTACCCTCCCGTCGCCGCCGAGCGGTGCCAGTCACCAGCGGAAAGCTGGGCGACGAGTCGGTCGAGAGGTATCACTTTTGGTTATCGTTCTGGTTATCATGGTGTTGTGACGGCCCATCCCAAGTACCCGAACGACCCTATTGCGCTGGTCTTGATTGAACTGCGCCACCCGCCGACCGAGCCACCGGTACGATCTGCCCTCGCGATCCTTAAGGAGGCGCTGGGCGAGTGGACTCCAATCCTCGAACACGAGGAGGTGCGGCAGGTCAACCTCGAAACGGGTGAGCACACCGCACTCTCGCTGAAAAAGCTCGTCGCCCGTGATCGCCACACCGCGATCACCTTTCGCCCCGACGCGATGACGCTCGAAGTGACCGACTATCCCGGCTGGGAGAAGTTTCGGGCCATCGTCCACGCGATAGTCGCAGCCCGCCAGGACGTGGCTCCAGTCGATGGCTGCATTCGGATCGGACTGCGCTACATCAACGAGATTCGGGCACCGCTGGATGACCAGTCCGGCTGGGCGTACTGGGTAGCCGAAAGCCTCCTCGGACCCGGGACTGAGCTTGCCGATCTCAAACTCACCACCACCGCGCAGCAGCACGTCATTCAGTGCGACGGTCCGGAGGCCGGCGACTCCCTGACACTGAGGTATGCGGCTGGACGCGGTGCGGTTGTCCAGTCAACCCCCACACTCCAGCGGTTGAAGGAACCTCCACCCGACGCGGATTTCTTTCTCATCGACATCGACAGCGCATGGAGCGACCCACGCAAGGGCATCCCAGCGCTCGACGCCGACCTGGTGGATGGAATTACTGAAAGGCTCCGTGAACCTATCGGTCCACTATTCGAGTCGCTGATCTCATCCAACCTCCGCACGCAGGTGCTCCAACAACCCGGACTGGAGTGACATGACCATTTCCTTCACAGGCTCAAATCTTCGGGACGACACTACCTCTGGCAACGGCGATTACCGCCTTGGCGAACTGCCCGAGACCACGCCATCGACCTCGGTGTTCGACCGTGCCGATGTCAACTACCGCCGATCCGCTGAGCTCCACGGGCAAATCCGCGACACGCGGCGGAAGGCGCACATGGTCGAGCTGGAGTCCAAGACGGTCGAGAGGGCTCGGTGCGCACCCGTGCAGGCGCTTGAGCAGCTCGCGGATTACGGCTTTGCCTGGCGGGACATCGCACGCGTTGTGGGTGTGAGCGTGCCCGCGATCACCAAGTGGCGCAAGGGTGCTGGAGTTACCGGGGAGAACCGGCTAAAGATCGCCCGTCTGCTCGCCCTTATAGACATGCTCTCGGACCGATTCATTGACGAGCCCGCCTCCTGGCTCGAGATGCCGATCAAAGCCGGGGTCGGAATCACCCGAATGGACCTCCTGGAGCGCGGTCGGTATGACCTCGTATTGGCGCTGGCTAGTCCCCACACCGGGGACGGCACGGTCGAGTACGTGCTGAACGAGACCGATCAGGACTGGCGAGAGACCTTTGTAGACAACGCTTTCGAGTCCTATGTCGCCGAGGACGGCGTGATCTCGATCAGACCCAAGAGGTAACCGTGACAGAGCTGGAGACGCCGGACGACCCGGAGTCGATATATCTTGCCCGCCTGGAGGATGTGGGAGAACACAGACCGACGTTCACGGGCGACATTTACCGACTCGGCGATGGTCACATGGTGATGATCCTCCAGCACCCATGCGCGCTCCGGCGGGGCGTTGACCTCCATCCGCGTTTGCTCGTCGCTCCGGTAAGCCCGGACTCGCTTCGATCCAACTGGGCCAAGGCTCCGTTCGGCACAATGCCGCTTCCGAAGCTCATCGACGGTAAGGATCACTCGGCGGACTTCATCAGTCTCGAACTCGTCGATTCACCAACGCTTTCAACCTGCGAGCGGATCGCGGTGTTGAGCCAGTCAGGCGTCAACCTGCTCATGCAACGGTGGGTGTACCACAGCACCCGGCTCGCCGTGCCCACGCACACCTACTCCGGCAGCACCATTGGTCCGTTCGATGAGGCAGACCTGATCGAGGAGTGGGTGACGGATCGCGTCGATGATGGGGCCGACCCGCAGGCAGCCGAGCACGAGTGTGCCTCCTGGCTCGATGAAAAAGTCAACGACCGCACTCGGCGTGCGCTGCTCAGCGACCGTCAGCACGCAAGTTCGATACGGCGAGAAGCGCGTTCTCACCGAAAGTCGGTCAAGCTCGCGGACTGAGCAACTGCCCTCAACCACCCCCCAGGGCGGGCAGGGAAGCGCGGTCACGAGGCGCCGGCAGACAACGACACGCTTCGGGACACGATGTGGACACGAAACTGGGATTTGGACACGAACTGCGACTTCCTATACTGCTGCTGACTTGTAGGAACTCACCGCAACTGTCGGCGTTCGACGATTCCTACCAGCGTGTTCGCAGCTTCGTGTCCGTCGCACATTCTCACCAAATTGTCGGAATCCTCTGATGAGCCGCCTAGGAGCCCTGAAAGATGGGCACGCGCGAGAGGCGGCTCTGATAACCGACGCGCGGGCACCCGGCCGGGGGGAGACGGTTTCATGTGGCAGGAGTCCGAAGACGGCATCGGCGATCTCCTTCGGTGCGAATTGCCGCAGCTGGCTAAAGGGAGCCTTGCGGAGCCGGAACCGGTCAATGGCGACTGGTGGGCGAAAAACCGCATCTTGATCAGTCCGAACCCACTGGGACGCGAAGACCTGTTCGCAATTGCCAGCGCGGCGCGCGAATCCGGCGACGACGCCCACCTGCTCCAGCTCTTTTGGCACATGCTCGCTTGGGGCGTGATGGGGAACTTCCGTAACGCCCCGCGGATTGTTCGAGCCGCGAAAGATGATGCCGGCCGAACCCACCTGCTGGCGGCACTTCGCCCTGCAGCGGCGGCCAGCTACCAGGGAAACATCGACGATGCCTATTGCGCCTTTCTGAATCACAAGATCAGCCGTTTGGACTACGCTTTCTTTACGAAGTTCCTGTACTTCACTGGCGATCGGTCTTCAGGTGGTGCCCGGTGCCTAATACTCGACGACCGGGTTGACACCGCGCTGTTCACTATCACGGGCCACTCCTACCTTCCAGAAGGAGCGCGTCGCGCCAAGGCGTACGCACAGTACTGCGGGGACGTTTATCGGTGGTCGGCTGCGTACGGCGTCGAACCCGACCGGATCGAGTGGCGGCTGTATCGGTTCGGCCAACTGACCGAACGGCGATGGCAGTGGCTTAGCGCTGAGGTGTCGCTGTACCCGCGAGGGTCAGACACCCGTGACTTTCGACGCGATTGTCGAACGTGTGGCGAACCGTCGTGCCACTACCTTCTGGCGTGGCCGATTTATCGATGAAGCTCGAGTGCGCTAGCCAAGGAGATGGTGGGGCTCGGCTACCCCTTTCTCAGGCAGTCTGCGATGCTCTCAGCATGGGGGAGCACCCGTTTATCGAGCTACTTCAAAGGCAGATTGACGCCGCGACTGACGTCGACCTGGCCGACCTGGCGCGTTGGCGTGTACGGGCAGAGAGCGCGCTTCGATTCACGGTCGGTGAGGCCAGTCCCGCGCTCAAACAATTTCGCAACGTTGCTTTCGAACCGACGGGGTGGGATTACGGCGGGAATCGTGAAAAGCAGGCCGCCCTGGAGACCGCGCAGCGCGGTGGTGTCGAGAAAGCGGTTGTCTGTTTGAAGCACGCGATATACGAACTCGAAGTTTGGGTTGAGCTTCAACTGCTGAAAGGCACGCCGACAGAATCAGCTACTACACCGGGATGAGTCTGTCGCAGGCTGGCAACTTGAGCCCTGCGGCCGCTACACGCCCGGTCCATCGATGGGCCACAAGCCAATTCACAGGGTCATGCGTGCGGCATTAATCCAACGAATTTTGATCGTGTATGTCACCCTGACTGCAGCTTAGAAGCTCATAAGGGGAAAAATGACAGAAGGCAAAGGCGAGGACGCCCTTCCACCTCCACCTCAAGACGCCCCGCCAGGTGTGGCCTCACCGGGTGGGGGGCCATCACCGTCCCAGCCGGGTGTTGGACAGCCTCCGCCCACTCAGGACCCACAGATAGCACCTGCGCCGGTCACCACAACGCATTGGACGGATCCGTTCAAATACGGCAGTGTTCGGGGCGATCAAGGCCACAAGGATGACCGCCGCTTCATTCAGCAGCCTCAAAATAATGCAACCGGGAATCCAGCAACCGACGCGGAAGATGGCTAACGAACCGGCGATATCGCCGGCCGCCAGAGTCTGGCGATCAATGGTCGCTGACCTCGTACAAGTTGAATTCGATCGACGAAAAACGCTTCAGGGCCGCGCAGGCGCCCTCTTGACCTCTAGTGCGTCGCTGTTCACGCTCATCTTTGGCCTGACAGTCCTCGTCACTGGCAGAGATCCGACGTTCAAGAGTCCCTGGGCCCTCGGATTCCTGGTAGCGGCCTTGGTCTGCTTCGTCGCCGTCGCTGGCGTGGCGATTTGGGTTCAGACTCGCGGTTTCGACTACCTAGTGGTGCACGACGACAGCCTGAAAGCTTTAGTCGGAGACGAGATGTGGAACATGCCCGCCGATGGCGCGACGCGTGCGGATGTCAGCCAAAAGGTGAACATGATCTGCAGCCTGCGCACTGGCAACAACACAATGGCCGGTCGGCTAACGTGGAGTTTGCGGCTGCAGCTGTTTGCGATTGTTCTCCTGTCGGTATCAGTCGGGTTTGAGCTCCACGCCGTGATGGGTTGGCCGTGATTGTGGGTCAGGTCGACCCAGTACCCGAGGGTTGGACTGATTCGGCTCACCGTGCCGGGAGCCTTTCGCTGCGGTAGTGACTGGAGACAGTCAATCTGTGCTCTCGGCCTAAGACTGGTGCCCGCGGTACTCGACTGAACGCTTTCGTCGATCCCATGACACCTTGTTAGTGGCCGGTAGCTCTCTGATCTGCGCATTTGGCAGGGGCATGTACAGCAACCGGTACAGCAACGCGGTCAGAATTCAGGGTGCGTCTGAGTGCGTCCCGGCACTTCGAAACCGCCTCTAACCTGCATGACTGACGCATGAGGACGGGTCCCGAAACCTCAATTTCATAGCTGGGGGTCAAGTGGTCGCCCGCGTGTTGGCGACGTCTCTATCCACGAAGTGGCGACGTTATGGACACAAAACTGGGACAGCGACACGCCTTGGGCTGACTGGCAGTTGCCGGGGAACAAATGCCGCCGACCTGCCGTTGACCCCTTCGACAGTTGAGTGTATTAGGCTCAAGTCTAGGTTGACACGGTAGTGTCGCCAGGAGCAGGCTTGAGTGCGGTGCACTCAGACCCCTAAAAAGTCTATTCAGGAGGCAAAACCATGGCTCGTGCGGTCGGAATCGACCTCGGGACCACCAACTCCGTCGTCGCGGTACTCGAAGGCGGCGACCCTGTTGTGATCGCCAATTCGGAGGGCTCCCGCACAACGCCGTCGGTTGTCGCGTTCGCGCGCAACGGCGAGGTGCTGGTCGGACAGCCCGCCAAGAACCAGGCGGTGACCAACGTCGACCGCACCATTCGTTCGGTCAAGCGCGAGATCGGCACCGATTGGTCGATCGAAATCGACGGCAAGAAGTACACGGCGCAGGAGATCAGCGCGCGCATCTTGATGAAGCTCAAGCGCGACGCCGAGAGCTACCTGGGTGAGGACATCGCCGACGCGGTGATCACCGTTCCCGCGTACTTCAACGACGCCCAGCGCCAGGCCACCAAGGAGGCCGGCCAGATCGCCGGGCTCAACGTGCTTCGCATCGTCAACGAGCCGACCGCCGCGGCGCTGGCGTACGGGCTGGACAAGGGCGAGAAGGAACAGACCATCCTGGTGTTCGACCTGGGTGGCGGCACGTTCGACGTCTCGCTGCTGGAGATCGGCGAGGGCGTCGTCGAGGTCCGCGCCACTTCGGGTGACAACCACCTCGGTGGCGACGACTGGGATGACCGCATCGTCGAGTGGCTGGTCGACAAGTTCAAGGGCACGTCGGGTATCGACCTGACCAAGGACAAGATGGCCATGCAGCGGCTGCGTGAGGCCGCCGAGAAGGCCAAGATCGAGCTGTCCAGCTCGCAGGGCACCTCGATCAACCTGCCCTACATCACGGTCGACGCTGACAAGAACCCGCTGTTCCTCGACGAGCAGCTGACCCGCGCCGAGTTCCAGCGCATCACCCAGGATCTGCTTGACCGCACCCGCAAGCCGTTCCAGTCGGTGATCGCCGACACCGGCATCTCGGTGTCCGACATCGATCACGTCGTGATGGTCGGTGGGTCCACGCGCATGCCTGCGGTGACCGATCTGGTCAAGGAACTCACCGGCGGCAAGGAGCCCAACAAGGGCGTCAATCCGGATGAGGTTGTCGCGGTGGGTGCCGCCCTGCAGGCCGGTGTGCTCAGGGGTGAGGTGAAAGACGTTCTGCTCCTTGACGTCACGCCGCTGTCGCTCGGGATCGAGACCAAGGGTGGCGTGATGACCAAGCTGATCGAGCGCAACACCACGATCCCGACCAAGCGGTCGGAGACCTTCACCACGGCCGACGACAATCAGCCGTCGGTGCAGATTCAGGTCTTCCAGGGTGAGCGCGAAATCGCTTCGCACAACAAGCTGCTCGGCTCTTTCGAGCTGACCGGTATCCCGCCGGCTCCGCGCGGCGTCCCACAGATCGAGGTCACGTTCG
>JAOPVX010000321.1 GCA_025965975.1 Mycobacterium sp. | reverse complement strand
GGCAGCTCATTGGCGAGGAAGGTCTCCCACTGCCTGCTGCCGTCCTGCTCCCAGTCGGTGTAGAGGCTCCACGCTCCGCTGGCCGGCGCGGCCACCGAGATGCCCTTACCCGCGAGGGTGTTCATCGCGTTGCCCGCCGTCACCCAATTGCTGACATCCGGCGCGGCGTCGAAGGCGTCGAGCAGGACGACCATGTGCGGGCCACCGCCGGAGAAGGCGACCGGGATGTCGCGGCCCATCGCCGCCGACGGCACCATCAGCGTTTCGACGGCAGCCTTGGCGATTGGCGCCGTCGCGGCCCACAGTCCGGCGGAAAGCACCACGGTCATGATCGCTCGAATTAACCCACGCATCTACAACCCCACCTCACGTCCGTTGGCTGTCCCCGCCGCAAGGTAGTGAACCACATCACGGCGACGGGCCGCTCCCGAAATGGCTGACGGCGGCGACCCCATCGAGGGATCGCCGCCGCCGACCGTCTGGTCTTGCCCGCTTAGCCGCCGTTCGACGCTGCAGCCGCCACAGGTGCTGCAGGTGCGGACGGTTGCGGCGTCGCGCCGAGCACCCGCTGGATGTCGGGCTTCATCGCCTGCAGCTGCGCACCCCAGTAGGGCCAGTCGTGCACGCCGGCGGACGGGAAGTTGAACACACCGTTCTTGCCACCCGCGGCGATGTAGTTGTCCTGGAACGTCTTGTTCGTGCGGAGCGTGAAGCCTTCGAGGAACTTGGCGTTGAACAGGTTGCCCGCGCTGAGGCCCGCGCTGAGATCCGACGGGGTGCCGTTACCGCAGTAAATCCAGATGCGGGTGTTGTTGGCGACGAGTTGAGGGATTTGGACCATCGGGTCGTTGCGCTTCCACGCCGGGTCGCTCGACGGGCCCCACATGTCGTCGGTCTTGAAGCCGCCTGCGTCGCCCATCGACATGCCGACCAGCATCGGCCACCAACCCTCGGACAGGTTAAGGAAGCCCGACAGCGAGGCCGCGTACTGGAATTGCTGCGGGTGGTAGATCGCCAGGGTCAGCGACGCCGAACCCGCCATCGACAGACCGACCGCTGCGTTCCTGCTCGCGCTGACGCCCTTGTTGGCCGCCAGGTAGCTCGGCAGCTCCTGCGTCAGGAAGGTCTCCCACTTGTAGGTGGTGCAGCCGGCCTTACCGCACGCGGGCTTGTACCAGTCGCTGTAGAAGCTGGACTGACCGCCGACAGGCATGATCACCGACAGGCCGGAGTCCAGGTACCACTCGAACGCCGCGGTGTTGATGTCCCACCCGTTGAAGTCGTCCTGCGCACGCAGACCGTCGAGCAGGTAGACGCCCGGTGAGTTGGCACCGCCGCTCTGGAACTGAATCTTGATGTCGTGGCCCATCCCTGCGGACGGAACCGCGAGGTACTCGACCGGCAGACCCGGACGAGAGAAAGCCCCTGCAGCCGCCGAGCCTCCGACGACGCCAACCAGGGCGGGCAACACGGCGGCCACCGTGGCCGCGATCGTGAGCCGGCGCGCCCAGGCGCCGCGCATCTTCCCAACGAACATCATGCTTCTACCTATCCCATCTGTTGTATGCCGCACGGCAGACGTGCTGCGTGCCCGTGTAGTCAACCACATCTTCTTGCGATCCCTCTCTCCAGCGGGTGTCCTCCCAGGTCGTCGCTCATCCGTTTAGGGTGGCGATCGGGTCTGGCTTCAACGCACTCAACTGCTGGCCCCAGTACGGCCACACGTGATTACCCGAAGGGGGAAACGCGAACGTGGCCTTGCTGCCACCGGCCTTGGGATAGGCGATCCACAGCCGGGTGCCGTTGGCCACGATGCGCGAGACCTGCTGATCGGGTCGTTGCGCTTCCGTCCCACGCGTCTGGTCGCACGCATCTGCTGCTCGTACCGTCCGTTCACATGTCCGCGCCGTATGCACGGCGGTCTCGAGATGGCTATCGCGCCAAGATGGCTGCAGCGTTACCAAACTCTCAGAAAATCGAGCCAGCTAACAAATCGCTGACGGTCACGGCCCCGTTGCCGGCATGCCAGTGTAAGGGGCGCCCGTCGGGGCTGGCACATCCAGTCCGCAGCGCACCAGTTCGTAGCGCGGTACGCGATCGATTCGATAACTGGTGAATTCCACTGCATGCAGCAGGTTTGACGCAAACCTCCGCAAACCCATTGGGGCGCGAACCGCGGTCAGCACGGCGTCGGTCCCTGGGCATTTCAGCGCGGCCTCGGCCTGTACCACCCAGTCCTGATCCAGGTAGGCCGGGATGAACGGCGGCGTCTTCAGGAACGGGCCTTCGGCAACCGCCCAATCCGGGAAGAGATTCTTGTCGTGTCCGATGCGGCCGTCCACCAGCCGAGACGTGTGCGCTGCCAGTGGGTTTGCCAGACCGATCTGGTCGACCACCCGCACATCCAGTCCGACGTTCATGCCCAGCATGCCGAGATTGGTGAAAAACACTGTGTGCGGGCCCTTGTAGTCCTTCCTCACGCCGGGGGGAAGGTCGGGCGGTGGCGGAACGGCGGGCACCACGTCCCATTGGTCATAGTTGCCAGACGGCAGCAGCAACGCCCCGTCGGGGGTGTTGTTGAGCGCGGCGAGCACTGCCCGCATTCGCGGATAGTCCAGATAGTCGGCAGCGGTCAACGGATGCGCGTTGCCGGTGGCCTGCGAGTAGAAGCGGCGTTCGTCGACGATGCCGGTGTAGGTGACGCGGGTGGCGTCAGAACCCATGCCGGACGAATTGGCCACCCACAGTGACCAAACCGCCACCGCCAGCCACAGCACACCCGTAGCGCCTGCGAACAGATAGCCTGCGCCGCGCGGCATTCGGGCTCCGTCGGGCAACACCATAGGAATCACCGCCACCGGTGCCAGCAGACAGAACAACGGCGTGAGCAACACCCGGCCGTGCATGAAATCGCCACCCTGGCGGATCCAGTAGATCGCCTGAAGCAGCCCGCCGACGATCATGAAAATCACTACGGCGGAAGGACTTTGCACTCTGCGCGCCACCCAACCATAGCCGGCCGGGGTGGCGCGGCGGATCCACCACGGCCGTCCACGGGTGACCAGGGCCACGAGGCCAAGACCGGCGAGCAGGATCGCAGGCGCCCACAGCAGATACGGGTGATTGAAGTTGGCCAGATACACAAAGCCTTGGGCCCATTTGGATCCCGACGCATCCTTGGCGAGCGCGGTGCTGGGGTACAGCAGGCCGTAGTAGCCCATCCGGAAGATCTCGTAGCCGACCGGCACCAGGCCGCCCGCGACAATGATCAGCACACGCCGCCGCCAGCCACGGGCGGCGACGAGCATCATGATCAGCGCGAGCCCGCCGATGAGCGTGAGCTCAGGGCGCACCAGGACACTCAACCCGGCGACGAAAGCCAACGCCGCATCAAAGAATCGGTTGACGACGTTGGTGGCGGGCGGTACCGGTGCAGTCGCGAAGGGTGCTCTCCGCAAGGTCGGTGGTGCGCCCCTTCGCGGTGGCGGATGCTGCGGGGCGGGATGGGCACGCAAGGCTTGCGACCAGCAGACCATCATCCACCACAGCAGGCCCAAATATGCCAATACCAAACAGTTTTCGAGGCCCGAGGTGGCGAAGTCGCGCGCAGGCGGCACCGCGATGTAGACCAGCGCCCCAGCGGGTAGCAGCAACGCCCGCCTGCCCCGCAGGCCAGGCGCGTACAGCCGGCCGGCACCGA
Source organism: Mycobacterium sp. (assembly GCA_025965975.1). Taxonomy (GTDB): domain Bacteria; phylum Actinomycetota; class Actinomycetes; order Mycobacteriales; family Mycobacteriaceae; genus Mycobacterium. The sequence goes on along the minus strand of JAOPVX010000321.1, from coordinate 3,701 downwards.
GCATCGCCATGGCCACCCCGGCCACGCTCAGCACAAGGGCCAACACGAGCGCCACGTATTCCAGCCGCGCCGGGCCACCAATCCAGCCGCCGAGATAGATCAGATAGGTCCAGATTGTCGATGTGTTGGCTTCGACGCGTTCGCCCATGTTGAAGACCGGGCCGTTGCCGGCCAACAGATTTCGCACCGTGCGCAGGACGATCAGTCCGTCGTCGGCAATCCAGCGGCGCTCCCACGCGCCCCACCCGAACAGCGCCGCGACCGCAACGACGCCGACCCAGAGGCTGAGCCGAGCGGTCACGTCATACGGAAACGCCGGCCAGCGGACCGCGCGGCCCGCGACCGTCGACCGAACCCGCTCAGCTGAGGAGGACGGCGGCACCGATGGTTCCGATCCAGGCCAGGAGCAGAAGCTGCAGAACTCGGTCTTTCACTGCGATCTCCTCCGGCTCGCCGGCCAACCCGCCGTCTACGTCGACGGCGTACCGGAGGATTGCGATCGTGATCGGAATGATCGTGACCGCATACCACGACGCGTTGGCGCCGTCGCGCTCGAAGGCCCACAACCCGTAGCACAAGACCATCGCCGTGGCTGAAAGCGTCCACACAAATCGCAAATAGGACGCCGTATAGCTCTCCAGCGACTTTCGGATCTTGGCCCCGGTCCGTTCGGCGAGTTGCAGTTCGGCGTATCGCTTTCCTGCCACCATGAACAGCGACCCGAACGTCATCACGAGCAGGAACCATTGGGACAGCGGGATGCCCGCCGCGGCGCCGCCCGCGATCGCGCGGATCAGGTACGCCGACGACACGATGCAGATGTCGAGTACGGCCTGATGCTTGAGCCCGAAGCAGTAGGCCATCTGCATGACGATGTAGATCGCGATCACGATCACCAGATTCGGCGACGCCAACCACGCGATCCCCAGTGCCGCAGGGCCGAGCACCGCTGCGACGGTGTAGGCGAGCCACACGGGCACGATCCCTGCCGCGATCGGACGGAACTGCTTTGTCGGATGCTGGCGGTCCGCCTCGACGTCGCGGACGTCGTTGACGAGATACACCGTCGAGGCGGCCAACGAGAACGCGATGAATGCGATCAAGACCTTGAGCGCTACCTCGCGGTAGTCGTAGTGAACGTTCCCGCCGAGGGCGGCCACCGGCGCGAGCAACACCAGCAGGTTCTTCATCCACTGCCGCGGACGGACCGCCCTGATAAGGCCGATGGCGCGGTTGGGGGGCGGGCCGGTGACCGGCGGTGGGCTTTCACTCATCTGTGGCGCGCTCTCTGCACTGCTCTCACTCGAGATGCTCATCCGTCTCCTCCAACCCGATCAGCCACGGCTTCGACCGTCTTAGCGACGACCGCCCCGACCGCAACGCCGGTGAGCACGTCGCTGGGGTAGTGCACGCCAAGCACCAAGCGGGACAACGCCATCGGCGGCACCAACAACACCGGCAACGGCAGGCCGGTGGTGCGCGCCAGCAACATCGACGCTGCGGTGGTCGATGTCGCGTGCGCAGACGGGAAGCTCAACCGGCTCGGCGTGCCGACGTTGACGGTAACCGCCGGGTGATGCGGGCGTTCACGCTTGACCACCCGCTTGATCACCACCGCGGCGGCATGGGCGAGGAACGCTCCCACACCCGCGGCAAGCCACGCCCTGCGACGTCGGGGCTGCAACAGAGCCCCCAACACGGACACCGCGACCCAGCCGATGCTGTGCTCGCCGAAGTACGAAAGGCCGCGCGCGCCGGCCAGCACACAGGGCCGGTCGGCCAGCGCCGACTGCACGGCCACCAGCGCGGCTTCCTCGCCACGCAGGTTCTCAGCCATTGGCCGGCGACGATTCCACAGCGGTCCCCCGGTCGTCCCCCTGCCCTGCGTGCGGGCGGTGCCCCAACCGCTCCTGGCCTCCTGGGAAGAGCACCGACTCCCACTTCTGTTTGCTCGACAGCACCGGCAGAGCCTTGCGGTAGACCTTGCGCATCCGATTGAACTTGCGGGCCAGCCGGATGTGCTGGCGCATCGAAGCACGCAGCAGCGCAAACATTTTCGCGCGGTCACGCTGCCGGTAGACGACGCCTCGGCCGTCGGCGGTGGTCACCGTGACACCGTCGACCTTGCACAGCAGGAACCACCGCGCGTCCTGCGTCGCCACGTTGAGCTGCGGATGTCGATGATGAGCCGGGTCGTGCTGCTTGAGTTGGTGAAGCACGCCTCGGGCGAGCCTGATGGCGATCGCGGGCGGATTGATCGGGATCTTCACCGTCTTGCGGCGCTTGTCCGTCGGCGGCGGCAGCGCTGTGGCGCCGGGCAGCACCACCGCGTCGGGGAACTGCTCGCGCATCTTGCGCACGTCGGGCAGCGCGGATTCCAGGATGGAGAAGATGTGCTCGGGGCCTGCCAGGAAGTCCGCCATCGCTTTGTTCTGGATCGCGACCGTCGAATACTCAAGGCAGAGAAGATGTTTGATGGTGGCTCTGAGCGACGAGCCGAGCAACCCGCTGACATGGCCGTCCCAGTGCATGGCTGCGACCACCAGCCGGTTACGCAGGTGGAAATACGCCTGCCAGTCGATGGCGTCGTCCTTGTCGCTCCAGGCCATATGCCAGATCGCTGCGCCGGGCAGCGTGACGGTGCCGTATCCGTGCTCGGCCGCACGCAGGCCGTAGTCGGCGTCGTCCCACTTGATGAACAACGGCAGGGGCTGGCCGAGTTCCTCGGCGACCTGCCGCGGGATCATGCATATCCACCAACCGTTGTAGTCGACGTCGATGCGGCGGTGCAGGAGCTTGCTGCGCGGCCCCTCTTCATCGTCGAGCGGGTACTTCGCGAAGTTGTGGTCGTACTCGGTGTTGAGCGCGTTGGTCCACATGAAGTTCTCTTCATCGACGATCTCGCCCATCACGTGCAGGTGCGACGGCTCCTGCAGGTTGAGCATCTGACCGCCGACGAGCGTCGGCGCCTTGGCGAACCGGTTCATCGCCAGCGCCCGCAGCACCGAGTCCGGCTCGATGCGGATGTCGTCGTCCATGAACAGAATTTGTTCGCAATCAGTGTTTTTCAGCGCCTCGTACATCACCCGGCTGTAGCCGCCCGAGCCGCCGAGGTTGGGCTGATTGTGGATCGTCAGCCGGTTGCCAAGAGGTGCGGCGGCGTTGGCGTAGCCGGGGTGGTCAACCGCTTTCTTGGTGCCCTGGTCGGACACGATGACCGCACCGATCACCTCATCCACCAACGGATCCGACGTCAGCGCGGCCAGTGCGTTGACGCAGTCCCCCGGCCGGTTGAAGGTCGGGATGCCGACTGCGACGTTCGCCCGGCCCGGCGCTGGCACCGGCGCGTACCAACCCGCGTTGTGCACGGTGACCTTCGACTCGGTGGTGATGTCGAACCAGATCCAGCCGCCGTCCTCGAACGGATCCAGACCGATTTCGAATTCGACGGAGGCGGTACCGCCGACATCCGATCCGGTCGCGTGTCCGCCGGTCTCGCTGGAGATTGGGGCGCCACCCACGGTGATGCGGGCGCCGGTGGCCTTGGACCGGTAGACGTCGACGCGGGCGCTGCCGGTCAGCTCGACGCGCAACACCACCGATTCGAGCGTGGACCAGCGACGCCAATAGCTGGCGGGGAAGGCGTTGAAGTACGTCGCGAACGACACCTCGGACTCCGCGCCGATCTCCAGCGTGGTGCG
>JAOPVX010000317.1 GCA_025965975.1 Mycobacterium sp. | reverse complement strand
ACGCACCACCGACCCGCCCGCAATATCGCTCGCCGAGAGCAACTCGGCGAGTGAATCCTACAGACAATCAGCGGATCGACACTGCGGTCGAGGTGTCGTGGTCTGCGCGGACTCTGACGACGGACTCTCTGAACGAGGCCAGCTGGTCGAGGTCCCGGTTCAACTGGCGGCGACGAGGTCAGTCTGCCGCCGCCCCTCTGCCGCCTCAACAATCCGCTGAGCGGTCCGATAGTTGATCCCCGCCGCTTTGGCCGCAGCGTTGACCGTTGCTCCGCTACGGCGTGCTGCCAGGACCGCGATCACCGTCTCGACCGGCTGCGTCGTCACCCCGGATGCAATCAAGTCCGATGCAAGGTCTGTATCATCCTGTGCCGGCCCAGATTGCACTGAGTTCCGCACATTCCGCACCGGCTCAGGTTGTAGCGATGCCGGAGTGGGTGCGCCCTCAGGTTGCGCCGCCTGTATCCGCGTACTCGGTCCAGGCTTTGCGACCTTGGGTATTGCAGTCCGTGTCGGATGTTGGCTTCCGTGGCATCACCGGAGTGAAGCATCCCCGGTTTCATGCACACCTTGTTGCGTGTGACCGGCGTGCTGTCCGGCATGGAGTCGAGCGTAGTACTCGGCCTCGGCTTCCATAGGCGCACGACGTTCGAACCGGTGCATGAGCCTGCGTTCGTCGTACCAGGCAACCCAGGCTGAGGTCATGTTCTCCAGGTCGGCGAGGGTGTCGATCGGCCCGGTGCGAAAGGGGGAACCCTCGCGCACGCACTCGGTCCCGTGGGTGCCCTTGTGCTCGTCGATGAATTGACAGATCAACGGTGTAGCGGGTCGCACTCCCGCGAATAACTTGTTGCTGCCTTGAGGATTTCGTTGGTTGACTCAAGCTCGCGGTTCTTGCGACGTAGCTCACGCGGCTCACGTTTATCCCTTCGCGGAGATGATCCAGGCATGCGTCGAGCTGTGGGCGACTTGCCTTGGAGCCACTAACGCCGTGATCGGTGAAGACGCGGTCCGCCGACGGCGGACTATCCGTTGAGCACGACCGTGCGTGCCGTTTGGCGGACCGCGCGCGGATGGGGTGTCAGGTGATCGGGCCAGTGGGCGGGTCGTAGCCGCCTGCGCCGTGCATCACTCTGGGCCGCCTGCGCCAGACCCACCAGAAGACGCCACCCATCAGGGCGGCGACCGCCAACAAAGCACCGGCGTAGTACGGCGTGTTGTCGCGCGCGGGGGCGAGCGGCGTGGCCATGTTGACCAGGTCCACTCCGTTGGTGACCGGACCCACCCCGGGTGTCTTCTGCGCGGTGGCCAGGGTGATCGACGTGCCGTCGGGGCTGATCTGCCCGCGCCCGAGCGTGGCGCCATCGAGCATGAAGGAGTCCTGCTGCCCCACGGGCTGGGTGTCGTCGTGTCCGACCGCGGTGACCTGGTTGACGAAGAGGGATTGATTGGCCGCAGGCACGTTGACGTAGGCGTTGTCGTAGGTCACCGGGGCATAGGGCTGCCAGTCCGGCGGCGGTGGCCCGGTGTAGCCGTCATTGGGCGGAGTCCAGCCGCCACCGTTGAAGGAGCCGCTGGAGACGAAGCTGGACCCCACGGCGGTGAACGGGAACACCGCGGCGGTAATGATGTCGAGCACGATGCGCTCGCCCGGGGGCACCCACGCCTCGCGGTAGTCCCCGTCGTAGTAGTAGCGGTAGCGCACGTCCTCCCCGCTCGGGTTGTACAAGACCGGGCGGCGGTACTGGTCGTAGTCCACGTAATCCCAGCGGGCGGGTCGCCAGTTGTTGGCGGTGACGTTGGTGTTGTCGTGAATGTTGACCTGTTCGATGTTCGTGATCTGGGTGTTGATGTTGGTGACGTTGGTGACGTTGACCGGGGGCGGGGGCGGGGCGGCGGGGTCGACCACGACCGCCGGGGCCGTCCTGGCAGCCTGGATCGCCTCGGCAGACTTCACCGGCACCCCGGCGGGCTGGGGCACCACCGGCGTCCCCACGCGCACCGACACCGAGGCGGAGGCCGAGACGATGGCGGGCGCTACCTCGGTGACCGTCGTGCCGTCGGTGACAACGGTCGTCGGGTTGAGCGTTGTCGTCACCGGGGCCGCCGACGTCAACGGAGTGTTCAGCGCACTGGACTCGGCAGGCGACGCCGACCCCGCGGAGGTAGGACTGCTCGACGGCGTGCCTGTCGGAGTCGTCGCGACCGGTGCGGAAGCCGAAGCCGAGATCGTCGGCGGCCCGGTGGGGGCGGGCAGCGGCGTCGACGCCCCCAACGTCGTTGGCGGACCGGTCGTGATGGGGGCCGTCGGGGTCGGCGTCACCGTCGGGGTCTCGACGCGCGGAGCCTCAACCGTGGTCGTGGTCGTGGGTACCACAGTCGGCGTGGACTGCGGAACCGTCGGGGTCTGGATCTGCACCGGCGGTGGGGCATCAGGGGTGACCACCGGCTCATGGGTCCGCACAGGTGCGGCAGGGACCGGAGGCGGCGGGGAGGGCGGGACCGGCGGAGCCTGCGGGGTGGGCGTGGCGGCCGGGGCCTGCTGCCGGTCACCAGGACCGTCACCCCCTGCGGGGGCGGGCACGACCGTAGTGGTGGGGTCATCCGGGGCGGCCTGTGCCACCTGAGCACTCAGCAAGGCGTTGGGAGCAATGACGGCAAACACGGCCACCGTTGCGATGATCTTCTTCACATGACTACTGTCGGCTCGAAGACTTGCGGCGTTACCGCCGATCAGCTGGCAGTTTCCTGTCGAATGAAGTGGGCCCCGCTGTGACACAGCTACCAACCCCGTGTTGGTGCACGACCCCACCGGCCGATCGTCTCAGCCATGCCTCACCGAGTTCGCAAACGGTCGACCAAACACCCGGGGGGGTGATTGCATCCGGCGCGGGTCCGCTCGGTCACGCTGTCGCGTGTGAGGAGGCGACGGCTGCCACGATGGTCCACGTCACGGTGCCCGTGGGTCCCCAAAAGATGCAACCGTTCGGTGTCGCAGATCTAAAAGATTTGAGACGGTGCGCCCGAGATCGGCAGGCTGTCACGAACTGCCAGCTCATCCAGTCTCAAAAGATGCCTCAAAACCTACGTCTCATATTGACATGTTCTGAGACTTTTGAGACGATAGCTGCATGGTCACCGACACCGCGCCTGCCGTCACCGGAACCCAACTCGGCTATGCCCGCGTCAGTACCGCGCATCAGTCGCTCGACCAGCAGCTCGACGCGCTCACCACAGCAGGCGTTGACGCCACCCGCGTCTACACCGACAAGTTGTCGGGGACTTCAACGCGGCAGCAGCGTGCTGGTCTTGCTGCGCTCCTGGACTACGCACGACACGGTGACGCCATCGTCGTGGTCGGTATCGACCGCTTGGGCCGCAACGCCGCCGAGGTCATGACCACCATCCGCGACCTCGGTGAGCGCGGAATCGTGCTGCGGTCACTCCGCGAAGGCATCGACACGTCGAATGCTTCGGGGCGCATGGTGGCCGGAGTCCTCGCCTCATTGGCCGAACTAGAACTGGAACTTGGTCGCGAACGCCGTACAGCAGCGCGGGACGCTCGACGGGCACGCGGGCAATCAATCGGTCGCCCAAAGGCGCTGGACGCCTCGAAAGCTGCTCTCGTACAGCGGATGCATGCAAGCGGTGAGTCGGCCACAACTATTGCCGCCACCCTTGGCGTGAGCCGTGCGACGATCTATCGCATTCTCGCGGACGCTGACAGCGCCGATTAGTCAGTCGGGCGCGAAGCGGACACCTCAGGTTGGTTCGTACTCCCGCAGGCGCAGGTTCTGGGTGGCGCGGATCGGGATCTTTGATCCGATCGAGCACGGTGTGCGTCCACAGCAAGCAGGAATACGCTGCGAGGCGGGTCAGGCCACGGAAGTGCAGCGCGATCGTTGTGGTCTGCCATCCTGGGTGGCTTCGCTTGAGTGGGCTGGGATTTCGGCGGTGCTCGGAGTTAGGGGATCTCGATGTCGGATCGTCTGCAACCAAATGTCGTTTTTATGCTCGGTGACAACATCGGGTGGGGGGCACTGAGTTGTTATGGGGGAACTTTCAAGACTCCCCGACTTGACCGGCTGGCAGGCGAGGGTATCCGCCTGGAGAACTACAACACCGAGGCCCAGTGCACGCCCACACGGTCGGCGATCCTGTCGGGCCGGATACCGGTGCGCTCGGGAACGTTGCGGGTGCCGATGCCCGGAGAGGGAGGCGAGTACGGGCTGTGTCCGTGGGAATACACGTTGGCGGAGTTATTCGGCGACCTCGGCTATCGCACCGCGTGTTTCGGTAAATGGCATGTCGGCTCGGCCCCGGATCGGCTGCCCAACGCCCAGGGATTCGACGAGTGGTGGGGTATCCCCAACTCCAGCGACGAGGCCTCCTATACCCAGCACCCGTTGTATCCGAAGGACTTCCCGATACCGGAGATTCTGCAGGGAGCCAAGGGAGAGGCGTGCACATCCGTCGAGAAGTTCGATCTGACCACGCGGCCGTTCATGGACGAGAAGATCACCGAACGGTCGACGGATTTCATCGCGCGTAACGCCGCGGCGGGCACACCGTTCTTCCTGTACGCGAGTTTCACTACGATCCACCCGCCGCTGACGGTGCATCCCGACTTCAAGGGCAGTTCCGGATCAAGTGGAGTGATCCCGGACAGCATCGTCGAGCTGGATCACCGCGCCGGCCAAATCCTGGATGCCCTGGATGCCGCCGGGGTGGCCGACAACACGATCGTGGTGTGGAGCAGCGACAACGCCGCGGGCGAGCTGATCGGGCAGGCATGCGGGTCCGGCGGCCCGTGGCGCGGATCGTTCGGGCAAACGTGGGAAGGGTCGGTGCGGGCACCGGCGATGGTCCGCTGGCCGGGCAGAATCCCGACCGGGCGGGTGAGCAAGGAGATCGTCGCCGCCACCGACTGGCTGCCCACGTTGGCGGCGATGGTCGACGCGAGCGAGCGCGTCCCCACCGATCGCCCCATCGACGGGATCGACGTCTCGGCGCACTTACTCGGACAATCCGAGGAGTCCGGGCGGGATCACTTCATCCTCTACGGCACCGACGGCGGCCTGCTCACCGTCAAATGGAAGACGATGAAGGTGCATTTCCGCACCGTCGGAGGCGGCGAGCTGTTCGGCCCCTACGTCACACCGCAGTTCCCGGCGATCTACGACCTGATCGCCGATCCGCAGGAGAAAAACAACATCATCGAGACAACGCTGAGCGACGGGTGGGCCATCGGTGCGGCGCTGCGGCCGGTAGTCGCCGTCCAAGAAAGTGCGAAACACTTCCCCCACATCAAGACCGGCGAGGCATTCCACGGCTACGAACACGCGGGTTAGATTCCGAAGACTCCACCGGCCACCGTTGCCGTCAGGAGCGACTGGCCAGGATCTGCCTTATAGCCGCCAGGATCGCAGGGCGACTGTTGGGTTCGGTGATCAGTTGCCTCGACACCCTGGTTGTCAGTTCCTCATCGTTGGCCTGGGCGTAGCGGCGTAGCAAGTCGTATGCGTCGTCCACGGAAATATCGAGAACTTCGCGGAGGAACCCCCTGGCCTGCTCAACGACGACTGGATGAAACTCCATACAGCTCGATTGAAGCGCCGGTCCCGACGAGATTCAAGGAACTCATAGGTGTTTAGGGGGTGGGGGGTGCCCCCTTCGCGATCTGTGGCCGCGCCTCGCACGGCCAGCGCCCGCTCTCTCTCCGGACAGCTTCTACGAACAAGTTGGTGCGGGACCCAAGATCACGGCCAGCGGCATTGTTGCTCACTGGTGCCGCCGATCAGGCCGTAATTTGTTGGGGAACGAAGTCCAGCGGTGCCCCGGCGGGGATCAGTGGTTCCTTGGCGACGCTGTGTTTGAACTCCGCGAGTAGGCGTCCGAAGTGGGCCAAGGTCCAGCTGTGCAAGTAGACGGGGTTGTAGGGTTCGCGCTCTTTGGGGTCGGTCATCAGGTTCACGATGTGGGGGAACCCCAGCGGCAGTGCGGGATCGGTCATGTACTTTTGCTCGACCATCACGAGCTTGAAGTTCTGCCATTTGACGCCGTAGATGTGTTCGCCGTTCCAGTAGATGAAGCCATCGCGACTGGACTTCTCGTCTTCACCTGTGAGGAACGCGGTCTGATTCTTCCCGTCGATGACCCGGTCGCCGGGTGCGTCGAGTCCGGTCATCGCGAGCAGGGTGGTGAACCAGTCGGTGACGTGCATGATCTCGTTGCTCACCACCCCTTCGGCGACGTGGCCCGGCCAGCGGGTGATGCACGGTGTCCGCAGCGAACCCTCCATGCCGGTGAAGTACGACCCGTCGAAGAACCCGGCGGTTCCCCGATGCAGCATCATCTCCTCGTTGCCGTTGTCGCCCGCGAACACCACGATGGTGTTGTCGGTGAGCCCGAGGGCGTCGAGTTTGTCGAGCAGAGCACCGAAGTCGCCGTCAAGTTGCAGCAGGCAGTCGGCCCAGTCGCCGTTGCCGCTCGTGCCCTTGTACTCATCGCGTGGCACGCAGGGCAGGTGCATCAGGGTGGGGTTGTAGTAGAGGAAGAACGGTGTGTCCTTGGCGACGCTGCCGTCGATGAAGTCGAAGGCCCTGCGCAGGTATTCCACGTCGACGTTGCGTTTCACCTCGTAGGTCAGTTGCTCGCATTTTGTGGGCGGGTGGCCTTTGGTGCTTTCCAGCAGGTGCGACACCGGATCACGGTTGGGGTCATACCAGGGGTCGGTCTCCCAGAGGGCTTCGTCGTAGGAGTGTTCCGGTCCGTACCAGGAGTCGAATCCGTGGTCGGTGGGCCAACGGCCGTCTTCGTCGCCGACATGCCATTTGCCCAGACACGACGTGGCGTACCCGGCGTCGGAGAAGATGTCGCCCAATGTGCGCTCCCACGTG
>JAOPVX010000309.1 GCA_025965975.1 Mycobacterium sp. | reverse complement strand
TTGAGCGCCAGGCCGAGGCCGACCAGCTTCAGCTTGACCTCGTCGATCGACTTCGCACCGAAGTTGCGGATGTCGAGCAGGTCAGCCTCGCTGCGCGAGACCAGTTCGCCGACCGTGTGGATGCCCTCGCGCTTGAGGCAGTTGTACGACCGGACCGTCAGGTTGAGGTCCTCGACCGGGAGCGCCAGGTCGGCGGCCAGCTGCTCGTCGATCGGCGACGGGCCGATCTCGATGCCCTCGGCCTCGACGTTGAGCTCGCGGGCCAGGCCGAACAGCTCGACGAGGGTCTTGCCCGCGGACGCGACGGCGTCCCTCGGCGTGATGGAGGGCTTGCTCTCCACGTCGAGGATCAGCTTGTCGAAGTCGGTGCGCTGCTCGACACGGGTGGCCTCCACCTTGTAGGTGACCTTGAGCACCGGCGAGTAGATGGAATCGACCGGGATACGGCCGATTTCGGCGCCCGACGCCTTGTTCTGCACCGCAGGCACATAGCCGCGGCCGCGCTCGACGACAAGCTCGACCTCGAGCTTGCCCTTGTCGTTGAGGGTGGCGATGCGCATCTCGGGGTTGTGCACCGTCACGCCGGCAGGCGGCACGATGTCACCCGCATTGACCTCACCGGGGCCCTGCTTGCGCAGGTACATGGTGACCGGCTCGTCCTCCTCGGACGACACGACCAGACCCTTGAGGTTCAGGATGATGTCGGTGACGTCTTCCTTGACGCCGGGGACGGTGGTGAACTCGTGCAGCACACCGTCGATGCGAATGCTGGTGACTGCCGCGCCGGGAATCGACGAAAGCAGGGTGCGCCGAAGCGAATTGCCAAGGGTGTAACCGAATCCGGGCTCCAACGGCTCGATGACGAACTGGGAGCGATTCTCGGCCTTGACCTCTTCGGACAGAGTGGGTCGCTGAGAGATCAGCATGTGTTTCTTTCCTCCTTCACGGCATCCGCTATTTGATGCCGCGTATCCCAGCCGTCATCTGGACGGCCGAGAAGTCTTTACTTCGAGTAGAACTCGACGATGAGCTGCTCGGCGAGCGGCACCTGAATCTGCGCGCGCTCGGGCAACTGGTGCACGAGGATGCGCTGGCGCTCGCCGACCACCTGCAGCCAGGCCGGGATCGGGCGATCGCCTGCGGTCTCCCGCGCGACCTCGAACGGCAATGTGTTAAGCGACTTGTCCTTCACGTCGATGATGTCGTACTGCGACACCCGGTAGCTCGGGATGTCGACCTTGACGCCGTTGACGGTGAAGTGACCGTGGCTGACCAGCTGGCGCGACATCCGGCGGGTGCGCGCCAGGCCGGCGCGGTACACCACATTGTCCAGCCGGCTCTCCAGGATCTGCAGCAGGTTCTCGCCTGTCTTGCCGGAGTGACGCACCGCCTCTTCGTAATAGCGGCGGAACTGCTTCTCCATCACGCCGTAGGTGAAGCGTGCCTTCTGCTTCTCCTGCAGCTGCTGGCGGTACTCGCTGTCCTTGACACGCGCGCGGCCGTGCTGGCCGGGCGGGTAGGGACGCTTCTCGAAGGACTGGTCTCCACCGACGAGGTCGACGCCGAGGCGGCGCGACTTACGGGTGGCGGGTCCGGTGTAACGAGCCATGAGTTTTGTCTCCTCCTAGACCCGGCGCTAGACCCGGCGCCGCTTGGGCGGACGGCAGCCGTTGTGCGGCTGCGGTGTGACGTCAGAAATTGCGCCGACCTCGAGGCCGGCGGCCTGCAGTGACCGGATCGCGGTCTCGCGGCCCGAGCCAGGGCCCTTCACGAACACGTCGACCTTCTTCACGCCGTGCTCCTGCGCCTTGCGGGCGGCATTCTCGGCAGCCAGCTGCGCGGCGAACGGGGTCGACTTGCGCGAACCCTTGAAGCCGACGTGGCCCGACGACGCCCAGGCGATGACGTTGCCCTGCGGGTCGGTGATCGACACGATCGTGTTGTTGAACGTGCTCTTGATGTGAGCGGCGCCGTGCGGGACGTTCTTCTTTTCCCGGCGGCGGGTCTTCTGCCCCTTCTTGGGGGCGGAGCCTGTTGCCTTCTTCGGTGGCATCGGTTACCTGGCCTTCTTCTTGCCGGCGATGGTGCGCTTCGGGCCCTTGCGGGTGCGCGCATTGGTCTTGGTCCGCTGGCCGCGCACCGGCAGGCCGCGACGGTGCCGCAGGCCCTGGTAGCAGCCGATCTCGATCTTGCGGCGGATGTCGGCCTGCACCTCGCGGCGCAGATCGCCCTCCACCTTGAGGCTGCCCTCGATGTAGTCGCGCAGATGCGTCACCTGATCGTCGGTCAGGTCCTTGGTGCGCAGGTTCCGGTCGATGCCGGTGGCTTCCAGAATCTCCTGGGAGCGGGTACGGCCGATGCCGTAGATGTAGGTCAGCGCGATCTCCATGCGCTTATCGCGCGGGAGATCGACGCCCACAAGTCGAGCCATGTGTGTTCATTCCTTCATATGCGGAGGTCTGATCCCAGTCCGTTCCCGCCTTCTGACGAACCCTCGGGCGAGGACTCGACGATCTGCGGGGTCCGGCCTCCGTGCCGGACGTTGGATGGTGCTCTTCGCGCGAGCGCTCATCGCTGATGAGCGGCCTATCCGCTCAGTGGTGCTGGGAGGTCTGCATTCAGTTGTATGCGCGGGGCTTGGTCGCGATCAGCCCTGTCTCTGCTTGTGGCGCGGATCGGAGCAGATCACCATGACCCGCCCATGCCGGCGGATCACCCTGCACTTATCGCAAATGGGTTTGACGCTCGGGTTCACCTTCACGGCTTGTTCGATCCTGTTCTCGTCGTCGTCTTAACTTGTACCGAGTCTTACTTGTACCGATAAACAATGCGGCCCCGGGACAGGTCGTAGGGAGACAGCTCCACCACGACGCGATCCTCGGGCAGGATGCGGATGTAGTGCTGCCGCATCTTGCCGCTGATGTGGGCAAGAACCTTGTGTCCGTTCTCCAGCTCAATGCGGAACATCGCATTGGGCAGGGGCTCGACCACGCGGCCCTCGACCTCGATGGCACCGTCTTTCTTGGCCATATCCTCCGTTGTCCCTGATCGTTGGCACAGCATTGCCCGACTACAAAACGTGAGCCAGTGGACAGAAATTCCAGCAATTCCATGGACATGGGGCACGCAAGAGCCGGCGCGGATGCCGCACCGTTGATCAATACTACCTGCTCGGCGGCCCACCCCAAAATCGCTGAAGTGCCAGGCCAGCACGGCCAAGGTGACCCCGATATCCACTGGACGATAGGCGCATACTTGTAGGCGATGACTGGCCCTACCCCCCAGCCCCGAAAACCCGTAGTTCTGACCGTCGACGACGACCCTGCGGTGTCCCGCGCGGTCGCCCGCGACCTGCGCCGCCACTACGGCGAGAGATACCGCATCGTGCGCGCCGAGTCCGGCCCCGACGCGCTGCAGACGCTGCACGAACTCAAATTGCGCGGTGACACCGTCGCGGTGTTCGTCGCCGACTACCGGATGCCGCAGATGAGCGGCATCGAGTTCCTCGAAGAGGCGATGGACATCTACCCGCTGGCCCGCCGTGTACTGCTGACGGCGTACGCCGACACGCACGCGGCGATCGATGCCATCAACGTCGTCGACCTGGATCACTACCTGCTCAAGCCTTGGGATCCGCCCGAGGAGAAGCTATACCCCGTGATCGACGGCCTCCTCGAGGCGTG
>JAOPVX010000138.1 GCA_025965975.1 Mycobacterium sp. | reverse complement strand
TACAGCCTTCCACGTAATGTACGTACGCACCCTCGTCGACGATGATCAGCGTCCGCTCGAACTGGCCCATGTTCTCGGTGTTGATCCGGAAGTAGGCCTGCAGCGGAATGTCGACGTGCACACCCGGTGGCACATAGATGAAGGATCCGCCCGACCACACCGCGGTGTTCAGCGCGGAGAATTTGTTGTCGCCGGCCGGGATCACGGTGCCGAAGTACTGCTTGAAGATCTCCGGGTGCTCACGCAGTGCGGTGTCGGTGTCCAGGAAGATGACACCCTGGGCCTCCAGATCCTCGCGGATCTGGTGGTAAACAACTTCACTTTCATACTGAGCGGCTACACCCGACACCAGCCGTTGCTTCTCCGCCTCGGGGATGCCCAGCTTGTCGTAGGTGTTCTTGATGTCGGCGGGCAGGTCGTCCCATGTAGCGGCCTGCTTCTCGGTGGAGCGCACGAAGTACTTGATGTTGTCGAAGTGGATGCCCTCGAGGTTGGAACCCCAGTTCGGCATCGGCTTCTTGTCGAATGTCCGCAGCGCGCGCAGCCGAACTTCCAGCATCCATTCCGGCTCGTTCTTCTTGGCCGAGATGTCGCGCACCACCGCCTCTGACAGCCCGCGCTGTGCGCTGGCGCCCGCGACATCGGAGTCTGACCAGCCGTAGCCGTAATTGCCCATCGAGGCGATGGCCTCTTGCTGGGTCAGTTGCGTCTCTGGGGTAGCCGTCATGTCGACGCTCCTTGCTTGGTCGTTGCGGCTTCTGCGCGGGCTGTGCGCCGAAGGGTCGTTGGCTTGTCGGTGCTTGTTTCGATGAGCGGGACGTGGGTGGTACATGCGCAGTCGCCGTTGACGATCGTCGCCAGCCGCTGCACGTGGGTGCCAAGAATCTCGGCGAAGGCCTCTCGCTCGGTTTCGCACAGTTCCGGAAACTCCTCGGCCACATGCGATACCGGGCAGTGGTGCTGGCACAGCTGGATGCCGTGGATCGGCCCGCTCACCGGCGTCGTGGTGGTCGCGTAGCCGGCCTTGGTCAGCGCCCCCGCCACCCGGTCGGCAGTCGATTCAACGTCGCGGGGCCCGTCGGTTACTCCCGCCAGAATGCTGTCGATGCGGCGTCGCGCGAAGGTCCGCACGGCGTCCTCGCCGCCGATCTCGCGGAGCTGGCGCATCGCCGCGACGGCAAGGTCGTCGTAGGTGTGGCCCAGCTTGGCCCGGCCGGCCGCGGTCAGTCGGTACCGTTTAGCGGGCCTGCCCCTGCCGCTGTGCTGCCAGGCGGCCGCGGCGCTGGACTGCGCCTCACCGGCATCCATCAGGGCGTCTAGGTGCCTGCGCACGCCAGCCGCGGAGATGCCAAGCCGCTCGCCAATCTCACCGGCCGTGATCGGTCCGTCCTCCAGCAAGAGCTGGACGATCGCGCCACGCGTGTGGCGGTCGGGGCTGGAAGCCGCAGGCACTGCGGCTCCGACCTCAGGTCCGATTTTCACAACACCATTGTGACGGAATTCCGAAACCCGGTCCAGCAAGGGCACCCTTACGGTGACGGACGCCATAGCGCTGACGGCTACGCTGCTGTGGTGGCAGCCCGCCTACGGTCAATCAGCACGTCGATTGCCGGCTGGCATGGCGACGAGCGGACCGTCGGCTCCCCGCTGAACGATGCCGAGCTGATCGCGCTGCGGCGAACACGTCTGTTCGGGGCCACCGGCACGGTATTGATGGCGATCGGGGCGCTTGGCGCAGGCGCGCGTCCCGTCGTGCAGGATCCGACGTTCGGGGTGCGGCTGCTCAACCTGCCGTCGCGCATTCAGACCGTCTCCTTGACGATGACCACCACCGGCGCGGTGATGATGGCGCTGGCCTGGCTCATGCTGGGCCGTTTCGCGCTGGGCAGCCGCCGGATGACGCGCAGCCAGCTGGACCGCACGCTGCTGTTGTGGGCGTTGCCGCTGCTCATCGCGCCGCCGATGTACAGCAAGGACGTCTATTCCTATCTGGCGCAGAGCGAGATCTCCCTGCAGGGGCTTGACCCCTATCGCGTCGGCCCGGCGCCCGGCCTCGGGCTTGGCCACGTGTTCACGCTGTCGGTGCCCAGCCTGTGGCGAGACACGCCTGCGCCCTACGGCCCGCTATTCCTGTGGATCGGTCGCGGCATCTCGGCGCTGACCGGCGAGAACATCGTCGAGGCGGTGCTGTTTCATCGGCTGGTCGTTCTCGTTGGTGTCGGGCTCATCGTGTGGGCCACGCCGCGGCTGGCCCGCCGATGCGGAGTCGCCGAGGTCAGCGCGCTGTGGCTGGGCCCGGCCAACCCGCTGCTGTTCATGCACCTGGTCGCGGGCATTCACAACGAGGCGCTGATGCTGGGCCTGATGCTGGCAGGCACCGAGTTCGCGCTGCGCGGGATCGGAGCCGCTCAGGCGGCGACATCCAACACCGGAGCCGCTCAGGCGGCGACATCCAACACCGGAGCCGCTCAGGCGGCGACATCCAACACCGCAGCCGCCCGGTCGGCGACATCCAACACCGGAGCCGCTCAGGCGGCGACATCCAACACCGCAGCCGCTCCATTCATCCCGCGACCGCTGGCGTGGCCACGCGGCCGCGACGAATGGGCGCGCTGGCAGCCGATGGGCATGCTGCTTTTGGGCACGGTGCTGATCACGATGTCGTCGCAGGTGAAGCTGCCGTCGCTGCTGGCGCTGGGCTTCGTCGCGATGGCGCTGGCCTGCCGATTGGGCGCCACGTTCAAGGCGTTCCTTATCGCCAGCACGTCGCTGACCGCGGTGTCGCTGACGGTGATGGCGGTGATCGGCTGGGCCAGCGGGCTCGGGTTCGGCTGGATCTACACGCTGGGCACCGCCAACGTGGTGCGCAGTTGGATGTCGCCGCCGACACTTCTGGCGCTGGGCACCGGCCAGGTCGGCATCCTGCTTGGCCTTGGCGATCACACCACCGCAGTGCTGGCGCTGACCCGCGGCATCGGCGTGTTCCTGATCGCGGTGGTGGTCACCTGGCTGCTGATGGCCGTGCTGCGCGGACGGCTGCATCCCGTCGGCGGGCTTGGTGTCGCGCTGGGGGCCACCGTGCTGCTGTTCCCGGTGGTGCAGCCCTGGTATCTGCTGTGGGCAATCATCCCGCTGGCGTGTTGGGCTACCAGGCCAAGATTCCGCGTCGCCGTGATCGTGGTCACGCTCGTCATCGGCATCTTCGGACCGACCGCGAACGGCGACCGCTTCGCGCTGTTCCAAATCGTGCTGGCGACCGCGGCCAGCGCGGTCATCGTGTTGATCCTGATCGCGCTGACGTACTACCGGCTGCCGGGGCGCAAGCTGCCCGACCCCGGTGAGGCGCAGGCGCCGCCGCCCGAGGTCGTCGAGCCGACGCTACCGGCGCCGCAAACCGCCAAGCCCGGCGCTTACGCTGAATCCCCGTGACCTCCGACTCGACTGTCCCCGTGCGTCTGCGCGGGGTCAGCAAGCGGTACGGGTCGACGACGGCCGTCTCCGAACTCGACCTCGACGTGGCGGCTGCGGAGGTGCTCGCGCTGCTCGGCCCCAACGGCGCGGGCAAGACCACCACGGTGGAAATGTGCGAGGGCTTCATCAAGCCCGACGCTGGCAACATCGAGATCCTCGGACTCGACCCCGTCGCTGACAACGCCCGCGTGCGCGAGCGCATCGGGGTGATGCTGCAGGGCGGCGGCGGGTATCCGGCCGCACGGGCCGGCGAGATGCTGAATCTCGTTGCGGCGTATGCCGCCAACCCGCTCGACCCGCAATGGCTGCTGGACACACTCGGCCTGACCGAGGCTGCGCGCACGACCTATCGGCGGCTGTCCGGCGGCCAGCAGCAGCGGCTGGCACTGGCGTGCGCGGTGGTGGGGCGCCCGGAGTTGGTGTTCCTCGACGAGCCCACCGCGGGAATGGATGCGCATGCGCGAATCGTGGTGTGGGAGTTGATCGATGGATTGCGCCGCGACGGCGTCACGGTGGTGCTGACCACCCATCAGTTGACCGAGGCCGAGGAGCTGGCCGATCGGATCGTGATCATCGACCACGGCGTCGCGGTGGCCACCGGCACACCCGCGGAGCTGACGCGCAGCGGCGCCGAGAACCAACTGCGGTTTCGCGCGCCGCGGATGCTTGACCTCTCGCTGCTGGTGTCGGCGCTGCCCGAGAGTTACAAGGCGACCGAGACAGCACCTGGCGAATATCTCGTCGAGGGCCACATCGACCCCCAGGTGCTGGCCACCGTCACCGCGTGGTGCGCGCGGCTGGACGTGCTGGCCACCGACATGCGAGTAGAGCAGCGCAGCCTTGAAGATGTCTTTCTCGATCTCACCGGCCGGGAGCTGCGATCGTGACGAGCGCCCGCGCGTGGGGGCACCTCCCGCCCGAAGGGCAGGGGGAGAACCGACGATGATGACCAATCGTTTTGCGCCAGGGACGTTTTCGCCCGATCCCCGTCCCGCGACGGTGCAGAAGATGCTGGCCGCACAGTTCGGCCTTGAGCTGCGGCTGCTACTTCGCAACGGTGAGCAGTTGCTGCTCACCATGTTCATCCCGATCACGCTGCTGGTCGGGCTGACGCTGCTGCCGCTTGGCTCGTTCGGCTCGAACCGGGCGGCCACGTTCGTGCCGGCGATCATGGCGCTCGCGGTGATCTCGACGGCGTTCACCGGGCAGGCCATCGCGGTGGCGTTCGACCGTCGCTACGGAGCGCTGAAACGACTTGGCGCGACCGCGCTGCCGGTGTGGGGCATCATCGCGGGCAAGTCGCTGGCCGTCGTTGCTGTGGTGTTCTTGCAGTCGATCCTGTTGGGTGCCATCGGGTTTGCCCTTGGCTGGCGGCCGAACATCGCCGGGCTGGTACTTGGGGCGGCGATCATCGCGCTCGGCACCGCGGGTTTCGCCGCACTCGGCCTGCTGCTCGGCGGCACGCTGCGCGCCGAGATCGTGCTGGCGGTCGCCAATCTACTGTGGTTTGTCTTCGCCGGACTTGGCGCGCTGACGCTGGAGGGCGGGATGGTGCCGCACGGCGTGCAGTGGGTGGCCCGGTTGACGCCCTCAGGTGCGTTGACCGAGGCGCTATCGCAGGCGATGACGCTGTCAGTGGACTGGTTCGGGGTTGCAGTGCTCGCGGCTTGGGGTGGCGTCGCCGCGCTGTGTGCGCTGCGCTGGTTCCGCTTCACATGACCCTCGTACTTGGCGTCGACGCCTGCCGAGGCGGCTGGGTCGGCGTGGAATTGCACGACGGGCGCTTCGCCGCAGCGCATTTCGATCGGGAGCTAGGAAAACTCGTTAGCTCCACGCCAGATGCCGCCGCGATAGCCGTCGACATTCCACTTGGCCTGGCGAACGAGGACTGGCGCGACGCAGATGCCGCGGCCAAAAAGTTCCTTGGTAAGCGCTCATCGAGTGTGTTCATGACACCGCCGAAGGTGGCGCTGGCCGAAAAGACGCATGCATTGGGCGTTGCCCGTTGCCGGGAGCTCACCGGCAAGGGCTTCAGCATCCAGGCATGGGGTTTGAAGACCAAGCTGCTGGAAGCCAACTCGCTCTACGAGTCCGGCGACCATCCGATATGGGAAGTCCATCCCGAGGTATCGTTCGCCGCCTTGGGGCTGTCGGCCGGGGACGGCCAGAAGAAATCGTGGCGGGGCCTACGAGCCCGCGAACGTGTTCTCAGTGCGGTCGGCATCGAATTGCCGGATAACCCGGGCGCAGCAGGCGGCGTACCGTGCGACGACATCCTCGACGCGGCGGCCGCGGCGTGGTCCGCACATCGGATCGCCAGGGACATGGCGGCGTCACTGCCCGATCCACCGCAATTCGTCGACGGGCAGTCCATCGCCATCTGGTACTGAGCCCTCCGCGCGCCATCTGGTCCTGAACCCCCGCGAAACGCACGTTTTACAGGCCTGCACTCGCACTTCTTCTGCAAAACGTGCATTTCGCGAACACCCTCCCGCTACTACGTGCTGTAGTTGCGGTCCTCTACGATCGAGGCCGTGCCCGTCGGACGAATCTTCCTGCGTCTGGTGGACCTGCTGCCCGTGCCGAGCCTGCGGGTTCAGCGCGTCATCGCCGCGGCCGTCATCCTGACCCAGGGCGGCATCGCGGTCACGGGCGCGATCGTCCGCGTCACCGCCTCGGGGCTGGGCTGCCCGACGTGGCCGCAGTGCTTCCCAGGCAGCTTCACCCCGGTCCCGCACGCCGAGGTGGCCGGCATCCACCAGGCCGTCGAGTTCGGTAACCGGATGATCACGTTCCTGGTGGTGCTGACGGCCGCGCTGGCGGTGCTGGCCGTCACCCGCGCCCGCCGTCGCCGCGAGGTGCTGATCTATGCATGGCTGATGCCGGCGTCGACGGTGGTGCAGGCCGTGATCGGCGGCATCACCGTGCTGACCGGATTGCTCTGGTGGACGGTCGCCATACACCTGCTGGCATCGATGACCATGGTGTGGCTGGCCGTGCTGCTGTACGTCAAGATCGGCGAACCCGATGAGGACGCGCCCGCCTCCTCCAACCATGTGCCGAAACCGTTGCGCCAGTTGACCGTATTGACCGCCGTGGTGCTCGCCGCGCAACTCGTCAGCGGCACGCTGGTGACCGGCGCAGGGCCGCACGCGGGCGACAAGAGCATCACCCAGCCGGTGCCGCGGCTGCAGGTCGAGATCACCACGCTGGTGCACCTGCACTCTTCCCTGCTCGTGGCCTACCTGTCGCTTCTCGTCGCTCTCGGCTTCGCGCTGCTGGCGGTGCACGCACCGCGTTCCGTCATGCTCCGGCTGGGCGTACTGCTGGTGCTGGTGTGTGCCCAGGGAATCGTCGGCACCGTCCAGTTCTTCACGGGCGTGCCCGCCGCGCTTGTGGCCGTCCATGTGCTCGGCGCGGCCGCCTGCACCGCGGCCACCGCGGCGCTATGGGCGTCGATGCGAGAGCGGCCCAAGCCCGAGCCCGTCAAGGGCTGACTCGACGGTCAGCGCGAATTCCCGCTGCTGCCGGGTCCTCGCGGTCTCGTCCAATTGCCGCCAGCCCAGCGACGGCTCCACCAGTTCCAGCTCGAGGACCTGCGCGTCGCGCCGGTCACCGACCACGTCGACCCGCGCGTACAACAGCTGGCCGACGTCCACGCCGAGGTGGAGGGCAGCGGCCGCGAGCGCGGCATGGCCGACGTCCCATACCTCGAAGTCGGGGTCGGCCGGGGTAAGGGTCTCCTCGGCGTATGTGCCGGACTCGTCGAAAACCGGTGCCCGTCCCGGCGCCGGCAGGATCGGACCCTTGGTGAATGCGTGCGACTGCCGGCCTCCCAGAAATACCAGAGCGGTCTCGCCATCCTCTATCCGCGGGTCGTAGGGCTGCACCAGCACCTTCCGGCCATCGGCCTGCAGCGCAGCGGCGTGGGCGCGCGCCTGATCGGGATCGGTAAACCGTTGCGCCCCTATAGATCCGGCACCGACTGCGGGCTTCACCACCACCTCGCCGGCCGGCAGCCGGACCCGCTCGCCTGGCCCGAAGAATCGACTCACGATCGTCGGCACACCGGCCTTCGCCAGGTCGGCGAGGTACCGCTTGTCGGTGTTCCACGCCACCACGTTCGGGGCGTTGAGCAGATTGCGGACCCGCCGCGTCCACCCGAGGAACTCGTCGAGCCGGTCGATGTAGTCCCACGTCGCGCGCACGATCACCAGGTCCGCGTCCAGCGTCTCCGGGTCGTCCCACGACAGCCAGCGGGCATGAAGGCCACGAGTACGCAGCGCCGCCACCAGCCCGTCGTCGTCACCGTCGCCCTCGGGCAGTGCCGGGCAACCGGCCAACACGATGCGTGGATGGAATAGGTCCGGCCGGGCGAGCTTCACCTTGGCAGGATAGTCAGCATGAAGGCCATTGAAGTCGCCGAGACCGGCGGACCCGAAGTCCTGACCCACGTCGACAGCCCAAGGCCCTCCCCCGGCCCCGGTGAGGTGCTGATCAAGGCCGAGGCCATTGGCGTGAACTTCATCGACACCTACTTCCGGTCAGGGCAGTACCCGCGGGAGGTGCCGTTCGTACTGGGCACCGAGGTCTGTGGCACCGTCGAGGCGGTCGGCGATGACGTCGCGGCACTGCGCATCGGCGATCGGGTTGTCACCGCACAGGCCGACGGTGCCTACGCCGAATACTGCGTCGCCCCAGCCGATTTCGTCGCGTACGTGCCCGAGGGCGTCAGCCCTGACGCGGCCGCCGCGTCCCTGCTCAAGGGGATGACGGCGCACTACCTGATCAAGTCGGTGTATCCGGTGCAGGAGGGCGACGCCGTTCTTGTGCATGCCGGTGCGGGCGGTGTCGGACTCATCCTGACGCAGTGGGCCACCAGCCAGGCGGTGCGCGTCATCACCACCGTGTCGACACCGGAGAAGGCCGAGATGTCGCGGAAGGCCGGTGCCGTCGATGTGCTCGACTATCCGGAGGACCCCGAGGAGTTCGGCGCCCAGATCAAGGAACTGACCGACGGCGGTGTCGCCGCGGTGTACGACGGCGTCGGCGCGGCCACGTTCGATGCGAGCCTGGCCAGTTGCGCGATCCGCGGCACAGTCGCGCTGTTCGGCGCGTCCAGCGGGCCGGTTCCGCCGCTCGATCCGCAACGGCTCAACTCGGCCGGATCGTTGTTCCTCACCCGCCCCACCCTTATTCACTACACCCGCACGGCGGACGAATTCGCTTGGCGCGCAGGTGAACTGCTCAACGCGATCGCCGAAGGCACCATCACCGTCACGATCAGCGAGCGCTACCGCCTCGAGGACGCCGAGCAGGCCCACCGCGACCTACAGGGCCGCAAGACCGTCGGCTCGGTCGTGCTTGTGCCCTAAGAGTTCGTGCCTGTGCCCTGAGAGTTCGTGCTTGTGCCCTAAGAGTTCGTGCCTGTGCCCTAAGAGTTCGTGCTAGTGCCCTAAGAGTTTGCGCCCCAAGAGCTTGCGCCCCAAGAGCTAGCGCCCCAGGAGCGTGGGCAGCGCCAGCGCCGAATCCACGGCGAGCGCGCAGAACACCACCGCGAGATAGTTGTTGGACTGCAGGAACAGTCGCAATGGCTTCACCGGCTCACCGCGGCGCACGCCGGCATACAGCTGATGGGCCATCACCAGGAACCAGGCGCCCGCCAGCGTCGCCACCGACGCATACAGCCAGCCGGTCGCCAGCGCCAGCGCGAGTGTCGCCAACACGGTGAGCCAGGTGTAGACCAGGATCTGCTTGGTGACCTGGCGCTCGGTGGCGACCGCGGGGAGCATCGGCACCCCTGCCGCCTGGTAGTCCTCCTTGTAGCGCATGGCAAGCGCCCAGGTGTGCGGCGGCGTCCAGAAGAAGATGATCGCGAACATCACCAGCGCGGGCCATTGGATGGTCCCGGTGACCGCGGACCAGCCGATCATCACGGGCATGCAGCCGGCCGCCCCGCCCCACACCACGTTCTGCGAGGTGCGCCGCTTGAGCAGCAGCGTGTAAACCAGCACGTAGAACGCGATGGTCGCCCCCGCCAGGTGCGCGGACAGCATATTCGTCGTCCACCACAGCCAGAAGAACGAGCCAACCGACAACGCCAGCCCGAACACCAGCGCATGGCTTCGCGGGACGGTTGCGGTGGCCAGCGGCCGGCGCGCGGTGCGCTTCATCATCTTGTCGATATCCGCGTCGGCCACGCAGTTCAGCGTGTTGGCGCCCGCCGCCGCCAGCAGCCCGCCCACCAGAGTGTTGAGGATCAGCAGCGGATCGACGCTGCCGCGGTGGGCCAGCAGCATCGCGGGGATGGTGGTGACGAGCAGCAGCTCGATCACCCGCGGCTTCGTCAACGAAAGGTAGCCAAGGAGCGCGGTGCGAACTCGTCGCCGGAGTCGCTGTGCCTGCGACCCGTCGCCGAGCCCAACGCCTTCGCGAATGCTCACGCAAATACTCCTCGGGTCGCCGCAGGGCGCAGCGTCTACTACAGACGATGGTAGACCGCTCGGGGGTGTCGCTGTCACCGCAGGGTCGATTCTGGTGATGTCACCGCAGGGTCGATTCTGGTGAACGGCGCCCCAATCGTGCGCAACGCGGCCTGCGGGTGCCCTGCCGCGCGCACTAGGCTATTGAGGGAAGCGGATTGCCGAGCTCGACTTATCCTCGACTGATCAAGGAGTGCGCCTCGTGACCACACTCGAAGACATCTCGGTGCTCACCCGCCCCCATCACCCCGACGACTGGACCGAGTTGGATTCGGCCGCGGTGGACACCACACGCGTGCTGGCGGCCGACGCGGTGCACAAGGTCGGCAATGGCCATCCGGGTACGGCGATGAGCCTGGCGCCCCTTGCGTACACGTTGTTCCAGCGCCGGATGCGCCACGACCCCAGCGACACCCATTGGCTGGGACGGGACCGCTTCGTCCTGTCGGCCGGGCACAGCAGCCTCACGCTCTACATCCAGCTGTACCTCGGCGGGTTCGGGCTGCAACTCGCCGACATCGAGGCACTGCGCACCTGGGGGTCGAAGACGCCGGGGCACCCGGAGTTCCGCCACACCAGGGGCGTCGAGATGACCACGGGGCCGCTGGGCCAGGGCCTGGCGTCGGCGGTCGGGATGGCGATGGCGTCACGGTATGAGCGCGTCCTGTTCGATCCGGATGCCGCCAAAGGGACCAGCCCGTTCGACCACTTCATCTATGTGATCGCCTCGGACGGCGACATGGAGGAAGGCGTGACGTCGGAGGCCTCCTCGCTGGCGGGCACCCAGCAGCTGGGCAACCTCATCGTGTTCTGGGACAACAACGAGATCTCGATCGAAGACAACACCAACATCGCATTCACAGAGGACACCCCCGCCCGCTATGCGGCGTACGGCTGGCACGTACAGGTTGTCGAGGGCGGTGAGAACGTCGTCGCCATCGAGGAGGCGATCGCGGCGGCCAGGGCCGTCACCGACAAGCCGTCGTTCATCGCGATTCGCACCATCATCGGCTACCCGGCCCCGACCAAGATGAACACCGGCAAGGCGCACGGCTCGGATCTCGGTGCCGACGAAGTCGCCGCCGTCAAGGAGATTCTTGGATTCGACCCGGAGAAGTCGTTCGAGGTGCGTGACGAGGTCATCGAGCACACCCGCAGGCTGGTCGCCCGCGGCAGGGAAGCCCACGACAAGTGGCAGGGCGACTTCGACGCGTGGGCGCAGCGGGAACCGGAGCGCAAGAAGCTGCTCGACCGCCTGCTGGCCAAGGAACTGCCCGACGGCTGGGATGCCGACATCCCGCACTGGGAGCCCGGCTCGAAGGGGCTGGCCACCCGCGCGGCATTCGGCGAGGTCCTGAACGCGGTCGCGCCGAAGCTGCCCGAACTCTGGGGCGGGTCTGCGGATTTGGCGGGCAGCAACAACACGACCATCAAGGGCGTCCCGTCTTTCGGGCCACCGTCGATCTCGACCAAGGAGTTCACGGCCGATTGGTACGGGCGCGTGCTGCATTTCGGCGTGCGTGAGCATGCCATGGGCTCGATCCTGTCCGGCATCGTGCTGCACGGCCCGACTCGCGCCTTCGGCGGCACGTTCCTGCAGTTCTCCGACTACATGCGCGGGGCGGTGCGGTTGGCTTCGCTGATGGACATCGACACCATCTATATCTGGACGCACGACTCCATCGGCCTTGGCGAGGACGGTCCCACCCATCAGCCCATCGAGCACCTCGCGGCGCTGCGGGCCATCCCGAACCTGTCGGTGGTGCGGCCCGGCGACCCCAACGAGACCGCGTATGCATGGCGCACCATCGTCGCGCGGGGCGCCGACAGCGGTCCTGTCGGTTTCATTCTCACCCGCCAGGGCATCCCGGTGCTCGAGGGCACCAGCGCCGAGGGTGTTGCCAAGGGTGGCTACGTGCTTGGCGGTGCGCCACTGGAGAACCCCGATGTGGTGTTGATCGGCACCGGGTCGGAGCTGCAGCTGGCCGTGGCTGCGCAGAAGATATTGGCGGACAAGGGAATCACCGCGACGGTGGTGTCGATGCCATGCGTCGAGTGGTTCGAGTCACAGCCCGTCGAATACCGCGACAGCGTGCTGCCGCCCGCGGTGTCGGCGCGTGTCGCTGTCGAGGCCGCCATCGCCCAGAGCTGGTACAAGCTGGTCGGCGACACCGGCGAGATCGTGTCCATCGAGCACTATGGCGCGTCCGCCGACGACAAGACGTTGTTCCGCGAGTTCGGGTTCACCCCGGAGGCCGTGGTGGCCGCCGCGGAGCGATCATTAGACAACTGAAATTCGAAAGGCGAACTGATGGCTCAGAATCCCAATCTTGCGGCATTGTCCGCGGCGGGTGTCTCGGTATGGCTGGACGACCTGTCTCGCGACCGACTCCAGACCGGCAACCTGCAGGAGTTGATCGACACCAGA
Organism: Mycobacterium sp.; assembly: GCA_025965975.1. Lineage (GTDB taxonomy): Bacteria > Actinomycetota > Actinomycetes > Mycobacteriales > Mycobacteriaceae > Mycobacterium. The sequence continues at coordinate 19,226 of JAOPVX010000138.1, read as the reverse complement.
TGCGTGGTCGGGGTGACGACGAACCCGACCATCTTCCAGGGCGCGCTTTCGAAGGGCCACGCCTATGACGAACAGGTCAAAGAGCTGGCCGAGCGCGGCGCCGACGTGGACGCCACCATCCGCACCGTCACCACCGACGACGTGCGCAACGCCTGCGACGTACTGGCCAAGCAGTATGAATTGTCCGACGGGGTCGACGGCCGGGTGTCGATCGAGGTCGACCCGCGGCTCGCACACGAGACCGACAAAACGATCCTGCAAGCCGTCGAACTGTGGAAGATCGTCGACCGGCCCAACCTGCTGATCAAGATCCCCGCCACGCTTGCGGGCCTGCCCGCTATCACCGCAGTTATCGCCGAAGGCATTTCGGTCAACGTGACGCTGATCTTCTCGGTCGAACGCCACCGCGAGGTGATGGACGCCTACCTTGCCGGCCTTGAGGCCGCCAAGGAGGCCGGGCACGACGTGTCCAAGATCCATTCGGTGGCATCGTTCTTCGTGTCGCGGGTGGACACCGAGATCGACAAGCGATTGGAGAAGATCGGCAGCGACGAAGCGCTGGCGCTGCGCGGCCAGGCTGGGGTGGCCAACGCACGGCTGGCGTACGCGGCCTATGAAGAGGTGTTCGTCGGCGGCGCCCGCTACGGGACGCTCGAGGGCGCCCGCGTCCAGCGGCCGCTGTGGGCGTCGACCGGTGTCAAGAATCCTGAGTACTCGGACACCCTCTACGTCACCGAACTCGTCGCCCCGAACACCGTGAACACCATGCCCGAGAAGACACTTGACGCAGTGGCCGACCACGGCGCCATCACCGGCGACACCGTCACCGGTAAGGCCGGGGAGGCTCAGGCGGTGTTCGACAAGCTGTCCGCGGCCGGCATCGATCTGCCCGACGTATTCCGCGTGCTCGAGGACGAAGGAGTGGAGAAGTTCGAGAAGTCGTGGCTCGAACTGCTCGACGCCACCCAGGAACAGCTCGACGCCGCCAAGCAATGACCGCCGTCACCGACAAGGGCGCGTCCATCGACGCGGACTGGTGTAATCCGCTGCGGGACAAGCGCGACAAGCGGATGCCACGCATCTCCGGCCCATGCGGTGTGGTGATCTTCGGAGTCACCGGCGATCTGGCCACCAAGAAGCTGATGCCGGCCATCTACGACCTGGCCAATCGCGGTCTGCTCTCGCCGTCTTTTGCCCTCATCGGGTTCGCGCGACGCGACTGGGTCCATGAGGATTTCGCGAAGATCGTCTACGACGCCGTCAAGCAGCACGCTCGTACCCCGTTCCGGCAGGAGGTCTGGGACCGGCTGGCGGAGGGAATCCGGTTCGTGCGGGGCACCTTTGACGACGAGGCGGCGTTCGGCCGACTGGCGGAGACGCTGGACAAATTGGACACGGAGCGGGGCACCGCCCGCAATCACGCGTTCTACCTGTCGATCCCGCCCAAGGCCTTTCCTGTGGTGTGCGAGCAACTCAAGAAGTCGGGGCTGGCCCATCAGGAGCAGGGCCGCTGGAGCCGGGTGGTGATCGAGAAGCCGTTCGGCCACGATCTGACGAGCGCCCGCGAACTCAACGGCGTGGTCAACAGCGTGTTTCCCGAGGAATCGGTGTTCCGCATCGACCACTACCTTGGCAAGGAGACGGTTCAGAACATCCTGGCGTTGCGGTTCGCCAACGAACTGTACGAGCCGATCTGGAACGCGAACTTCGTCGACCACGTCGAAATCACGATGGCAGAGGACATCGGGCTTGGCGGCCGCGGCGGCTACTACGACGGCATCGGGGCCGCGCGCGATGTCATCCAGAATCACCTCATTCAGCTGCTGGCGTTGACCGCGATGGAGGAACCTGTCAGCTTCAGCCCGCACGAACTGCAGGCGGAGAAGATAAAGGTGCTGTCAGCCACCCGACCGATGCAGCCCGTGGACGAGACCTCCGCCCGAGGGCAGTACATGGCGGGTTGGCAGGGAAGCGAGAAGGTGGTCGGGCTCTTGGAGGAGGACGGCTTTTCCAAGGACTCGACTACCGAGACCTTCGCCGCGATCACGTTGGAGATCGACACTCGCCGGTGGGCGGGTGTGCCGTTCTTTCTGCGCACCGGAAAACGCCTGCCCAGGCGGGTCACTGAGGTTGCGCTGGTTTTCAAGCGGGCTCCACACCTGCCGTTCGACGCGACCATGACCGAGGAATTGGGTAAGAACGCCTTGGTCATTCGAGTGCAGCCGGACGAGGGCATCACCACCCGCTTCGGGTCGAAGGTGCCCGGCCACGCTATGGAGGTCCGCGATGTCAACATGGACTTCTCCTACGGCTCATCGTTCGCCGAGGACTCCCCCGAGGCCTATGAGCGGCTGATCCTCGATGTCCTGCTCGGTGAGCCGTCGTTGTTCCCGGTGAATGCGGAAGTCGAATTGTCGTGGGAGATCCTCGATCCCGTGCTCGACTACTGGGCCACGCACGGCAAGCCCGAACCGTATGAGTCAGGCACGTGGGGCCCGTCATCCGCGTTCGACATGGTCCACCGGCTGGGCCGCGAATGGAGGCGCCCGTGACGAACACTACTGCGTGGGGGCACTCCCCACGCAAGCGGGGGGCCCACCCGCGCGACGCGCAGGGGGAGAACCGACAACCATGATTGTCACGTTGCCCGCGACCTCAACCACCGAGGTCAACAAGAAGATCATCGGGCTGCGCGAAGAGGGCGGCGCAATCACCATGGGCCGGGTGCTGACCCTTGTCATCGCGCCGGACACCGAAGACATCCTCGAGGACTCCGTCGAGGCGGCTAACTTCGCCAGCCGAGAGCATCCATGCCGGGTGATTGCGGTGCTTCCCGGCGACCGCAGCGCCCCGAAACCACAGCTGGACGCCGAGATTCGGGTCGGCGGCGACGCAGGCGCCGGCGAGGTCGTGGTGCTGCGGCTGCAGGGCGAGCTGGCTGATCACTGCAGCAGCGTCGTGCTTCCGTTCCTCCTGCCCGACACCCCGGTGGTGGCCTGGTGGCCCGCCACTGCGCCGGAAGTGCCTGCGGAGCATCCGCTTGGCAAATTGGCGATCAGGCGGATCACCGATGCCACCAACAGCGCCGACCCGCTCGCCGCGATCAAGGGCCGGTTGCAGGGTTACACCGCCGGTGATACGGATCTGGCGTGGAGCCGGATCACCTACTGGCGCGCGCTGCTGGCCTCGGCCATCGACCAGCCGCCGTGCGAGCCGATCAACTCGGCGCTGGTGTCAGGACTGAAGGGCGAACCCGCGCTGGACGTCCTGGCGGGCTGGCTGGCGAGCCGGATCGACGGTCCCGTGCAGCGCGCCGTCGGCGATTTGAAGGTCGAACTCGTGCGTCCGAGCGAGACGGTCACGTTGAGCCGGCCGCAGAAAGGTGTGACCGCAACGCTGACCCGCACCGCAAGGCCCGAGGCGCGGATTCCGCTGGCGCGCAGGGAAGCCAAGGAATGCCTCGCCGAGGACCTGCGCAGGCTGGACGCCGACGAGATCTATTACGAGGCGCTGCAGGGCATCGACAAGGTCAAGTACGTATGACCGATGCAGACTTCTCCTCGCGCGAGCGCTCGTCGGATGCAGACTTCTCCTCGCGCAAGCGGCCGGCCGTCATCGAGAAGTACCCCGACACCGATGCGTTGGTCGCCGCGGCAGGCGATCGACTGGTCGGCGCGATCACCGATGCGATCGAAAAACGCGGCAAGGCTCAGATCGTGCTGACCGGTGGCGGTACCGGCGTCGGACTGCTCAAGAGGGTCGGCGAGCGCGGCGAGAAGATCGACTGGTCGAAGGTGCATCTGTACTGGGGCGACGATCGGTACGTGCCAGAAGACGACGGCGAACGCAACGAAAAGCAGGCGCGCGAGGCGCTGCTCGACGACATCGACATCCCGGCCGCCAACGTGCATCCGATGTCGCCAAGCGACGGCGAATTCGGCGATGACCTTGACGCCGCGGCGCTGGACTACGAGCACGTGCTGGCCGCCAACGCCGACGACGGCCAGCCGGCGCCGGACTTCGATGTGCACCTGCTTGGCATGGGCGACGAAGGCCACATCAACTCGCTCTTTCCCGAGTCACCCGCGGTGCGCGAAACGAACCGGCTGGTGGTCGGTGTCTCCGACTCCCCCAAGCCGCCGCCACGTCGAATCACGTTGACGCTGCCCGCGGTTCAGCGGTCACGGGAGGTGTGGCTGGTGGTCTCGGGCGCGGCAAAGGCGGATGCGGTGGCCGCCGCTATCGGCGGCGCCAAGCCGGTGGACGTGCCCGCCGCAGGCGCGGTCGGCCGCCAGGCCACGGTGTGGCTGCTTGACGAGGACGCCGCCGCCAAGCTGTAGTCGGCGCGTCCCTCGTCGGCTGCACGCATCTCAGACGACCGGTCTGCTCCGCTGGTTCAACGGGTGTGGTCATAATGACCGTCATGGCAGACAGAGGTGGCAAGGCCGGGGCCCGCACCGGGACCGAGCGGATCCGCAAGCTGGCGCAGGCCGCGCTCAACGCGGACGTCACGGTGGACCAGGTCGACACCATCTTGGTAGGCCTGAGTGAAACGCTGGTCGACCTCAACAACTCGACGGGCAACCTCGATGCCACCCTGGCGCGGTTCAACGAAACGATCAGCCGAATCAACGAACTCGCCCCCCGCCTCACCGCAGTGGTTGACCGGCTGGAGAGCATCGTTTCGCGCGTCGAGCGCATCGTCGGCATCGGCGAATCCGTGATGTCACCACTGGCCGCAACCGAACAAGCCGTGCGCGGAGCAGTCAACAAGGTGCGCCGCACCACCGGCCTCTAGTGCCGCACAGCTTCCCGACTCCCGCGCCGCCCTACGCGCAGGGCACCGGCCTGCCGTGGGACGTGACGGTCGGCGACGCCGTCGCCGCGATCGCCGAAGCCCGTGCCCGCCACGGCGACACGTTCGTCGTGGCGAGCGGTCCCGACCATTACCTGTTCACGTTCTCGCGGGTCGGCGTCGAGTCGTTCTACGGGTTGCCCGAGGAGATCGCGAGCAAGGGCCTCGCCGACTATTTGATGTTGCGGCGCAAGCTTCCCGGCGAGATTTTCGATGGCAGGCGAACCCTGCCCGGTTCGTTGTTCCGGCGCGACGACGTTGCCTCGTATCTGGTCAATCTCGACCGGGCGCTCGAACAGACCGTGGCAGAGCTGGGCCCTCATGGCACCGTTGACCTGTTCGATCTCACCCGCCGGCTCGGGCACCGAATGGGGCTGGCCTCGTGGGCGGGACCCGGATCGGCGCACGGCGATGTCTTCGATCGCCTTGTTGAGTCGTTCGACACCCTTGACGGGTCAGACGCGTTCGTGCATCCCGACGCGATGGCGGCCGTCGCCGCGTCGGACATGCGCGCCGAGCGGGCGGCGCTCGACGACGTCGTCGAACTCCTGGCAACCGCGGTGCAACGCACCGATTCCGGCCAGGTGACCGACGAGGCGCTGTTCGGCCGGATCGTCGAGGCCTGGTCGTCGGAGCCGCCGGATGTCCGCATGCGCGGAATCGCACTGGACGTCGCGCTGATCCACATCGCGTCGATGTCGAATCTCATGGCGGCGCTCGGCTGGGCATTCGTCGACCTGCTCGAGCACCCGACGCATCTGCGCCGCGTGGCCGACGGCGAAAGGGAACTGGCGCAGCGCTGCGCGCTGGAGAGCACGCGGATGGCGCAGCGCTCGATCATGTCGCGCGCCGTGTTGGCGCCGGTCGACTTCGACACCGGCGAAGTGCGCTACCGCGTGCCGGCCGGCTGGACGATCGCCACGCTGCTGCCCCTGCTGAACACGTCCGTCGCGCCGGGGCTGCAGCATTGGGATCCAGATCGGTGGCATCGTCATCGGCTTGCCGACCGGGGCGCGTTGCCGTCACCAATGCTGGTAACGGCGTTCGGGCATGGCAGGCACTCCTGCCCCGCCCAGCCGTTCTCGCTGGCAGCGATGACGGCCGGCATGACACATCTGCTCGGGCGGTACGCGCTGACTCCCGAGTGGACCGGCCACCCGAGGCCGGTGCCCGCACAGATCGGCGGGGTGGCCCGAGCGGCCGATCCCTGCGCTATCCGCTATTGCGCAACGCGGTAGCCAGCCCGCTCATGGTCAGCAGGATGCCGCGCTGGACGAGTTCGTCGTCATCTCCGCAGCGGTACCGCCGCAGCAGCTCGACCTGAAGATGGTTCAGCGGCTCGAGATACGGGAAGCGGTTGAACACCGAGCGTGCCAGCGAAGGGTTGTCCGCGAGCAGGTCGTCCTGACCGGTGATCAGCTTGTGCATGCGGATCGTGCGCTGATGCTCGTCGAGAATCTTGTCGAACACCCGCCGCCGCAGCGCCTCGTCCTCCACGAGTTCGGAGTAGTGCGCGGCCAATCCCATGTCGGATTTCGCCAGCACCTGCGCCATGTTCGACAGCACCGTCCGGAAGAACGGCCATCGGCGATAGAGGCCCTGCAGCACTTCCAGCCGACCCTGCCCATCGGGGCCGCCGTCGGCCACATACGCCTCGAACGCGCTTCCGGTGCCGTACCAGCCGGGCAGCATCACCCGCGACTGGCTCCAGGCCAGTACCCACGGGATGGCCCGAAGATCGGAGATCGACGTGGTGGGCTTGCGCGACGTGGGTCGGCTTCCGATGTTGAGTGCCCCAATCTCACTGACCGGGGTGGAGGCTTTGAAGTAGTCAACGAATCCCGGTGTCGCGTGGACCAACTCGGCGTACGCGCGCTGGGCGCGCGCGGCCAGCTCGTCGAGTACCTCGTAGGCGGGGCCCGCGGCGTCACCAAGCCCCTCGACGTCGAGCAGGGTGGCTTCCAGCGTGGCCGCCAGCAGCGTCTCGACGTTGCGATGCGCGATCCGCGGCTCGGCGTACTTGGCGGCGATCACCTCGCCCTGCTCGGTGATGCGCAGCGACCCCTTCACCGCGCCGGGCGGTTGCGCCAGGATGGCGTCATAGCTCGGGCCACCGCCACGTCCGACGGTTCCGCCGCGACCGTGGAAGAGCCGCAACCGGATTCCGGTCTTGCGTGCGGACTCGACCAGGTCGAGCTCGGCGCGGTACAGCGCCCAGTTGGCCGCAAGGTACCCGCCGTCCTTGTTGGAGTCGGAGTAGCCGAGCATGACTTCCTGGCTTTGCGCGCGCGCATCCACAACGGCGCGGTAGAGCGGAAGGTCCAGCGCCGCTTCGAGAATCGACGAGCCGCGCTGAAGGTCGTCGATCGTCTCGAAGAGCGGCACGATGCCGACGGGCGCGAAGGGTTCGTCACTTGACGCGTCGAGCAATCCCGCCTCCTTGAGCAGAATCGCCGCTTCGAGCATGTCGGACACCGACTGGCACATCGAGATGATGTAGTTGGGCACCGCCTGCGGCCCGAACACATGAACGGCCCGCGCGGCCGCGACCACGATGTCGAGCTCCTTGCGGGCCAGCTCCGACAGGTCGGCGTCATCGTTCGTGAGCGGCCTGCGGGTAGCCAGTTCGGCGACCAGCAGCTCGACGCGTTCCGGCTCGGGCAGCGACCGGTAGTCGGGATGCACGCCCGCCCAGGCCAGCAATTCGGCGACGACCTCCTCGTGCACGTCGGAGTTCTGCCGCAGATCGAGGCCGGACAAATGAAAACCAAAGACGTGCACGGCTTCCCGCAGCCTGGCCAGCCGGTCGTCGGCCAGCACCCCGCTGCCGTTGGCGCGCAGCGACCGATCGACGACGTCGAGGTCGGCGAGCAGCTCGGCCGGCGTCAGGTAGCGCTCGAGGCCGAGGTCGAGTTCGTGTTCGGGCTGAATATCGAGGATCTCGGCCGCCGTTGCGGTCAGCCGCCCGTGGATGACCCGCACCGCACGGCGGTATGGTTCGTCGGCGCGGGCCGGCTCGTGACACTTGTCGGCCAACCCGGCGAGCTCGTGGCTGACCGTCACCAGCCGCGCAGACATCGACAGTTCCTCTTCCAGGGCGGTGATTTCGGCGAAGTAGTGCTCAAGCGCGGTGTAGGACGCCCTGCCGGTGGCCAGCCGAACCACGTCGGCGGTGACGTTGGGGTTGCCGTCACGGTCACCACCGATCCACGAACCGGGCCGCAGCATCGGTTCCTCGAGGAGGTGTGCGTCGGGCCAGCGGGCCTTCAGCGCGGTCCGCACCTCCGCATTGACCTGCGGGATGACTTCAAACAACGCGGCCTGGTAGTAACGTAGCCCGGTCTCGATCTCGTCCTGAATCTTCAACCGCGACAACCGGATCAGCGCGGTCTGCCACAACGTGAGGATGTGGCGGCGCAGCTCGCGGTCGATGTCGCGGCCGTCCTCGGTCTGGCTTTGCCCGTGCAGGCGCAGCCGCATCAGTTCGGTGATGCGGTGCTGTGTGTCGAACACCGTGCGGCGGCGGGTCTCGGTGGGATGGGCGGTGATCACCGGCGACACCAGCGCCCCGGTCAGCGCGTCGGCCACCGTCGCCGAATCCAGCCCGGCGGAGTCGAGTTTCAAGTACGTGGCGGCCAGGCTGCTGTCCTGCGCTGGTTCGCCGGCCGCGACATGCAGGGCGCGGCGGCGTTCGCGATGGATGTCCTCGGCGACGTTGGCCAGCAGCGCGAAGTGGGTGAAGGCCCGGATGACGGGGATGGCCTGATGGATGTCGATGCCGTCGAATGTGCGGGCCAGCTCGGCGCGATCGATCTCGGAGCGGCGCACCCGAAACGACTCCACCCGAGCGCGCTCGACGAGGTCGAACACCTCCTCGCCGTTCTGCTCCCTTACCGTGTCGCCAAGGATTGCGCCGAGTAGCCGGATGTCTTCGCGCATCGGCTCGGTCGCCTCGCGTCCGACCTGGGTGCGGCGCACCGAACCGATCGGCGCGAGCGCGATATCGGAGACCTCGGCCATGCCCCCAGTATCGGCGCGGACCCGACTCGGCGCATGGCGAGGGCGCTAGCCCTGCGCGGTCACGATCGGGGTCGGTATCGTGCCAGTGCTTGCGCTCGTCGTCGGTGCCGTGGACGCCGAGCCGCCGCAACGATCGGTTTGGGCGGAGTGGAGGTGCTTGTCGAATCCGAGCCCGACGATGGTGTGGCCGGCGGAGGCGTCTGACCGTCGGGCATGACGATGGGTGTCGGCTGCGCGCCTCCACCTCCGTTGCCACCGCCCGCGCCGGCGCCGAAATCACCGGCGCTCCTGCAGTCGGCGTTGGCGACGCCGACCGGAAGCAGGGTGACCGACCCGGCGAACACGAAGGCCGCCGCCGCCGGTGGCCTTGTTGAGGGGACATCCGGGAAGTGCTCACAGCGTGAGGATGTCGCCGTAGGCATTGACACTGTCGTCGGACTTATCGGTGTCGATCATCACCGAGGCGAAGAACCGGACGGACACCTGTCCTCCACAGGCATCGACCTTGACGTGCGCGTCCGTGGATCACGATCTCGCCGGTGCGCCCCTTGAGCGCCTCTTTGCCGAGCCCCAGATTCGTGATCGTGCCGGGCAGAAGATTGATCGAGGCGTTTCCGTTCACTTCTGCGTAGGGGCCGATGACGTTGAGCAGGTTACCGCCGTTGCTGAAGCCGGGGCTGATACCGGCGTCGGCGCCGACGCCGAGGCTGCCGCCCTCACTGAGGTCGACCTGACAGCCCAACTGAAGGCCGAGAACCAATGTGCCCGAATTGACGGGTATCGCGCCATCACCGCCGCGGCCTTGCCTGTGACGAAGCCCTCTCCGGTGAAGGCCGTTGCGGCCATGTTCGGCACGGAGTTGACGGTCATCCGCGTGAGCGCGGCGGGTCGGCCGCGGCCAGCCCATGACCAATGCAGAGAAGCGCGACACCAACCGCGCAGGCACGAAGAAGTCTGACCACGAACACCCGCCTTGGATGAAGCAGCGCATTTGGTTGGTGACCAAGCCGGACATCGCGGGCGATCCTATGGGTTGGTGCTGAATGATTCCTGGCACCGAAATCGCTGTGGGCGGGCCATCCTGACAGGTTGCATACAGCCTGGCCTGCCCTCACACGGCGCTCGGTACGGCCGATGGCCGTACCGCGGCGCGGTCATCGCCGCGTCAGGTGTATTTGATAAGCAGGGCAACACCGACGATCGACACCAGCCAGATGCCGGTCACGAACAGCGTGAGACGGTCGAGGTTCTTCTCCACGACGGTCGACCCGGACAGGCTGGACTGAACGCCGCCGCCGAACAGGGTGGACAGGCCGCCGCCCTTGGCCCGGTGCAGCAGTATCAGGAGCACGACCAGCACACTGGTCACGACCAGGGTGATCTGCAGGCCCAATTCCATGACCGCCAGATTACAGGCTGACGCGGCTCAGCTAGGGCAGGGGGCCACCAGCGGCGATCGCCGACAGGGTGGCGAACTGCTCGCCGTCCAGCGACGCGCCGCCGACCAGGGCGCCATCGACATCCTCCTGCGCGACGATCTCACCGATGTTCTTGGCGTTGACGGAGCCGCCGTAGAGCACCCGGATCCCGGCCGCGAGCTGCGGTGAAGCCAGCTTGCCCAACTCGCCGCGGATGGCCTTGCAGACTTCCTGGGCGTCGGCGGCGCTGGCCACCCGGCCGGTGCCGATCGCCCATACCGGCTCGTAGGCGATCACGGAGTTGCCGATCTGCTCGGCCGACAACCCGGCCAGCGAGCCCTGCAGTTGGGCGACGCAATGTTCGACGTGATTGCCGGCCTCGCGCACCTCGAGGTGCTCGCCGATGCAGACGATCGGGATCAGCCCGTGCCGGAAGGCGGCCCCGGCCTTCGCCGCGACCAGCGCGTCGTCCTCGTGGTGGTACGTGCGCCGCTCGGAGTGCCCGACGACGACGTAGGTGCAACCCAACTTCGAGAGGAACGCGCCGCTGATCTCACCCGTATAGGCGCCGGAGTCGTGCTGGGACAAGTCCTGCGCGCCATACGTCAACCGCAGCTTGTCCCCGTCGACCAGGGTCTGCACACTGCGCAGGTCGGTGAACGGCGGCACCACAGCGACGTCGACCTTGTCGAAGTACTTGTCCGGCAGCGAGAAGGCGATCTTCTGCACCAGCGCGATCGCCTCGAAGTGGTTGAGGTTCATCTTCCAGTTGCCGGCGATCAGCGGCTTGCGGCTCATAACTAGCGCCTCATTTCAAAGGATCAGCACTACTCAATATTTCCAAGCCAGGCAGTGTCTTGCCCTCAAGGTATTCCAGCGAGGCCCCGCCACCGGTGGAAATGTGGGAGAAGCCGTCCTCGGGCAGGCCCAGTTGGCGTACCGCGGCCGCCGAATCACCGCCGCCGACGACGCTGAACGCGCCCTTGGAGGTCGCGCGGATGATCGCCTCGGCGACGCCCTTGGTGCCCGCCGCGAATGCGGGGAACTCGAAGACGCCCATCGGGCCGTTCCAGAAGATCGTCTTGGCGTTGGACAGCAGCGCGGTGAACCGCTCGACCGAACCAGGCCCGATGTCCAGGCCCATCTTGCCGTCCGGAATGCGGTCGGCCGCAACGGTCTCCGATGGCGAATCGGCTTTGAATTCGTCGGCGACGACGATATCGACGGGCACGTGGATCACATCGCCGTAGTCGTCGAGCAATTTGCGGCAGGTGTCGATCATGGTCTTCTCGAGAAGCGAGGTACCCACCGAAACACCTTGCGAGGCAAGGAACGTGAAGCACATGCCGCCACCGATCACCAGGCTGTCGGCCTTGGAAGCCAGCGACTCGATGACGGCCAGCTTGTCCGACACCTTCGAGCCGCCGAGCACCACCGCGTAGGGCCGTTCGGTCGAACTGGTCAGCTGCTCAAGGACTTTGATCTCGGCGGCGACCAGCGTGCCCGCGTAGTGCGGCAGCAGCGTGGCGACGTCGTAGACCGACGCCTGTTTGCGGTGCACCACCCCGAAGCCGTCGGACACGAAAGCGCCCGCCGAACCGTCCGGGGCCCCGACCAATTCGACCAACTGCTTGGCCAACGCCAGCCGCTCCGCGTCGGCCTTGCTGGTCTCGCGGGGGTCGAAACGGATGTTCTCGAGCAACAGGATGTCACCGTCGGTCAGGCCCTCGGCGCGGGCCAGCGCGTCGGACCCGACGACGTCACCGGCCAGCTGAACGTGGCGGCCGAGCTGCTCCCCCAGCGCCCTGGCGACCGGGGCAAGCGAGAACTTGGGGTCAGGACCGTCCTTCGGCCGGCCGAGGTGCGCCGTGACGACGACCTTGGCACCGGCGTCGGACAGCGCCTTCAGCGTCGGTACCGACGCGATGATGCGGCCGGGATCGGTGATGTTGCCGTCGCCGTCCAGCGGGACGTTGAGGTCCGAGCGCACCAGCACGCCACGTCCCGAAACCCCTTCTGCCAGTAGATCGTCGAGGGTTTTGACGGCCATCGGGCTATAGCGACTTGCCGACAAGTGCGACCAGATCGACAAGGCGGTTGGAGTAGCCCCACTCGTTGTCGTACCAGGAGACCACCTTGGCCTGGTTGTCGATCGCCTTGGTCAGTCCCGAGTCGTAGATCGAGCTGTGCGGGTCGGTGACGATGTCGCTGGACACGATCGGCGCGTCGTAGTACTTCAGGATGCCCTTCAGCGGACCCTCGGCGGCGGCCTTGTACGCGGCGTTGATCTCCTCGACGCTCGCCGACTTCCTGAGCTCCACCGTCAGGTCGGTGACGGAGCCGGTCGGGATCGGCACGCGCAGCGCGTAGCCGTCGAGCTTGCCCTTGAGTTCGGGCAGCACCAGGCCGATCGCCTTGGCGGCGCCGGTTGAGGTCGGCACGATGTTGATCGCAGCGGCGCGCGCGCGACGCAGGTCCTTGTGCGGGCCGTCCTGCAGGTTCTGGTCCTGCGTGTAGGCGTGAATGGTGGTCATCAGTCCCTTGACCACGCCGAACTCGTCGTTGATGACCTTGGCAAGCGGGCCGAGGCAGTTCGTGGTGCACGAGGCGTTGGAGATGATGTTCTGGCTGCCGTCGTACTTGTCGTCGTTGACGCCGATGACGATCGTGATGTCCTCGTCGGTGGCGGGCGCGGAGATGATCACCTTCTTGGCCCCCGCATCAAGGTGACCCTTGGCCTTGGCGGCATTGGTGAAGATGCCGGTGGACTCGACGACGACGTCGACACCAAGGTCACCCCAGGGCAGCGCGGCAGGCCCCTCCTTGACCTCGAGCGACTTGATCTTGGTGTTGCCGACCACGATGGTGTCGTCACCTTCGAGGCTGACATCCTCGGGCAGGCGGCCAAGGATGGAGTCGAACTTCAGCAGGTGCGCCAGAGTGGCGTTGTCGGTGAGATCGTTGACGGCGATGATCTCGATGTCGGTGCTCTTGCCCTCGGCCTTTTGCGCCTCGAGGGCCCGGTAGAAGTTGCGTCCAATTCGGCCGAAGCCGTTAACGCCTACCCGGATGGTCACGTGTGTCTCCCTTTTCTTGCCTTGATGCTCATCGGCCAGCCTAGTGGTGTGATACTCGCCACGCACGGGCTGGTCAGTGCACGGCCAGGCTCTGGTCGGCGTACGGATTGCCAAGCCATTTCCGTCGTATCCGTTGCAGCGCGCCCTGTTGCTCCAGCTCTTCCTGAGCGTCCGCGATGTGACGGAGAAGTCCCTGGTCGTCCAGCGGGACGGCGATCGCGATGTTCTCGACGGAGAGCCCTCGCTGCACGACCTCAACACCGGCAACCGGCTTGACCAATTCGGTGAGCACCGGCGCCAGCTTCATGAACACGTCGCACGCGCCGGTGGTCAGATCTGTCAGCGCGACGCGGATGGCGCCGTAGTCGTATACGCGAACGCGCGCGGCTTTGCCTGCGGCGACGAGCCGGTCGGCGATCGGCTGGCTGGTATTGCCCTGCTGCACGCCGATGGTCAGGCCTTCGATGTCATCTGTGGACCTGACGTTCGGAAGCCGCGACGTGTCGACGGCGAGCGATTGGCCTGAGATGAGATACGGCGCGACGAATGCGGCCTTCGTCTCACGTTCTGGAGTCACCGTGGTACCGGCCGCGACGCAGTCGTAGTCGCCGGAGTTGAGGGCGTCGAAGATGCCGTTGAAGTCGCGGCCTTCGTACCCGATGAACTCGACGGTCGCGCCGAGCGCCCCGGCGATCGCGGTCATCAGGTCGATGTCCAGCCCGGCGTTGTCCGGCATCCCGTTAAAGGGTGGATCAGGGAAGGCCGCACCGACCCTCAACGTCGCCATGGGATCACCGTAGTTGCTCGAGTTCTGCTCGGGCCCCCTCAATTTGGCCGTAGCGCCACCCCGCATCCCACCGAAGGGTCGAACCCTCGATATCGGTGAACTAGAAGGTCTTCGCGCGATTGCACCGATGGTCCCGCTCGGATCCACGGACCACCAAGAATCCTTCAAGGGCCGCTTCAGATGCTGAGTCTGGCCCGCAAGGGGCAACCCTGGACGACCGGGAGACTTCGCACGCAGGGAGAATCATGAGCACCACCCACAACGTGAAGAGGATCATCGTTTCGGCGCTGCTGTCGGGCAGCGTCGCGCTGGCCGGATTGGGGCGGAGTATGGGCACCGCCCAGGCCTTCAATCCGCAGCCGGATAGGGCTAGGCGTCTTCGAGTAGGTCCGGCGTGACGGCGGACTCGGTGTCGGGGATTCCTTCTTGCTTGGCCTTGCGGTCGGCCATCGACAGCAATCGCCGAATACGACCTGCCACAGCATCTTTCGTCATCGGCGGGTCGGCAAGCCGGCCCAGTTCCTCCAGCGACGCCTGCCGGTGTTCGACGCGCAACTTGCCCGCGGCGGCCAGATGGTCGGGCACGGTGTCGCCGAGGATCTGCAGCGCCCGCTCCACCCGGGCCGCTGCGGCCACCGCCGCCCGCGCCGATCGCCGGAGATTGGCATCGTCGAAGTTGGCCAACCGGTTGGCTGTCGCCCGTACCTCGCGGCGCATCCGGCGTTCTTCCCAGGTCAGCCTGGTGTCCTGGGCGCCCATCCGCGTCAGCAACGCGCCAATGGCTTCCCCGTCGCGCACCACCACGCGGTCGCTGCCCCGCACCTCGCGCGCCTTCGCGCTTACTCCCAGCCGCCGCGCCGCACCGACGAGCGCCAGCGCCGCCTCCGGCCCAGGGCAACTCACCTCCAGCGCCGACGACCGGCCCGGTTCGGTCAGCGAGCCGTGCGCCAAAAACGCTCCCCGCCAAGCCGCTTCGGCATCGGCGACGCTGCCGCCGACCACCTGCGCCGGCAGCCCCCGCACCGGTCGGCCGCGCAGATCGAGCAGTCCGGTCTGGCGCGCCAGCGCCTCACCGTCCTTGGCCACCCGCACCACGTAGCGGGTGTTCCTGCGGATACCGCTGGCCGACAGCACATGCACAACGGCGTTGTAGCCGTACAGGTCGTAAATGTCCTTGCGTAGCCGCCGCGCGATGATCCCGAGGTCGACTTCGGCCTCCACCACCACGCGTCCGGACACGATGTGCAGACCCCCGGCGAAGCGCAGCAAGGACGCCACCTCGGCGCGGCGAGCGCTCACCGAATTGACCGCCAGCCGGCTCAGCTCGTCCTTGACCTCGGCCGTCATCGCCACGGGTCGTCACCTCTCGGTCCGTTCACTGTCGGTGTGGGCACGGTCGGCTCCTGGATGTTGGGAGTCGGCGCCATCCCACGTATACGCACACCCTCCAGGGCCGCGGCCAACCTCGCCGGGTCATGTAAAGGTGTACCAGGTCTGGACACGTCAGCAAACTCAACTTCGGCGTCGAGGATGTTCGCGGTGCGACGCAACTGCTCACGCTCGCGTTCGCCGGGCACCCGACTGGCATCGACGATGATGTCGTGCACGGTGAACTCCGGCGCGTGTTGGGCCAGCACATGGATGTGTCGTTCGACCGAGAAGCCCGCGGTCTCCCCCGGCTCGGCCACCAGGTTCAGCACCAGCGCCCGCCGTGCCGTCGTGGCCTGCAGCGCCGCGCCAAGCTGGGGCACAAGCACGTGCGGAATCACGCTGGTGAACCACGATCCCGGCCCAAGCACCACCAGGTCGGCGGCCATGATCGCGTCCACCGCCTGCCGGGTGGCCGGCGGATCCCCGGGCAGCAGCCGTACCCGCCGCACCTTGCCAACCGTGGTGGCGATCGCCACCTGGCCGCGGATCACCCGGCTCATTCGCGGATCGGATTCAAGGCCCGCCACATCGGCCTCGATCCCCAACCCCATCGGGCACATCGGCAACACCCGGCCCTTGACGCCGAGGATGCGGCCCAGCTCGTCGAGCGCCGCCACCGGATCGGCCAGCACCTCGTTGAGACCGGCCAGCATCAGGTTGCCGATGGGGTGGCCCGCCAGCGCCCCGCTTCCGCCGAACCGATGCTGCAGGATGGTCGCCCACAGCCGGCCATGCGGGCTGTCGGATGCCAACGCCGCCAACGCCATTCGCAGATCACCCGGCGGCACCACATCCAGCTCGCTGCGCAACCGCCCCGACGATCCGCCGTCATCAGCGACGGTGACCACCGCGGTGACGTGCGGGGTGAGCCGGCGAGCGGCCGACAGCGTGGCGTAGAGCCCGTGCCCGCCACCGAGTGCCACGATCCGTGGGTTCATTCGCGGCCCAGGTCCCGGTGCAGCACCCGTACCGATAGTGATGCGCCGTGCTGTAGTCGTGCCGCCAGCGCCTCGGCCATCGCGACACTGCGGTGCTTGCCGCCGGTGCAGCCGATGGCGACGGTCATGTAGCGCTTCCCTTCCCGGCGATAACCGTCGATCACGACATCCAGCAGCTGATGGTAGGTGTCCAAAAACTCGGCGGCGCCGGGCTGACCGAGCACGTAATCGCGCACCGCAGGGTGTTGACCGGTGTGTGGCCGCAGCTCATCCACCCAGTGCGGGTTGGGCAGGAAGCGCACGTCCATCACCGTGTCGGCGTCCATCGGCAGCCCGTATTTATACCCGAACGACTCGACCGTGACGCTGGTGTACGCAACGGTCTCGCCGCCGAACGCCCGCTCGATACTTTCGCGCAGCGCACGCACGGACAGCGTCGACGTGTCGATCACCAGGTCCGCCACGGCTCGCAGCGGCGCGAGCATCGTCCGTTCGGCGGCAATGCCTTCGGCCAGAGTCTGGTTGCCCTGCAGGGGATGACTGCGCCGGTTCTGCTCATAGCGGCGCACCAGGATGTCGTCGGAGGCCTCAAGGAACAACACCCGCGGCGTGATGTTGCGGGTGGCCAGATCGGTTCGCACCCAATCCAGATCACCGGTGAAACCACGCGAGCGCACATCCATCACGACCGCCAGCTGGGTGATGCGCGAACCCGCCGCCAGGCCAAGCTCGACCATCTGGGCGATCAGCTCGGGCGGCAGGTTGTCCGCGACATACCACCCGAGATCCTCCAGCACCTTCGCCGCCGTGCCGCGCCCAGCGCCGGACAGCCCCGTGACCAGGACCACGTCAATGCCCGAATCGGCGCTATCGTCTTCGCCGGCGCCATCGCGCATTTCCTCGTGCATGTGCTCTGTCATCCCGATGCCCTGGTCTGATCATTGCCGATAACCGCAGCGGGCGCTTCGGAATCGGGCGGTACGCCAAGCGCCTCCAGCACCGCCCTTGCCGTTGCGACGCCGATCCCTGGGACCGCGGTGATCTCCTCGACATTGGCCTGCTTCAGCCGCGCCAGCGAGCCGAAGTGGGTGACCAGCGCCTTGCGCCGGTGCTCCCCCAGCCCGCGCACCGAGTCCAGCGCAGACGCCGTCATCCTCTTCGACCGCTTGCTGCGGTGGTAGGCGATCGCGAACCGGTGTGCTTCGTCACGCACCCGTTGCAGCAAATAGAGCCCCTCGCTGTTGCGCGGCATGATGATGGGATCCGGCTCCGACGGCACCCACACCTCCTCAAGCCGCTTGGCCAGCCCGATGACCGCGACGTCGGTGACGCCCAGTTCGTCGAGCACCGCCGCGGCAGCGTTGACCTGCGGGGCGCCGCCATCGACGACGTAGAGGTTGGGCGGATAGGCGAACTTGCGCGACTTTCCTTCCGGTGCAAGCTCGGTCGGGTGCTGGGTGTCATGCAGGTGTCGGTGGAACCGCCGCCGCGTCACCTCCGCGATCGACGCAACGTCGTCCGAGCGGCCTTCGCCGGCGGCGTCCCTGATCGCGTAATGCCGGTAGTCCGACTTGCGCGGCAGCCCGTCCTCGAACACCACCAGCGACGCAACCACATCGGTGCCCTGGACGTGGCTGATGTCCACACATTCGATGCGCAGAGGCGCTTCGGCCAAACCCAGGGAGTCCTGAATGCTTTGCAGCGCAGCTGTTCTCGCAGTAAAGTCGCCGGCGCGCTTGAGCTTGTGCTGCGCCAGCGCATCCTGGGCGTTGCGCTTCACGGTTTCGGCGAGCGCACGCTTGTCGCCGCGTTGGGGCACTCTCAGCGATACCCGCGAGCCCCGCAGCTGTGACAGCCACGTCGCCAACTCCTCTGCGTTGCCCGGAAGGCACGGCACCAGCACCTGACGCGGCACCGGGTTCAACGACTCGTCTGCCGCCCCGTCCAGTTCGGCCTGGTCGCCGTAGAACTGTGTCAGGAACTGTTCTACGAGTTGTCCTTGGCCGGATTCGCCCGGCTCGCCTGACTTTTCGACTATCCACCCGCGCTGGCCGCGCACCCGTCCACCGCGGACGTGGAACACCTGCACGGCGGCTTCCAGTTCGTCGTCGGCGAACGCCACCACATCGGCGTCGGTACCGTCACCCAATACCACGGCCTGCTTTTCCAGCGCCCGCTTCAGCGCGGAGATGTTGTCCCGCAACCGGGCCGCCCGCTCGAAGTCCAGTTGCTCGGCGGCCTCGTTCATCTGCTGTTCCATGTCGCGGGCCAGCCGGTCCGTCTTGCCCGCAAGGAAATCGCAGAAGTCATTGACGATCTGGCGATGCTCTGCTGCGCTGACCCGTTCGATGCAGGGCGCCGAGCACTTGTCGATGTAGCCGAGCAGGCATGGCCGACCGATTTGCCTGTGCCGCTTGAATACTCCCGCGGAACACGTGCGCGCCGGGAACACCCGGGTCAGCAAGTCGAGGGTTTCCCGGATGGCCCAGGCGTGCGAATACGGCCCGAAGTAACGAACGCCCTTGCGCCTCGCCCCGCGGTAAACCATCAGCCGCGGATACTCCTCGTTCAATGTCACCGCCAGCACCGGATACGACTTGTCGTCGCGGTAGCGGATGTTGAACCGCGGGTCGAACTCCTTGATCCAGTTGTATTCCAGCTGCAGCGCCTCGACTTCGGTGTTCACCACCGTCCACTCGA